>CALBVK010000241.1 GCA_937969345.1 uncultured Acidimicrobiales bacterium
CTGCGCAAACTCGAACAAGAACTCGAAACCGATGACGGCTCAAACATGGAGCGCATCATCGACCAGTACGGCCAGGCGCAGAGCGAATTCGAGACGATGGGTGGCTACGCCATCGAGTCCGAAGCGCACCGCGTCCTCGCCGGACTGGGATTTCCACCAGCGTGGAACGATCGGCCGATCAAAGAGCTCTCCGGCGGCTGGCGGATGCGCGTTGCTCTCGCCCGCCTTCTCTTGAGCGAGCCCGACGTTTTGATCCTCGATGAGCCCACCAACCACCTCGATGTTGATTCGGTGGCGTGGCTCGAGAACCATCTCGCCAACTGGGGCGGAGCGCTGCTCTTCGTGTCACACGATCGCGATTTCATCGACGCGGTCGCCAACCGCATTCTCGAGATCTCCGGTGGAGGCGCCCAGGAGTATGTGGGCTCGTTCCTCGAATTCGTCGCGGCCCGCGAAGAGCGCTACGCCCAGATCGTGGCCCAGGCGGCCCAGCAACGAAAGAACATGGCGGCAACTGAAGCCTTCGTTGAACGCTTCCGCTACAAGGCCACAAAGGCCAAACAGGTGCAGAGCCGCATCAAGGCCATGGAGAAGCTCGAACTCATCGAGGTTCCGACCGAGAAGGAAATCGCCGCCAAGTTCGACTTCCCCGAGCCGCAGCGTTCGTCGCGCATCGTCGCCGAGATCGAGAACGCAACCGTTGGGTACGCCAACGAGGACGGCAGCGAGACCACCATCCTCGAAGACGTAAACATCGTGGTCGAGCGCGGGCGCAAGGTGGGGTTGGTGGGGCCAAACGGTGCCGGCAAGACGACCCTGATCCGGCTCCTCACCGGAGCCCTCGAGCCAACGGAAGGATCCGTCGCCCTCGGTAGCAACGTCGACCTCGCCGCCTTTGCCCAGGACCAGGCCGAGGACATGGATCCGTCGCGGACGGTCTACCAAGAACTGATGACGGTCACGCCAAAGCAGACCACGCGAAATTGGCGCACGATTCTGGGTTCGTTCGGCTTCACCGGGCAGGCTGCGGATCGCAATATCACCGAACTGTCCGGGGGCGAGCGCACCCGGCTCGCGCTCGCAAAGACCATGGTCGTGCCGGTCAACCTGCTCGTTCTCGACGAACCGACCAACCATCTCGATCTTCCAAGCTGCGACGTGCTCGAAGACGCACTCGGCGCCTATCCCGGAACGGTGCTGCTCGTTACACACGATCGCCACTTGATTCGCGGCGTGTGTGATGCGCTCATCGAGGTACGCGGCGGCAAGGCGATTTGGCACGAGGGTGTGCCGGACGCGGTTCTAAATCCGTTGGGATCGGTCGCAGCCGACGTTGGTGCGTCGAGTCGCGAGGCTGGTGGCCCGGCCAAAAACGACAAAAAGAAGCAGAAGAACAAACCAGCAACCTCGGGTGGGGGCACCTCGGCGGCCGACAAGAAGGCAAAGAAGCGAGCCGAAGCCGAGGCGAGAAACAGCGCCCATGTGAACACCCGCGATCTTCGCAAGAGACAACAGTCGGCGGAACGCAAGTGGGAGAAGGCAGAGGCCGCGGTCGTCGACATTCAGACCCAGCTCGCCGATCCTGCGGTGTATGAGGACAACGCCAAGGTAAAGGAACTCGTTGCAGCCCTCGATGCCGCCAAGGACAAGGCCGCTGGACTGATGACCGAATGGGAAGACGCAACCACGGCCCTCGATAACGCCTAGCGAGACGGCGAAGCTCGCGAAGCGACCAAGACCGCAACCGCGGATCTCGGCGGAAGTCCGAGCGAGATATAGAATCTCCCCGTGGCAGAGACAGACCTGGCCGAGTGGGCAGCCGAGATTTCGGACAAGCCCTATGGCGAACGTATCTATTCGATTACCAAGAAGGTGGCGGAACAGACCCTGTTTCGGTTGCTCGATGTTCGCCATGAGGGAGTCGAGCGGTTGCAGACCACTCCCCCGTGCATCATTGCGCCCGTGCATCGATCGAACCTCGACAGTGTGATCGTGGGCGTGCTCGGCGGCCGACGGCTTCCGACGCTGGCCAAAGAATCGTTGTTCAAGGTGAAGCCCCTGGGTTGGTGGATTGCTGGCCTCGGAGCGATCCCTCTCGATCGCGATGCCGCCGACCGGGAAGCCACCACCGCTGCGCGCAAGATTCTGGACTCGGGTAAGCCGCTCATGATCTTCCCCGAAGGCACCCGCCAAACCGGCCAGCAGATCGGCGAGCTCTTCGATGGGACTACGTGGATTGCCGCCAAGACCGGAGCGTCGATTGTTCCCGTCGGTATTGCCGGTACCGAGAAGGCCATGCCACCTGGAGCGAAACGTCCCCACCGCGCAACCGTCGGGGTGGCCGTCGCCGAGCCGATCCCGATGCCAGAGGGCCGTGTGCCGCGGTCGAAGCTCACCGAGCTCACCGAGCAGATGCGGGCCTCGCTTCAAGCGGCAAACGATCGGGCTCACGAGCTGGTCGGGTGACTCTGGCATCAAGCGAGTCCGGGTGCGTGGACTTTGCTTCGCCCTGGCGGCGGTAGGTTGTGGTCGTGCGCATCTTGGTGACCAATGACGACGGAATCGACTCGCTTGGGCTCCATGCCTTAGCCAACGCGATGCGACCCTTTGGTGAAGTCACCGTTGTCGCACCGGCGAGTGAGTACTCGGGCGCTGGAGCGTCGCTCGGCACCTTGACGTTCGATGAGCCAATCGCTCGCCCCCATGAGATCGCCGCGCTCGATGGGCTCACCACATGGTCGGTCACCGGCCCTCCGGCGCTATGTGTGATGTATGCCCAGCTCGGCTCATTCGGCGAGCCATTCGATCTCGTGGTGTCCGGTATCAACCCTGGGCAAAACGTCGGCTGGTCCGTCTACCACTCAGGCACGATCGGCGCTTGCCTGACCGGTCGCAACCGTGGTGCGAGTGGCCTCGCCATGAGTATTGGCTTTAACGGCAAGGACGTCGAAGGACAGACGTGGGGCCAGATCGTCGAAGGCATGCTGTGGGAAACAGGCGCCGCAGTCGCAGCACAAATCGTCGAAGGCATGATCGAGTCGCCGACCGGC
>CALBVK010000242.1 GCA_937969345.1 uncultured Acidimicrobiales bacterium
GACATCGGCGAGTCGCCGACGATCACCAAATGTGGCATCGACATCACCGGCTCCAAGTAGATCTGCAGAGCGCCCTCTGACTGACACGACATCTCCACGGCCATCGTTCCGTCCGGCAAGTCGCCGAACCGATCGCTGGCGCCAAGTGCGAGCAGACGAGGTTTCCCAGCTTCGAGTGTCTTGACCGCCTCGCGCTTGAAGACCGGCTCGGCACACGCTCCGCCGATCCAGCCATGCATCTCACCGTCGGCGGTATAGATGGCACGCGATCCGTGCTGGCCTGACGATGGCCCTTCACGCCACACGACGGTTGCGAGCACGAAGGGTTCGCCACGGCGCGCCAGGTCAACGGCGCGCTCAAGCACACCCCAACCCTCGACGGCGCGACCAACATCCACTCCAGCCCCTATCGGTTCTTCACGGGAGGATGTCCGGATACGTCTTGACCGGTTTGGATTGCCTCGTACACACGGTCGGGCAGCAGCGGCATGTCGATGTTACGAACACCGATGTCCTTGAGCGCATCCATCACCGCGTTCACGAACGCAGCCGGACCGCCCACCGTGGCGCACTCGCCGATTCCCTTTGCACCGATCGGATGATGCGGGCATGGAGTGACAACTTCGTGCAACTCGAAACCTGGGGTCTCCCATGCTGTTGGCAGCAGGTAGTCCATGTAGTTCGAGCCAATGCAGTTGCCGTCCTCGTCGAACGTGATGAACTGCATGTTCGCCATGGCGTACGCCTCGGTGAGGCCGCCCATGATCTGCCCCTCGACAATCATTGGGTTGATTCGGACCCCGCAGTCGTCGACGGCCACCATGCGGATGACATCCCAAACGCCGGTGAGCGGATCGACCTCGACGGTCGAGATGTAACACGCAAACGGCCACGTCAGGTTCGGCGGGTCGTAGTAGGCGTTGTTCTCAAGCCCAGGCTCCATCCCATCGGGAACGTTGCTGTACGCAGCCATTGCGCACTCTTGGATGGTGACACCGCGGTCTTGGGCTCCCCGGACGTAGAACCGACCGAGCTCCCACTCGATGTCCTCGTCGGATACTTCGAGCAGGTGTGCGGCAATCTTGCGAGCTTTTGCTCGGATCTTGCGGCTGACCATCGACACGGCAGCACCGGCGACCGGTGTCGAACGCGAGGCATAGGTGCCCATGCCGAACGGAGCGGTGTCGGTGTCACCCTCTTCGACGACGATGTCCTCGGCCGGTATACCGAGTTCATGGGCAACGATCTGCGCCCACGTCGTCTCGTGGCCCTGACCTTGGGTCTTTGCGCCCGTTCGCAGGATCGCCTTGCCGGTCATATGCACCCGGAGCTCAGCCGAATCGAACATCTTGATACCCAAGATGTCGTACTCCCGACTGTTGCCTGCACCCAACGGTTCGGTCATCGTCGAGATGCCGATTCCCAAGAGACGGCCGCGCTTTGCAGCCTCGGCCTTTTGTTCCTTGAAGTTGTCGTAGTCGATGGCATCCAGGCCGATCTGGAGACACTTCTCGTACTGCCCTGAATCGGTGAGGAAACCAAATGGGGTGCGCTTGGGAAAGTCGTCGTCCTTCACCAGGTTCACCCGACGGAACTCGGCCTGATCCATACCGAGGTCGTCGGCGGCGGCTTGCACCATGCGCTCTTGGAAGAACATCGCCTCGGTGACTCGGAACGAGCAGCGATAGGCAACTCCGCCTGGCGCTTTGTTGGTATATACCCCGCGATTTGTGAGATAAGCGGTTGGGATGTCGTAGCAGGCAAAGGCCGAATGGATGAGCCCGATCTTGAACTTCGAAGGCTGCGCATCGGAGAAGAACGCGCCGTGATCTGACACGGTGTCCATGCGGACGCCGAGGATTTTGCCGTCCTTGCGAAGCGCTAGCTTGCCTTTCAAATAGACGTCGCGGCCAAAGCCAGTCGAGATCAAGTTGCCGGTCTTGTCCTCGATCCACTTCACCGGCTTCTCGAGCAGAATCGACGCGAGGATCGAGATGACGTACCCCGGATAGACGGGCACCTTGTTACCAAAGCCGCCCCCGAGGTCGGGGGCGATGATGCGGATCATGTGCTCGTGGATCTCGGCCACCATCGACACTGCGGCTCGCACGATGTGCGGAGCCTGGCTTGTCATGTAGACCGTGAGCTTGGACGTCGACCGGTCGTAGTCCGCAATCGAACCGCAAGCCTCGATCGGACTCGGATGCGACCGCGGGTAATGCATGTCGATCTCCGAGACCATGTCGGCCTCGGCGAACGCTCGATCGGTCGACTCCCGGTCGCCGACCTCCCAGTCGAAGATCACATTGTTGCTTTGGTTGACCTTGTCGTCGCGAATCAGGACCGCATCGTCGGCCATGGCCTGAGTCGGGTTGACGATCGGCGGGAGCGGTTCGTAGTCGACAACGATTGCCTCGACGCCGTCGCGTGCGATGTAGGGGTCGTCGGCGATGACAGCGCACACCTCTTGCCCCTGGAAGCGCACCTTGTCCGTGGCGAGCACCGCTTGGGTGTCATAGGACAGCGTTGGCATCCACGCAAGGTTGCGGGCCGCCATCATCTCGCCGGTCATCACCATGCGCACGCCCGGGATTGCGTAGGCGGCACTCGTGTCGATCGACTTGATACGTGCGTGTGCGAGCGGGCTCCGCAGGATCTCCATGTGCAACATGCCAGGAAGCACTACGTCGTCGACATAGTTGCCCTTGCCGCGGATGAAACGGTTGTCTTCGACACGGCGACGGCTTGCGCCAAGGCCACCAATCTTGATTTCGTCGAGAGCCATTAGGCCTCCCCTCCTGGTGAATCGTCAGCAGTCGCAGCTTCGTCGGCGGGAACATCGCCCCGCATCTTGGCGGCGGCCCAGAGCACGGCCTTCACGATGTTTTGATAGCCGGTGCACCGGCACAGGTTCCCGGAAAGTGCCCAGCGGACCTCGTCCTCGGTCGGGTTGAGGTTCTCGTCGAGCAAGGCCTTCGCCGAAAGCATCATGCCGGGTGTGCAGAACCCGCACTGCAAACCGTGCTCGTCCTTGAACCCCTCCTGAATCGGGTGGAGCTCGCTCGCCGTAGCGAGGCCCTCCACGGTGGTGACCTCATGGCCATTCGCTTGAACCGCAAAGACGGTGCAGCTCTTGACCGGAGCGCCGTCCATCAAGACGGTGCACGCTCCACAGTTGGTCGTATCGCACCCCGTGTGGGTTCCCGTCAACCGGAAGCCGTTACGAATCAGGTGAGCGAGCAACAACCGCGGCTCGATCTGGGCTGCCTTGTATTCGCCGTTGATCTTGATGTCGACCCTGGTGGTCTGCACCTCGGCGGCGGCGGCTGGCTGGAGTTCTTCAAAGAGGCTCGTCATTACGCAACCTGCATTTCTGATCGTTGAACATTGGCGATAATTCGAGTCACGAACGTGGACACGATGTGGCGCTTGTAGTCGGCACTACCTCGGTGGTCGCCACGTGGATTCGACGCTTCAGCAGCGAGCTCGGCGGCTCGATCGACGGCCTCGTCATCGAGACTTGACCCAATGAGCGCTGCTGCGGCTTCAGAGGCATTGATGGTTTGCGACCCGACACCGACCAAGCCAATACCGGCGTTCTTGACAACGCCCCCGGACATGTCGAGGGACACGGCGACGGCTGCGGTAGCGAAGTCACCGACTCGACGTTCGAGCTTGAGGTAGCCGCCGGTGCGGGTCCCCTGGGCCTTGGGGACTACACCTTCGATGGCGATCTCGTCACGTGCGAGCACCGTGGTGAATGGTCCCGAAACAAAGTCCTTGACCTCCACGGCACGCTTTCCGTTTGGCCCTTGCGCAATGACCGATCCACCGAGGGCGACCATGCACGCCGCCCAATCCCCTTGCGGGTCAGCGTGGCAGACCGAACCAACGAACGTTCCCCTCGTGCGCACGATGGGGTCGGCCACCAGCGGGGCTGCAGCAGCCAAGAGCGGTTGATGCTCGCGGAGAATGGTCGACTTCTCGAGGTCGGCGTGGCGACAGAGCGCACCGATTCGGAACGAACCATCAGCGTCGGCACGGTGGTAGCCCATATCGGGGATGTTGTTGATATCGACCAACAGTGCTGGGTTGGCAAAGCGAAGCTTCATCATCGGGATGAGGCTCTGCCCACCGGCTAGCACCTTGGCGTCCTCGTTTGCACCGAGAAGCGCAATGGCTTCCTCGATACTCGTGGGCGCTTCGTATCGAAAGCGGGAAGGGAACATGGATACTCGGTTTCTCGTCTAGGAAGTGATCGACAGGACTGAATTCGGTGTTTCGCTACTCGCCGGGGTCCGCCACGGCTCGAGGGAGTGAGTCTGGGTCCGGGTCAGGACGCTTCTCCTGGTGCGGTGGCCATGGGCCCTGCACCGGCTGTCCGGCAACCTTCAGATGTTCAACGAACGCCGGCCAGGCCCACACCGTCGGGCCGGGGCCCTCTTTTGGCGTGTCCTTAATCAGTTCGTAGAGCCGCGGATTTCCCGCGCTCTCACCAGACGACTCGATCGGCACTACGCAAACCCCCCAGGTTGTCGACCGATGACCCAAAGCCATCAATCGTGACAGTCGACACACTACGGGTGTCGGCGGTCACATCGCTAATCGAGCGGGATTATTCGCCAATACCCACCCGAGCGTCGTGGCATCGGTGGAATTGAACGGGGGCAACAGGCGTTGTTCCCGACATGAGTGGGAAAGCAGTCATCGGCGAACTCGAGGAATTCCGACGCAAACTCGGCGTACCAGCGGTGATCGGAGCGGTCACGACCAGCGATGACGTGGTCGCTATCGACGTAACTGGCGATCGGTCTCGCACGGACCCATCGCCGGCGACCATTGCCGACCAGTGGCACATTGGGTCGTGCGGCAAGTCGATTACGGCGATGCTCTACGCGGTCCTTGTCGAACGAGGATTGACCGATTGGAACCGTCCGGTCGCCGAGCTCTTTCCTGACATAGCCGAGGTCAGCCCTGGTTGGGCAGGGGTGACCATCGATGCCCTGCTGCACTGTCGAGCTGGCGTCCCCGCGAATCCAACTGCGAAGACTATGCGCGCCGCCCACAAGAGCACCGAACCGCTCATCGCCCAACGGACCGAAGCGGTCGAACGTGTGCTCTCCGCTGCTCCACACAAGCCAGGAACCTTCACCTATTCGAACCTCGGCTATGCGATGGTCGGAGCGGCGATTGATCGGATCATCGATGGAGCGTTCGAGAACGCTCTTTTTGAGTACGTCCTCGACCCGCTCGAAGTGACGACGGCCGGGTTCGGCCCGCCACCCGAAATTCGGGGACATCACCCCCGAGTACGGCTCGGGCCGCTGCTCGCTGGCAAGGGCGACCCGGCCGATCCCAACGGGCGCAAGCCTGCCGACAATCCCCCGCTACTTACTCCTGCCGGGCGCCTTCACGTGTCCGTACCCGATTGGGCCAAGATCCAGCGGGTCTTTCTCAATGATGGCGCACCATTGCTCACCGCTTCGTCCGTCCAGCGCCTTTTGCGCGATCCGCAGCCGAACAGCAAAGGCCGCTCGATGTCGATGGGCTGGGCGAGTGGCGAGCGACTCGGCACAAGTCATGCAATGCAAGGCTCGAACACCATGTGGGCTGCGACCGCATTGATGGACCGGGAGCACTCTCGCAC
>CALBVK010000243.1 GCA_937969345.1 uncultured Acidimicrobiales bacterium
GGTCGTGGGCGTAGCGATACGCGGCGGCGAGCTCGATCCGTGCGTCGGCTTCGGTCGTGGGTGGAGTCCAACGTTCCAACATCACAGCTTCTCCATGGTCATTCAGGCACCTCGCCGGTAATGGCTAGACGGTACATTTCGCGGCGAAAGCCCCCGTAGTCGGCGATTGCGTAATGCGTTGTTGCTCGGTTGTCCCAGATCATGACGGTGTTCGGCTCCCACACCAAACGTGCCGTCATGGCCGGCGACTGCGCCCAGTCGAACAGGAACTGGAGAATGCCGGCACTCTCGTCCTCGGTGCAACCCTCGATCTGCACGCTGTACGCCTGGTTCACAAACAACGCGTGCTGTCCGGTTTCGGGATGTGTCCGTTTGATCGGGTGGAAGTGCGCAATCCGGTCGAGCTCTTGGCCAAAGTTCACCGACGGGTAGTCGCCCTTGCGAGTGATCGGTGCCTTCTGTCCAAGCCCGGTTGCTGCGTGAAGGCATCGACGGCCGTCGAGCATTTCCTTGAACGCTGGCGACAAGGTTCGCCACGCCAGTTCCATATTGGCGAACAACGTGTCGCCGCCGAACGGCGGGACGTCCTTACCCCACAACACGGTGAGGCCGCCGGGACGTTCGAGGTACGTGCCGTCGCTATGCCAGTCGCCGCCAAAGTTGTACGACGTGTCGTCCGCCTCACGAATAAGCCCCATGATTTCTGGGTGTTCGGCAATCGGTGGCTCAACGAACGGGTCGATGGCGAGCTCGCCAAGACGAGCACCGAACGACGCGTAGGCGGCGAACGAGAGATCGGGCCGCTGTCGGCGCAGCATCACTGCCTTGTAGGTGTACAGGAGACGGTGAAGCTCGGCGACTCCGGCGTCGTCGATCGTGGCGATGTCGAGGCCGGTTACGTATGCGCCCATCGATCCCGCAACGGGGGAGACCTCGACGGAGAAGTCCGCGGCCGCATCGGCGTTCTGAGCGGGAGTTCGGGCGGCCCAGATGTTCTGCATGCTCATGGCGAGATCGTAGAAGGGATTCGCCGCGGGTGGGAGAGATGGTCGCCGCGTGGTGCATTCGCGATCGCGATACCAGCGCTCGACTCCACCGGCCGTTCATAGGCTGAGGGGGTGACCATTGTTGAAGCATCTGCAAGCGAACGACAAGATCGACTCCGTGCTGACATTCGTCGGCTCGGTGCACAGCTAGGCGACTCCATCCAGCGCAACGTGAGTGTCGAGTTCTACGAACTTGTCGAAAAGGTTCGTGTTCTGGCCCGCAGCACCCGCGAGGGAGACGAATCGGCTCGCGCCGAGCTTGAGACGACCGTCGACGGAGTAAGCGAGATCGAAGCGATTCTTCTCGTGCGTGCGTTCACGATCTACTTCCACCTTGCCAACGTTGCCGAGCAGGTCAACCGCGTCGAAGAGCTACGGCTGAAGACGGAGGGCTCTGGCGAACTGTTCGACACGTTCGCACGCGCCGATGAGGCCGGCGTCGGCGCTGACATGATCGCCGAACGACTTCGTACAGTCGAGTACCGGCCCGTGTTCACTGCTCACCCAACGGAAGCCTCTCGACGCTCCGTGCTCGAAAAGCGTTCCGAGATTGCTGAACTACTTCGCGCCCGCCCGACCGCGACGAAGGCGGGAGAGGTTCGGATCGACGGCCGCATCGGCGAGATCATCGACTTGCTGTGGCTCAGCGACGAGCTCCGCAAGGTGAAACCAACGCCGGTCGACGAAGCCCGCTCGATCATCTTCTATGTCGAAGGTCTAGTCGCTGACGCGCTGCCACTGGTCTGGTCTGACCTCGAGTTTCTGGCCGAGCAGCGCGGCGTAGAGATTCCCGACGACCTCACCCCAATCCGCTTTGGCTCTTGGGTTGGAGGCGATCGCGACGGCAACCCGTTCGTTACTGCCGAGGTCACCGACGAAGTACTCACCTTGCAGCGCCAGCGAGCCTTGCGCCTGCTTCGTCGTGGTGTCCAGGACTTGGCCAGCGACCTCAGCGTGTCAGGCAGTATCCGTCCGATCACCGAGGACCTCGAAGAGTGGATCGCCGACCAATCAGCGATGTTCCCTCGCCTCGTCGACGGCCTATCACCGTTGATCGCCGACGAACCATATCGAATCGCCTGCACGATCATCGACGGCAAACTCGCCGCCACCGAGCGTGCGCTGGCCTCCGATGGCCGAGGCGCGGAGGCCGCTTACGGCCAATCCGCCGAGCTATGCGCTGACCTCGACCGGATGAACGAATCGCTGCGCGACACCGGCGCTGAGGTTGTCGCCAAGGGCAAGTTGTCGACGCTTCGTCGTTTGGCTCGCACGATTGGCTTTCACTTGGCCACGCTGGACATTCGCCAGCACACGCGTCATCACCACGATGCCCTTTCCGGCCTATTCGAGAGCATCGGCACGCCGTATCCGGCCGAAGGTGCCGACCGCTTTGCGCTCCTGAGCAAGGAGCTGCAGGTCGCTCGACCGTTCGCGCCATCGGGAACCCCGGACTTGGGAGACGCTCTTGGTTTGTTCACGACGCTTCGCGAACAGATGGACCGTTTTGGCGATTCGATCGTCGAGAGCTACATCGTGTCGATGACCCAAGGTCCAGACGATATTCTCGCTCCGGCTGTCCTGGCTCGCGAGGTCGGTCTAATCGATCTCAGTCGCGACATCGCTCGGATTGGCTTCGTGCCGCTGTTCGAAACGATCGACGATCTTCGGGCGATCACCGAGATCATGGACGCACTTCTCAATGACCCCGGTTACCGGCGCATCGTCGAGCTGCGTGGCAACGTTCAAGAGGTCATGGTCGGGTACTCCGATTCGAATAAGGATGGCGGCATCTCCACATCACAGTGGGAGATCCACAAAGCGCTACGTACCGTCCGGGAAGTCTCGAAGCGCCACGGCGTCGAGATTCCGGTCTTCCACGGACGTGGCGGCACGGTCGGTCGCGGCGGTGGCCCTACCCACGACGCAATCCTCGCTCAGCCGTCGGGTGTTATTACCGGTTTGATGAAGACCACCGAGCAGGGCGAAGTGATCGCCGACAAGTACAGTCGGCCGCGGCTGGCACGTCGCAACCTCGATCTCGCCTATTCGGCAATGCTCGAAAGCACGCTCATGCACACCGAGAGTCGTATCGGTGACGAAGCTCGCGACCGGTGGTCGGGTGTTATGGAGATCGTTTCCGACAACGCGTACGCGTCGTACCGGAGTCTTATCGAGGACGACAGCCTGGTTCCTTACTTCACCACGTCGACGCCGGTTGAGGAACTTGGTGCATTGAACATCGGCTCCCGCCCCGCTCGCCGTCAAGGCACGACGAGTGGAATCGACGATCTTCGTGCGATCCCTTGGGTGTTTGGATGGACGCAGTCTCGTCAGATCGTCCCGGGCTGGTTCGGCGTTGGCTCGGGCCTCACCGCTGCACTTGAGGCGGGTCACGGTGAGGACATGAACGACATGTTCGCCAAGTGGCGCTTCTTCCGCACCTTCCTCTCGAACGTCGAGATGACGCTGTCGAAGACCGATCTCGGTATTGCACGTACCTATGTCGACGCATTGGTCGAACCCGAACACCGCCATGTCTTCGACATCATTCGCGACGAACATGCACGTACGATCGAGACGATCACGAGCATCACCGGCAACGATCTGCTCGGCGACCTTCCGGTGCTGCGCCGCACGCTCGAGATTCGTGACAACTATCTCGATCCGCTGAACGCGCTGCAGGTCAACCTGCTCAAGAGCACACGCAACAACACGACCGATATCGACGCCGACTCCGCCGAAGGCATTGCCGCTCGGCGGATCCGCCGAGCCCTGTTGCTCAGCATTAACGGCGTCGCCGCGGGCCTCCGCAACACGGGCTGACCTGCTCCACCAATCTCAAGCCTTTGGTGTCAGATCTCATCTTTTATCTTCTGCGTCCCGGTGTCAAAGCTCATCTATTAACTACGACCTGAAAGTCGCCTTCTTTCAACGGTCGTGAACCAAGACTTCAGGAGCAGATAGAGCTGCGCCCTGCCGGTTCCCCCTGCAATTCAACAAGAGGAGGGACCTAAGTTAAAAGATGAGATCT
>CALBVK010000244.1 GCA_937969345.1 uncultured Acidimicrobiales bacterium
ACGACGACACGAAAGGCCGCTCATGAGCGTCTCCATCAAAGACATCGAAGGACTGAAAGGTCTGATCACCGACGAGTGGACGGACTGGACCGAGCCGGTCGAGATCACCCAAGAGATGATCAACACCTTCGCCGATGTCACGAAGGACCATCAGTGGATCCACGTCGATATCGAAAAGGCCAACGCTGGACCATTCGGTGGCCCAATCGCTCATGGCTTCCTGACCTTGAGCCTCGTGTCGTATCTGAGTGTGCAGATCGGACCCAAGGTCGATGGTGTTATGGGGGCGCTGAACTATGGCGCTGACCGCCTGCGGTTCTTGAACCCGGTTCCCGCCGGCGCACAGGTTCATGCAAAGTCGCGAGTGATCGACGTGACCGAGAAGTCAACCGGCGTGTTGCTCAAGCAAGAGGTCGCAATCCACGTGGTCGGCGACGACAAGCCAGCGTTGTTGTATGAATCCCTGGGGCTGCTGCTCGGCTAAACGAGCGTTGCGTCGGTCTTCTCGCGCACTTCTTCTTCGGTGACGTCGGGGGCGAGCTCAACAATGGTCAGGCCGCCCTCGACCACATCGAAGACACCGAGATCGGTGATGATCCGATCGACGACACCCGTGCCGGTGAGCGGCAGGGTGCACTCCTTGAGGAGCTTGCTGTCTCCGTGCTTGGACGTGTGGTCGGTAATGACGACCACACGGCCGACGCCTGCCACGAGGTCCATGGCGCCACCCATACCTTTGACGAGCTTGCCGGGGATCATCCAGTTCGCAAGGTCGCCGTTCTCGGCGACTTCCATGGCACCGAGGATCGCCATTGCGATCTTGCCGCCGCGGATCATGCCGAACGATGTTGCGCTATCGAAGTACGAGGTTTGCGGTAGTTCGGTGATGGTCTGCTTGCCAGCGTTGATGAGGTCGGCGTCGATGTTCTCCTCGGTCGGAAATGGGCCCATGCCGAGCATGCCGTTCTCCGATTGCAGCGTCACTTCGATCCCGTCGGGGATGTAGTTCGAGACGAGCGTCGGGATTCCGATTCCCAGGTTGACGTACCAGCCGTCTTCGAGCTCTTGGCCAGCTCGTTCGGCCATCTGATTGCGATCCCAAGGCATTATGCGGTCCTAACTGTGCGTTGTTCGATGCGCTTTTCGTGTTCGCCCTGGACGATTCGGTTGACGTAGACGCCGGGCAGGTGGATGAGGTCGGGGTCGAGTGATCCGGTGGGGACGATCTCTTCAACTTCAGCAACGCACACCTTGCCGCACATCGCAGCCGGCGGGTTGAAGTTGCGGGCGGTCTTGCGAAACACGAGGTTGCCGGTTTCGTCGGCCTTCCATGCTTTGACGATCGAGACATCGGCGAAGAGCCCGGTCTCGAGGATGTAGGTCTCGCCGTTGAAGTCCTTGTGTTCCTTACCTTCGGCGATGATCGTTCCGACGCCGGTCTTGGTGTAGAAGCCAGGGATGCCGCAGCCGGCAGATCGCATTCGTTCGGCGAGCGTGCCTTGGGGGTTGAACTCAAGTTCGAGTTCGCCCGAGAGGTACTGGCGCATGAACTCTGCGTTTTCGCCGACGTAGGACGAGATCATCTTCTTGACCTGTTTGGTCTGCAAGAGAATGCCGATGCCGAAGTCGTCGACGCCTGCGTTGTTCGAGGCAAACGTGAGGTCCTTTGTTCCTGCATCGCGAATGGCTGCGAGGAGGAGCTCGGGGATGCCGCACAGACCGAAGCCGCCAGCGGCGATAAACATCCCGTCAAAGAGCAAACCGTCGAGTGCCTCAGCGGCTGAGTCGTACACCTTTTTCATTCACGCGTCTCCTGTGCGTCGTCCGCCTCTTACCATACTGTGTCCTGTCAATTTCGTCCTCATCGATAATCGATGATCATGGTTTTGGTGTGTGGTTTCGGGGAGTTGAAAACTCCTCCCAGCGGACTTGCCGATACCCCTCCGACGGTGTGAGGGTTACACCCATGCAGTCTGCAAATCTCGACCTGACCACTATCCGAATCTTCTTGCACGTGCTTGCCGTGACCGTCTGGGTTGGTGGGCAGATCGTGATGATGGCGCTTTTGCCGGTTCTTCGTAGCGCTGGCGTCGACGGCTTGCCAGCAAAGGCAGCGCAGGCGTTTCAGAACGTTGCGTGGCCGGCGTTTGCTCTCGCCATCTTCACCGGCATCTGGAATTTCTTGTCGGTCGACGATCCAACCTCTGGCTGGAGCATGGTCTTTGGAATCAAGTTCCTCTTCGTCGTTGCGTCTGGTGTGGCCGCATTTGTGCATGCCAAAACCGAGGACAAGAAGATGAAGGCCATTACCGGAGCGCTCGGATTTCTGACCGCACTGGTCGCCATGTTCCTGGGCTACGTGCTCTAAACGGGGAACAGGGCTACGTGCTCTAAACGGGGAACAGGGGCTAGCGAGTCGCTCGGCCCTGCATCACTAACTCGCCAATGGTTTCCATCAGTTGGTTCGCGTTGTTGATGTGGTCGTCGGTCTCGAAGTACATCGGCGCGCCGATCGTGGTGATGACCTCATGACGACCCATGCGCGGTTTGGGTAGCGGGGTGCCAGGGGTCCACGCTTCGTTGGCGAACGCAAAGCCGATCGGCAGGACCGCGGCGTTAGCCCGTCGTGCGATTCGGGAGACTCCAGGGCGAGCGGGACCAATGCCGTTTACCTGATCCTCGGGACGGGTGATTCGACCCTCTGGCATAATCGCTGCACTCTGGCGCGCAATGAGCGCGTCGACCATCTGATTTTCGGCGGCGCCACCGTCGCCCTTGCTGAACGGAATGCATCCAATTCCTCGGAGAAAGGCCCCGCCAGCAGGATTTGAGAAGAACCGCGCGTTCACGCCGATTCGGGCGTTGATTCCGTAGTGGCCAAGCACGATCAGTGCCGCGAGGAGGTCGTACAGGCTCGAGTGGTTGGCGGCGAGCATGACCGGTCGATCGGTGGGTAATTCGATGTGTGTCGGCAGCGCGACTCGAGAGCTGAGTCGTGAGAGCGCTCGCGACCCTTGGATCGATGCCCAATAGCGTTTATCGAAGCCGGTCTCGGTAAAGAGTGCTTTGGCTTCGCCCCGTCCGAACATTGCAGTCTGCACGGGCGAGAGTGTAACCGCCCAGGACTCGCTCGCTCGGGAGGTGGCGCTACGATGCGCCTACCGCCAAGGAGGGCACATGGTCGAACCTGACTTTCTTCGATTTTCCACGCTCAGTCTGCATGCCGGACACCAGCCCGATAGTGAGACCGGGGCGCGAGCCGTTCCGATCTATTGGTCGACGTCGTTCATGTTCGATGACACCGATCATGCGGCGAGTTTGTTCAACCTCGAAGAGCCGGGCCACATCTACTCGCGCATTTCGAATCCGACGACGGCGGTACTCGAAGAGCGGATCGCCGCTCTCGAAGGTGGCGTCGGTGCGGTCTGTACTGCGAGCGGAATGGCGGCCTTCCACCTGGGCGTAGCGACCCTCATGGGTCAGGGCGGGCACATCGTTGCAGCTCGAAACCTCTACGGCGGCACAGCGAACATCTTGTCGCAGACGCTTCCGCGCTTTGGCATAACGACGACGTTCGTCGATCCACGCGATCCGGCAGCGTTTGAGGCAGCGATCACCGAGGACACCCGGCTCATCTACGGCGAGACCCTTGGTAATCCCGGAATAGAAGTAATGGACATCGAAGCCATGGCCAACATGGCGCACCGTAATGGTCTTCCGCTCATGGTCGACTCGACCTTCGCCTCGCCATACCTCATGCGTCCAATCGAGCATGGTGCGGACATCGTCATGCACTCGATCACCAAGTTCATTGGTGGACACGGTGTGGCCCTCGGCGGTGTTCTCGTCGACGGTGGGCACTTCGACTGGGATGCGAGCGGCAAGTTCCCGACCCTCACCGAGCCCTACGACGGCTACCACGGTTTGGCATTCTCCGAGGAGTTTGGTCCCGCGGCGTTTATTACGCGAGCTCGTGCCGAAGGGCTTCGGGACTTCGGGGCGTCGATCAGTCCAATGAACGCGTTCCAGATTCTGCAGGGCGTCGAGACACTTCCGCTGCGTATGGAGAAGCACGTATCGAACGCGAATGCAGTGGTCGAAATGCTGCTCGCTCACGATGCGGTGAGTTGGGTCTCGCACCCGAGCGCACCGACACATCCCGATCACGAACTTGCAAAGCGCCTGTACCCGAAGGGCGCTGGCGCGATTTTGAGTTTTGGGGTGAAGGGCGGACGAGAGGCCGGGCGTAAGTTCATCGAGTCGGTGAAGCTGGCGTCGCACCTCGCGAATGTTGGCGACGCTCGAACGCTTGTGGTTCATCCCGCCTCGACGACCCATCAGCAGATGTCGGTCGAGGCCCTTGAGGTCGCTGGCGTCGGTGAAGATCTCATTCGGTTGTCTGTTGGCCTCGAGGACGAGCGCGACATCGTCAACGACTTGGCCGGGGCGCTTAAAGCCTCACAGCGATAGGAGTCGAGTATGGAAATCACCTTCAGGGGAGCGCCGGTTCGTATTGCTACGGGTGGACGCGACCACAACTCCGACCTGCCGGGCGTAGTGCTCGTCCACGGTGCAGGCATGGACCGAACGACATGGCAGATGCAAAGCCGCTGGCTGTCCCATCACGGCTACCGGGTCGCCGCCATCGATCTTCCTGGACATGGTCTGAGCGGCGGAGCGCCGCTGGAGACGGTCGAGGAAATGGGGGAGTGGACAGCTGGGCTCATCCATGAACTCGAGCTCGCTCCAGCACACATTGTTGGCTTCTCGCTCGGCACCTACGTAGCTATCGAAGCCGCGGCTCAAGACCCCACGTGCGCGGAGTCGCTAGTGCTCATCGGTACGGCGACCGATATGCCGGTGCACCCCGAGCTCTTGACCAGCAGTTACGACGACAAGGCCAAGGCCAGCAAGCTGATGACGTCGTGGGGCATCGGCAGCAATGCACATCGTGGTGGACATCCGTCGCCGGGAAGTTGGCTCATCGGCGCGAGTAGTGCACTGATCGAACGATCCCCGGAGAACGCGCTCGGGCACGACATGGCGGCCTGCAACGCGTACAAGGGAGCGGTGGCTTCGGCGTCAACGATCGCTCAGCCAGTGACGTTCGTGCTCGGCACCGAAGACAAGATGACACCCATCAAGCGAAGTGGCGATCTCCTCGATGCCATCGAGAATAAGACCGTGATTCGAATGAACAAGATCGGGCATATGATGCCGATCGAAGACCCGATCGGCGCCCGCAAAGCCATCGCCGAAGCTATTGGCTGGAGCGGCCAGCGATCGTGACGGACGTCCTCCGATTCCGTCAGTTCGAACAACCGCGGATCACGTAGGTTCGACGTATGGAGATATTCGGAGTCATCAACGCCTCCCCAGACTCACTCGCCGACTTTTCGGTCGCTACGACGCCCGAGGCAGCAACCGCGTATGCAACCAAGCTGATCGCTGAAGGCGCCGACCATATCGATCTCGGTGGTCAAGCCTCACATGGCAATGCCGCCTTCGTCTCACCCGATGAAGAGTGGGCGATCCTCGAAGGACCTCTGCGAGCAATCGCCGCCCTGGGCGTGCGAATCTCGGTCGATACCTGGCAGGTGGAGACCGCAAAGCGGGCATTCGATGCCGGAGCCTCGGTACTCAACGCTGCCGACGCACTGCAAGACGCGGAGATGCTCGAGTTCGCCGCTGAACGCGAATGTGATGTCGTGTTGCCGTTCATGCTCGGCCCCGACCCGCGTCATCTCAAACACGTCGAGGGCGACCCGGTTGAGGTCATGGTCTCCTGGTTCGAGGAACGTCTCGATGTCATGAAGACGTACGGCATTCGCGACCGGTGTTACCTCGACCCTGGAACCGGCTTTGCACCCGCGCATTGGGAGTGGGCAGATCGGGCCGAGTACCAGCGAAAGATCTACAGCGGTCTCGATCAGCTTCGTGTCTTTGACCTTCCGATCTACGTGCCCGTCCCGTGGAAGCAGAGCCCGGACCGGATGGAGCTTTTGGACATCGCTCTGAGTCACAACATCGACTACGCCAGGGCCCACTACCCAGCGCAGGTTCGCGAGCGGCATAACGCCCTCAACCCAGATACCCCGTGACACCTACGGTTTGGGTGCTTGGAGATCAGCTCAATCGGGCGATCTCCTCGCTGGAAGGTCGGCGGCCTGGTGACTGCCGGGTGTTGTTTGTCATCAGCGCTCAGAAGGTGGCCTCCAAGCAGTGGCATGCGCAGCGGCTCCATCTGGTTCTCTCCGCAATGGAGCACTTCGCTCAGGAGCTACGGGCAGAAGGGTTTGCCGTCGATGTTCGGCGGGCACGAACGCTCTCTGCCGGTCTTGCTGAACACAAATGCGAGTATGGCGTTGAACGCGTGATCGCAATGGAACCAATGAGCTACGACGGTCGAGTCATGCTCGAACGCAACGACGTCGAGCTCGTCTTAAACAACCAGTTCACGTGTCACTACGACGACTTCGCCGAATGGGCGTCGGCCCGAAAGCGTTTCACCATGGAGGATTTCTATCGGTGGCAACGGTCGCGCCTCGACATCTTCATGGACGGTCCGAATCCGGTCGGCGGGCAGTGGAACTTCGATCACGACAATCGGGAACGGCCTCCCAAGGACGGACGCATATGGCCCGAGCTCACGCCGTTCGCTCTTGACGAAATCGATGCATCGGTCATTGATTCCATGGTCGACACCTGGGGCGAAGCGCCAACCGGGTGGTGGCCGGTGACCCGTGAACAAGCGCTCGTGCGTCTCGATCAGTTCATCGAACGCGCCCTCGACCCGTTCGGTCCCCACGAAGACGCGATGCTGGCCGACGAATGGAAGCTCGCCCATTCAACGCTCAGCTCGTCGCTCAACTTGGGGTTGCTCCATCCCCTCGAGGTTGTCGAGCGGGCTGAAGCTGCCTTCCACGACGGCGAAGCACGGATCAACAGTGTCGAGGGGTTCATTCGGCAGGTGATTGGCTGGCGTGAGTATGTCTGGGGCGTCTATTGGTTGTGGATGCCCGACTACCGCGGCCGCAACTCGCTCGACGCGACCGCAGCGGTGCCTCCGGCGTTTACCGGCGCGGCAGAGACCGAGATGGCGTGTGTAGCGGGAGCGATCTCGCACGTCCACGACTACGGGTACGCCCATCACATCGAGCGGTTGATGATTCTCGGCAACCTTGCGTTGACCTCCGGTGTGGATCCTGCGGCGATGACCGAATGGATGTGGGCCTCGTTTGTCGACGGCGCCGAATGGGTGATGCTGCCCAACGTGGTGGGCATGGCGCTCCACGCCGATGGCGGACTGATGGCGACCAAGCCCTATGCATCCGGTGGTGCGTACATCAATAAGATGAGCAACTACTGCCGCGGCTGCCGCTTCGATCCAAAGAAGCGGACGGGTCCAGATGCATGTCCATACACGACGCTCTACTGGGACTTTCTTGCTCGCAACGCCGAGGCGTTTGCGTCCAATCATCGGATGGGTCAACAGCTCGCTGGCATGCGTCGCTTGAACGATCTGGACGAGGTGCGCGAGCGAGCTGTCGAGGTGCGCGGTCGGCTCGCTGCGGGAACGCTTTAGGCGCCCAGCACGTCGTAGTAGCTGCTGCTCACCGATGTGGCATCAACAAGATCGCTCCCGAGGACAGACGTGCCGCTCTCGCGGCGCCATGTCTTGTACGCGTTGTAATGCTCGTGTGAGTCCCAATCCTCGATGAGCATGAGGGCTCCAGCGGAATCCTGCGACTCGACGAAGTCGATGCTGTTGCAGCCTTCGAAGGCGAGCGTGTCGGGAATAATCTCGATGAGCTTGGCGACGAGAGCGTCGCGGTTTCCTTCGGTGGCCGAGAACGAAATGGTGACGATCATGGGTCCGTTCTACTCGCCGATGTCCTCATTCCATAGCTCGGGCCGTTCGCGAATCATGCGCTCCATGAGCCCGACACAGGTTGGGTCATCGAGAACGGTGACGTCCACGCCCCGTGATCGGAGCAGGTCTTCTTCGCCGAGAAAGGTCGAGTTCTCGCCCACGATCACTCGGGGAATGCCATACAGCAGGATCGCTCCGCTGCACATCGAGCAGGGCGAGAGCGTCGTGTAGATCGTGCATTCCTTGTACACCGATGCTGGGAGCCTGCCAGCATTCTCAAGCGCGTCCATTTCGCCGTGCAGCGTCGGACTGCCGTTCTGTACCCGCCGGTTGTGGCCGCGGCCAATAATCGTGCCCTCGTGCACGAGCACACTCCCGATCGGGATTCCTCCTTCATTCCAGCCGAGTTCGGCCTCGTCGATGGCTGCTTGCATGTTTGGGTCCATGACATCAGTCTGTCGTGAACCAATGGTCAGTAGCGTGATCGAAACTCATCGAGGTTTGCAGGAGAACGCAATGAACAGCGCAGCGACAACAACGTCAGAGTGGTGGCGTAACGGCGTCGTGTACCAGGTTTATGTCCGATCGTTTGCCGATGGGAACGGCGATGGAACAGGCGATGTCACCGGGCTTCGCAGCAAGTTGGACTACTTGCGCGACCTCGGTGTTAACGCGTTGTGGATCAACCCGTGGTACAGCTCGCCGCTTCGTGACGGTGGCTACGACGTGGCCGACTACCGCACGATCGACGAGCGCTTCGGCACGACCGAAGAGGTCGAGCTGTTCATTGCAGAAGCCCATACCCGAGACATCAAGGTCATTGCCGACCTCGTGCCGAACCATACCTCGAGCGACCATCGCTGGTTCCAGGAGGCGCTTGCCGCAGGTCCGGGGAGCCCCGAGCGAGACCGTTATGTGTTCAAGGACGGCAAGGGGACGAACGGCGAACTGCCGCCCACCGATTGGACGGCGGTGTTCGGAGGGTCAGCCTGGGAGCAGGTAGAGGACGGCCAGTGGTATCTGCACCTGTTCGACCCTTCGCAGCCGGATCTGAACTGGGAGAACGAAGAGGTTCGAGCCGAGTTTGACGATGTCTTCCGCTTCTGGCTCGACCGAGGCATCGACGGGTTCCGCATCGATGTTGCTCACGGCCTGATCAAGGACACCACCTTCCCCGACGTTGGCAAGGTCGGCAAGATCCTCGAGAGCGAGACCACGGAGAACCATCCGTTCTGGGATCGCGACGGCGTGCATGAGATCAACCGACGCTTTCGCTCTGTGCTCGATGAGTATGACGACCGCATGATGGTCGCCGAAGCGTGGGTTGCAGCGCATCGCCTACCGCTCTACTTGCGGGCTGACGAATACCACCAGTCGTTCAACTTTGATCTCCTTGCGACAGAGTGGAATGCCGCCGATTTTGCTGAGGTCATCGACCGATCCGTGACGGCGGCCGATGAGATTGGCGCATCGTCAACGTGGGTGTTGTCGAACCACGATGTCATGCGTCACGCCACTCGATATGGACTCGATGCGGGCATTCCGTGGCGCCAATGGCCAATGACCGGGCCGGTCGAAGCACTCGATGTTGAGCGTGGCGCACGGCGCGCTCGCGCCGCAGCAATGGTCACCCTTTCGCTGCCGGGATCGACCTACATCTACCAGGGTGAGGAGCTTGGGCTGCCAGAGGTTTGGGACTTGCCCGAAGAAGTTCTCGAGGACCCAACCTGGTTTCGTTCTGAGTTCACCGAGAAGGGCCGCGACGGGTGTCGTGTGCCGATTCCGTGGGAGCGTTCCGGCGATTCGTTCGGGTTTGGTGCTGGGGGAGCGTGGTTGCCGCAGCCGGAGATCTTTGGTGATCTCTCAGCCGAAGCACAGCTCGCCGATCCGGCCTCCTGCCTCTCCTTGTATCGCACGGCGATAGCGCTTCGGGCCGAGCATCTGGCCGAAGAGCGGGCGTTTGCGCTCGATACATCCTTTGGCGACGACGTGCTTGCGTATCGTCGTGGCGACGTGCTGGTCATCGTGAACATGGGCTCATCGCCCGTCGCCTTGCCTGCCGGCGCCGAGGTGCTTTTGGCATCCTCGCCGACTTCGGGATCGGTCATTGAGCAAGACACCGCTGTTTGGCTGCTGCCGTAGCGTCTACCGACCGTCATCGGGCAGGATCAACACGGCGACTACCCATTTGGGTAGTTTCGCTTCGATTGGGGCCGTTCTGTCGTGAAAAATCAACAAAAAATTGCATCGCTTGTCTAGTTAGGCACCATCCATCACGCCTTTCGCGATAGAACAATGGTGTGGTCTGTCGTGTCGGGATACTGGACGATCACCGTTCATTCGGTGAGGCGCTATGTCTCGCGCTCGCGAGCACCGAAGATTTCGAGTGCGTTGGTGTAACCACGGGCTTCGACCACTGCCGTGAGATGTTGCTCACCATGAAGCCTGATGTGCTCGTGATCGATTACCAGCTCGTTGGTATGACGGGCTTTGAATGTGCCGACATGATTCGTGATGAAGGCATCACGGTTCGCACGGTGATGCTCACTGCGCACGCATCTTCCGGTGGCCTCCAAGATCTGGCACGAGAGCACGGCGTCGAGCAGGTGCTGTCCAAGGATTCGCCACTATCGCAACTCCTGCATGCGATTGCCTCCGGTCCCGACAAAGAGGCGAAGGACACCCAAAGCGACCAGGTCTTCTCTCGACGGCAGCGAGAAGTACTCGAGCTCATGGGTAAGGGATACGCCCCTGCCGAAATTGCTGAAGAGCTGTATGTGAGCATTCACACGGCCCGTCGGCACGTCAAAGATGTTATGGCAATCCTGGGTGCGTCTACTCAATTGGCGGCTGTCACTACTGCTATTCGCGACGGACATTTGGTGCCAGGACGTGAGTCTTCGTAGTATCTCGCTGCCCATTTGGGTAGTTCATCTACCTTAATGAGAGCGAAATTCGTACTCTGCTTTCATGGCATATGATGAGATTGATCAACAGACACGGCTGGTTATTGTTGACGATCAGCGTTCGTTCGCTGAAGCGTTGAAGCTTGCTCTTGGACTTACCGACGACCTGCGAGCTGTTGGGCTCGAGCAGAACGCCGAAGACGGCTTCGCCCTTATCGAGAACGCTCGACCCGATCTCATCGTGACGTCCTACCGTCTCACCGGGGCGGTCACCGGCCTCGATCTCGCAAAGCGAGTCCGCGAGGCCGAGCGCTCCGACGTTCGAGCATTTACGCCAATTGCGATTCTGACGGCCTTTGCTGCACCTGCGGTCATCCGCCGGGCTCGCGAGCTTCCGAATGTCGTCGTGCTGTCCAAGCGAAGCGCGATCACCGAGATCGTGAGCGGGCTTCGTCGTGCGGTCGATGGTGGTCCGCCAATGGGTGTTATTGCCGACGATCCCTATTCGCTGTCACCAGCGGAAATGGAAGTCCTCGAATATCTTGCAGCGGGCCTAAATGCATCGACTATTGCAAGTGAGCTTTGCTTGAGCGTGCACGCAATTCGTGCTCGTATTCGGGGCCTTTTGACGAAGACGGAATCCTCAAGCCAGCTGGAGGCAGTGGCAAAGGCAACCCGTGCAGGGTTGGTGGTGCCGCCGCCTTTCGATTCGCCGGTTACAGCGGGTCTCGCAGCGAACTAAGGCGGGCGCCAAGAGCGACAACGTCTTCACCCGAGGCTTGTCGCGGTACCCACGCCTCGACGCGGGTTCCGTCGCAGTTCTGCGTGGACACCGAGCACCAGCCCTCGACGCTGTAGGCGAGTGCGTTCATGTTATTTATGCCGAGGTGTCCAACCTCGGTGACACGACGTTGGTCGAAGCCAATGCCGTCGTCGACGACTCGGATAATGAACCCCAGATGGTCGCCGATGATCGATACCGAGATGTTGCCGGCTTGGCTATGCACCAGAGCGTTCACCAGAGCTTCTTGAGCAATTTGAAAGATGACTCGGGCTCGTTCGGGTGTCGCTTCGCTCAGGCGCCGTTCGGTGATCGTGACGGTAGCGGAGTTGACGACGGAGAACTTCTCGACAACCTCTTCGAGCGCCTCGATCACGATAACTTCGCGAAGATCGATGTCGTCGCTTCCGATTGCGTCGGTGCGTAGCTTTCGCATTCCCCCGCAGAGAAGTTCCTCGATCCGAGCGAGGTAGCTGTCATTGAGTTCTGGCGGATTGTGCAGGCCGGCGGCTCCCACCAGCAGGTTTGCGGCGGCGAAGTCCTGGAGCGCTCCATCGTGGACTCGCTGGGCCAGCTTTCGACGTTCGGCTTCTTGGGCCTTCGCAATCGCGACTTGGGTCTCGACGCGCTCGGCGTTGATCTGGTGGGCGTCGGTCGTGTCGACGATGTAGATCGTGCAGCCAGCGAACGTGCCGTTGCTGTCGAGACGAGGGTCGATGCTCGCCATAGCCCATCGAGTGTCGCCGTCAGCGGTCTGAAAGCTACGGTCGAATCGGACGCTACGCCCGTTCAGTACGAGCTTTGCGAAGTGTTCGATCTTGTTCCAGCCGTCCTTGTCGAAAAGGTCTCGTAGCTGCATTCCCACGGTCTGGTCGGCCCGTAGTCCAAGGCTGTGGGCGAGGCCCTCGCTGATATCGATGATCTGGCGGTCCGCGTCAACCTCGACGTAGCCGTCAGAGCCGCTTGCGGCGAGTTTTTGCCAGCGGCGAGCGGACCGCGTTCGCTCACGCAACTGCTGATCGAGTCGCATAGTGAGACGACCGACCATGGCCGCTGAAACAACCGTGATCGCCGCGAAAGTCTGGAACGACCGAGTGTCGAAGACCTCGCCGGTTACGAACGCTCCGGTGCCGGTGGAGATTTGTAGGGCCGCAGCGCCGATCAGGATGAGTGCGAGGGGTTGCCCGATTCGGACGCCGAAACGTGTCGTGACGAGCAGGACTGAGCCAAGTACGACGTAGTGCAGGGCGCCTTGGGTGCTGAACGCGATTGCGGTTAACCCCGCAACGGCAGCGAGCGAGAAGACAAGTTCACGAGCGTGGTTGGCGGGGTTGGCCGTGCTCAGCCAGCCGGTGCGACCAATGAGAACAGCGCTGGCACAGGCGAAGATCCCGATGCCATGAGCCAGGATCCACTCGGCTTGGTCCGGAGGTGCTGGGTGGCCGATCAACGCAATGACGCTGCCGATTGCTGCAGCCCCGATGCACAACAGCAGGGCAAAGACGCTCTTCAACGGGCCGGGAGATCGTTGCATGCTCTGCACGGTGTAGAGGGTGAGGACCGCAGCCGTTGCAAGAACGATCTCGACAGCGACGCCAACGGTGTAGGCCAGAGTGGATGTCAACGAGTCCATGGCAAGCACGGTGTATATCGCTTGAGCGCTCACACCGCCAAGCACCGCAGCGATTCGAGTGGGCCACCGGTCGCTGCTCAGCGCAATGCCAACCGAGACACCGGCGGCTGGCCAAAACGGTTGAATATCGCCGGGCGAGAAGACCCACTGCTGGGCCGCAAGTGCGAGCAGTAGATGCCCCAGCACGGCGATGAAAAATATTTCCTGGGTGGGAACCGTGTCTACCGTTTGTTGCCGTTGGTCTTTGTGCTTCGCCACGTCTCGCCCGAATCGCTCTAGTCCGATCGTACTTGGCTGAGCGCAAGCGCGTCCGTTCGAATTTCGCGCGATTTGCGTTCTCTCACAATTTCGTTAACTTGGGCTTTGGGTCTTGTGCCCAAAAGCTGTGTAGGGGGCGGGAACCTCTGCAGCCGGATTGTGGATCGTGGGATCTGAATCCAGGCGGGATATTCAGTTCCACGATCCACACTTCCGATAACGTCATTAGTTATGCGCAAATCTCGAGCTCGCAAATCAGCACAGGAGACCCGGGACCTCATGGTCACTGAGGGCCTCAAGCAGCTGCAATTGCAGGGAGTAGGCGTCGGCCTCGACCGAATTACTCTCGAAAGCGCGTGTAACGCAGCCGACATTGCTCGGTCTTCGAGCCACTCCGCGTGGGCAATCGACGACGAGAACACACCTCAGGTGACGTACCAGCGTGCGGTTCTTCGAGCGTGGTTGCTCGAACGGGAGAGCTCGCTCTTTGCCGACGCTGCACAGAACGCGCTGGTCGAACTGTTCGCCGATCCCGAAAATCCGCCTGCTGCTTCGATGATCATTCGTACAGCGGTGCAAGCATCGTTCGAAGCCGGATTCGGCATCAACGACCCGAATGAGCGCAACGTTGGCGACTACCTATCGACCGATATGGCACTGCGATACGCAATTGCGTCACAACCGCCAGATCGGCAAGACGGCGAGGCGTTGGGGTGGCTCCGGCAAGGCGAGGTCAAGAATCGACTCGACCGGGTCGAGGACTCATATAAGCCGTTGGGGACATTGCTCGGCATGCAGCCACGCCCCGAACTCGGAGAGCTGGCCTATGAGCTTTTCGGCGTCGTGGTCGCTGCTCTGGTCGAGGGCATCGGCCTCCGGAATCGGATCTTGCCCGAATTACACCTCGACAAGCCACTCTTTGACACGCCGCTTGGCGAGCCGCCAGCGTTTTTGATCGGCATGTGCGTCGAAGCGCTGGTGCCCGTGTTCTTCATCCCGGTGGCTGAAGAGCTGTAGGTAGCTGCAACCGGTCGAGCACCGTCAGGCCCTACATTACGTCGATGACCGAAT
>CALBVK010000245.1 GCA_937969345.1 uncultured Acidimicrobiales bacterium
GGCGAACGCGCCGAGCACCGCTGAGGCTGTCATCTACTACCGGGTCGGATACGACGCGGACGCTCGTGCGATCGCCGAAGCACTTGGCGCTCCGCCGGACATCATCACCCAGGCTCCCGGCGACGGGACCATTGCGGTCGCCGCCGAAGCAGTATCAGACGGTCGCCTGACCGCAGCCAACGTCGTCGTGATCATCGGCAACGACAACAACATTCCCGTCGGATAGCAGCGGCCCTCGATGGGGCTCGACGACGTACTCCACGCGCTCCGCGCCGACCCAGCCCGAGCCGCCGTCTTCTCCGACCTTGACGGCACCTTGTCGCTCATCGTCGACGATCCCGACACGGTGGTGCCCGTCGACGGCGCTCCCCAATGCCTGACGGCACTCGCCGAAACCATCGGCACGGTCGCAATCGTGTCCGGCCGGCCGGTTGCGTTCCTCGAACGATTCTTCGCTCCACCTATCGAGTTGTCGGGTCTGTACGGACTTGAACATCGCACCGGCGACCGGCTCCTCGTCGACTCGACCGCTATCGAATGGCTGCCGGTCATGTCGACGGTTGCCAATGATGCCAGGGTTGTCTTCGGGACAGAAGCGGTTGAGGACAAGCAGTACTCGATCACGGTTCACTATCGCGGTGCCGACGAACCCTTCGTCGCCGACGTGTTGGCATGGGCGGACACCGTCGCCGCCGAGACCGGACTCGACGCCCGATCAGCCAAGATGTCTGTCGAACTTCACCCACCGACTTCGCGTTCGAAAGGCGACGCAGTCGAGGACCTCCTCACCGGTGCGACCTCGGCGGTGTACTTCGGCGATGACACCGGTGACTTGCCAGCGTTCACGCGCCTCGCCGAGTTACACGCCGCCGGTTCGCTGGACGCCTATGCCGTTGTGCTGGTGCGGAGCCACGAGACGGACGCCGAGCTCCACGAGCATGCAACCGACGTTGTCGACACGCCAGAAGAGGTGTTGCAGATCTTGCAGTCGATGCTCGACGCTGCATCGAGTTCGTAGTTCAGCTACTGCTGTTCGGTCGCGTCATCGTCGGTGTCGGGAGCGGAAGCGAGCTGCTCCTCGAGCCACAATCGGGGGCTACGGGAGAGCGCGATATCTCGTAGATCGGCTGCGATATCAGCACGCTGGTGTGGGTCCATGTCGATCACGTCCGACATTGCCTGAGCGGTCTGAGTGATGTCGTACGCGTGAACTTCGGTTGCGATTCCCGACATCTCATCGAACGCTCCAGCCTCACGGCTGAGCAAGACAACACCCTCTCGCTCGTTGACGATCGGGCCTTCGCTCGCGACGAGATTGAGCCCGTCCCGGATTGGATTGACGAGCAACGCGTCGTAGCGACGAAGCACGGCGATCGCTGCGGGATAGTTGCTTTCAGCGCTGTACAGAATCGGGGTCCAACCGTCACGTCCCCAACGTGCGTTGATCTCTTCGACCGCAGCCTCGACCTCGATGCGATAGCGGGCGTAGTCGGCAACATCGGTCCGTGTCGGCGAGAACGAGCCAACGAACACGACCTGTTCGTGAAGATCTGGACGCATCGCGAGGAGTTCGTCGTAGGCCCAGAAACCGCGAAGCAAATTCTTCGAGAGCTCCAAACGTTCGGTGCGGCCAATGACGAACCGATCGCCGACCGACTCGACGAGTTGTTCGAATTCGGCTTGGCATTCTGCGGAGGCGGCGGTGGCGGCGAGCTCGTCGGCGTCAGGCCCAAGCGGCGACACGAACGTGTTGGTCGGACGTACGCCCAAGGTCTCGCGTGAGCACGCTATGAAGTGCTCGCTCCAGCGGCTGGAATGAAAGCCGAGTGACCCGGCGGCCATGTAGCCAAGCAGCAGTTCTGTTCGAGCGAGCTCTGGCAGGATGCGCATGGCGTCGGGCGTGGGGAACGGCGTGTGGCTGAAGTGAACGACCGAAACGTCGGGCCGCTCATCACGGATCTTGGGCGGCACGAGCGCCAGGTGATAGTCCTGCAACAAGACGATTGCGTTCGGTTCGGCCTCTTCGATGATCGCCTCTGCGAACTGCTGGTTGTAGCGGCGAAACGCAGCCCAAGCGTCGTACCATTCCGAGTCGATGACCGGCTCGCGGGTCCGATCGTAGAGATCGTGATACACGTACCAGAGGGTCTCGTTCGCAATGACGTTGTACGCAAGGTCGAGGTCGTCGGGGTCGATGTCGAGCGTCCGGACCTTAAACCCCTCGGCGTCGATCGTGCCCGAGGCAGCGGCCTTTCGATCTCCGTCGGTCAGCCCGGCAGCCATCCACTTGGCGTCGGTGCCGTGGACCAGTGGACCAACACCCGAAACCAAACCTCCGGCGCCGCGTTCGGAAACGAGCTCGCCTTCAGCGGTCAAGGTGAAAGAGACCGGACCGCGATTGGATGCGATCAAGATGGGTCGTGTCACGACCCCAGCCTAGGAGCTTGGCTGAACGAGCGCCTTCCACAAGCTGCGGTAGTTCGGCCACACCTGCACGCCGTCGAGATAACCAGCGTCGAGTAGCGCTCGATGCAGCCTGGGCAGATTACGAAACGGCACGCCCGAATCGACATGATGGGCCAAGTGGTAGCCGACACCGTACGGCGTAATGAACAGCCCGGGCAGCCAGTGCTGCTCGACGTGATGGGTCGTCATGCGACGGTCCGAGGATCGGGTCATGCCGCCGTGCTCGGCGACCGATCGCAAACGGTTCTGCACCTGGTAGTAGGTGACGTATGGCAGGATCCACAACAGCAGGTACAACAGCGGCTGTCCGCTCAAAACGAACAGCGCGAACACGAGGGCTTGGCCAGCAAAGAACCGCAAGCTCAAGGTTCGATACTCGGCAATGGTGAGGCCAGTGAACCGGGGCTTAAGGAGCCGGTACGCCGACACACCAGTGGCATCACGGCGCAGTTTGCGTCGGAACGACGCCGTGACGATCGGATAGAACGAGTAGAGCAAGAAGTCAGGTTCGTTTGGTCCGAACTCGTCGCGATGATGGTTTGCGTGACCTCTGCGGTAGTGATGCGTGCCGGTGCCCAGCGGAAGCCACCCCAAGATATTGATGCCGATTACATCGTTTGCAGTGCGATTGGAGAAGAGCAGGCGATGTGCAGCTTCGTGACTGAGGATGTACATCCGGGTCTGCACAATGCCCATTGGAACGATCGCGAGGGCGATGGCCCACCAGGTTCCGATCTGGGCAACGAGCCAGACGATCAAGGCTGGGGCCGCAAAGAGGGATAGGACGGTGCCCGCATTGCGGGTGTTGTCGATCTTGCGAAGCGCTGCTCGGAATTCGGGACGGGGTCGTCCGTCGGGCCGAAGTAGGTCGCTTCCGCCGAAGTCGGCCGGAGACGAAGTGGCCATACCGCCCGTCATTGACTCGACGAGTTCGTCATGGGTTGGTGCGTCCACCGAAGTCATAGGACTACGGTACGCCGTTGATGCCTGCGCCGTCACCTCCGATCGACCAAGATGGCGGGATGCATGTCGTCGCAGCGCCGGACAAGTTCAAGGGAACCGCTTCCGCTCACGAGATCGCGGCCGCTATTGCCACCGCTGTCGAGGCCGCTGGATCGACGTGTACGCAGGTGCCGATGGCCGATGGAGGAGACGGCACTCTCGATGCCCTCGGCGGACCGAACCGAACCTCTCTGGTTACGGGTCCGCTCGGCAGCCCGGTCGAAGCTGAGTGGCGCCTCGACCGTGGAGTTGCCGTCATCGAGATGGCCCGCGCCTCGGGTCTCGTGCTCGCTGGTGGGCCAGAGGAAAACGATCCGCTCGGCGCAACGACCGCCGGCGTTGGCGAGCTCATTGGCGAAGCCGTCGACGCCGGAGCGCAAAAGATCATCGTTGGCGTTGGTGGATCGGCAACGACCGACGGAGGACTCGGCGCGCTCGAAGCCCTCGGATCTGCGGCTCGGGTCGCCTCGGTCGAGATCATCGTCGCCTGTGATGTCCGCACCCGATTCGCGGATGCAGCTGCTGTCTTTGGACCGCAGAAGGGAGCGAGCCCGGCGCAGGTTTCGCTGCTCACGGGCCGACTAACGGCGCTCGTCGACAACTATCGCGAACGCTATGGCGTCGATATCTCGATGCTCGAGCGGTCTGGCGCAGCCGGTGGCCTCGCCGGTGGGCTTGCAGCGGTTGGTGCGCAACTCGTCGACGGCTTCGACATCGTCGCGACCGAGCTCGGTCTCGAGGACGCCATTGCAAACGCCGATCTTGTCGTTACGGGTGAAGGATTCATCGACAACGAATCGTTCGATGGCAAGGTCGTCGGCGGTGTAGCCGAACTTGCCGCGTCGCGATCTGTACCTGTTCTCGCGATTGCGGGCCAGGTATTCGATGATGCGACCGGGCGAATCGATGCGATTTCGTTGGCGGACCAGTTCGGCCTCGATCGTGCGCTGCAAGAGCCAACAAGTTGCGTGACCGAGGCGGTTGCCAACCGGCTCTAAGCCCCTAGGATTAGCACTCGCACATCGAGAGTGCCAACGAAGTTTTCGAACGAGGAGCCTAGGAAAAATGGCAAAGATCATCAGCTTTGACGAAGA
>CALBVK010000246.1 GCA_937969345.1 uncultured Acidimicrobiales bacterium
CCTGCTTAATGAGCTTCGCGAAGAGCTTGGCCCGCTTCTTGTCGGCGGCGCCCTTCTTGTGTTTGATTGTTGCCCATTTGGAATGACCCGACATAGCGGCCTCCTTAGCGATATCTCAGAACGATTGTAGCCGGTGGGCGCGATCGCCTATGAAGCCACCGAGTCGAGAAAGAGTCGATGGATTCTTGCGTCGGTCGCAAGTTCGGGATGGAACGACGCACCGAGCGCATTACCGGACCGGACAAGCACGGCGTCTCCCCTCGACTCGGCCAGCACTTCGACATCGTCGCCGAGCCGTACGATCCGAGGAGCCCGGATAAACACCGCGTGAACGGGTTCGTCGGTCACCGTGGTCTCAAGCTCCGTTTCGAAGCTCTCGATCTGACGGCCATAGCCGTTGCGTTGCACGGCGATATCGAAGCGTCCAAAGGATCGCTGATCGGGCCGGCCGTCTTCGATATTGGTCGACAGCAAGATGAGGCCTGCACAGGTGCCGAACACGGCCATACCTTCGTCTATGCGTACCGCGAGCGGGTCGAACAGCTCCGACGACTCGAGCAGCATCGACATCGTCGTGGACTCCCCGCCCGGCATAACGAGAGCGTCTACCTCGTCGAGATGAGGTGGCCGCCGGACTTCGATGACATCGACGCCAAGTTCAACAAGTTTGTCTGCGTGGGCCCGAAAGGCACCTTGCAGGGCGAGTACGCCGATCTTCACCAGCCGCGATCTTCGAACTTCACGTCGAGCTCGTCCATACCAATGCCGGTCATTGGAGCGCCGAGGCCCCGGGACACCTTGGCGAGGATGGCTGGGTCGTTGTAGTTGGTCGTCGCTTCGACGATGGCACGTGCGCGAGGCGCTGGATCGGCACTCTTGAAGATACCCGAGCCAACAAAGACGGCGTCAGCACCGAGCTGCATCGCAAGCGCCGCGTCCGCTGGAGTAGCAAGACCGCCAGCGCAAAAGAGAGGGACAGGAAGCTTGCCGGTCTCGGCGATCTCCTGCACCAACGGCAGTGGAGCACGGAGCTGCTTGGCCCATTCGAAGAGCTCGGCGGAGTCTGCCTGGGTGAGCTTGCGAATGTCGCCGTTGATCGTGCGCAGATGGCGCACAGCCTGAACAACATCGCCGGTACCGGCTTCACCCTTGGAGCGAATCATGCATGCGCCCTCGGAGATACGACGAAGCGCCTCGCCAAGGTTGGTCGCTCCACAGACGAAGGGAACCTTGAAGGCCCACTTGTCGATGTGGTGGGTCTCGTCAGCCGGGGTCAGAACCTCGGACTCATCGACGTAGTCGACTCCCAAGCTCTCAAGGATTTGGGCCTCCACAAAGTGACCAATGCGAGCCTTGGCCATCACCGGAATGGTGCAGATCTCTTGGATGCCCTCGATCATCTCGGGGTCGCTCATTCGAGCAACTCCGCCGTCGACACGAATGTCTGCTGGCACTCGCTCGAGGGCCATAACGGCAACCGCGCCGGCGTCCTCTGCGATCTTGGCCTGTTCGGGGTTGACGACGTCCATGATGACGCCGCCCTTCAGCATCTCGGCGAGACCTCGCTTGACGAGAGGTGTTCCGGTGGACTGTGACTGCTCGTTCATACCGCACACCCTAGCGAGGGTTTGCGCGAAGAAACGAAGACAACGACGAGATATACGGACGAAAAAGGACTGAATTTGTAGCGGGTGAACGCTGTGCTCGAACTAGCTCCGCTCGCGGAGCGCATCGGCTTCGACGAGGCTAATCTCCGCAGCTGTGCCGGCCGGGGTAAGGCTCACCCAGGTCTGGCCTGGTGCGAGCCCAATGATGTCGCCCTCAGGTGTCGTCAACGTAAACGGATCACGAGGGAAATCACGGGTCCATTCGCCCTCGATACGGAAGCCACCCGAGTAGACAACAACCGGTCCGCCGCCCAACGTGATGGCATCGACCGAAGCACGGTCGATCTGGCTCGGCAGGTAGGTCGTTGTCAGAACAACGACGTTGGCCGGAGTGATATGGACTCCGTCGCGAGTCACGTGGGGGTCATCACCCTGGAAGCGTAGATAGCCACCGTCCTGGGATGACCAGACATACACGGCGTCGGTTCGAGCCGAGATTCGCACGCCCGCTGAACCAGCGCCGAGGTCGATGACGTTGTCGGAGTAGTCAAAGATCGGGGCTGGTGGTTCGCCGCCATCTGCTCGCTCGACCAATGCAGCTGCGTCGGCAACGAGATTGTTCGGTGCCCGGAAATCGCCAATACGCTTGAATTCCGAGTGTCCAAAGTCGGCGCTGGAACGGATCAACAGTCCTTCATTCTCGGCGGCACGAAGCTGTCCGCTCACCCCATCGTTGGCTCCCGAATAGGCAAAGACCGGACGGTTCAGGTTCGAGACAATATCGACGTCGGAGGTACGGCCCGAACGCACGGAACCAACTTCGGTTGGCAGTTCCGAATGGAACACCGACGCAAAGCGGGTCGCCTGCTGCTCGATGCGTTCCTCGTAAATGATGTCGGCCTTGTCGAGTCCCATGAGCGCTGCACGAGCAGCAGCATCATTGTTCGAGACCTTAATCACGACCGCTGCATGATTTGGCGAGTCATCGTCGCCAATCGGCTCACCGGTGAGCGGAAAGACGGGACCAAGGTCAGGGGCTTCGGTCGTCGTCGTTGTGCTCTCGGTGGTTGTTGGAGCGGTCGTTGGCGCTTCGGTGGTTGTGGTCTCGACGGCCGTGGTGGTCGACGACTCTGCGGTCTCGGCGTCGTCACCCCCGCCGCATGCAGCGGCAACCATGCCGAGCAGCGAAAGAACGGCGAGCAGACGGATCAACTTGTGCATTACAACTCCCAGAGGACTTCGATTCGGTGGTCGAGGGGAACTCGCTGCGCTGCAGGAGGGATCAGCAAGGCTGCTCCCAATGAGTCCGCACCCGGAATATCTGTCGACCGCCCGTCGATTCGCTCTAATGCAGAGCGGAGCCCCGGTGGGTACCGGGTTAGCCCAACACCAGAAATATCAAACGAAATCACGCCCGCGTCGCCGGTTCCCCAGCGGCGGGCCAAATCGCGTTGTGCTCCAGTGATGAACGGATGTGCAGATGCCGCGAGGGTCTCGAAGGTGACCGCTCCCGTCGACATCTTGGTGAGACCGTGGGCGACGACGCCCTCCATCTCCATAACGTTGAGCTCGCTGAGTAGGCCGGTCGTCGCGATGAGCGCATCGTTGCGGCCCGATACCGAGATGAGGTTGCACGCCGGGGTATCGATTACGAGCAGCTCTGGCTGATCGATTCCCGAGGTGAGACACAGGTTTTCGACGGTGTTGCGAATGCGCTGTCCCTCGGTCTGACCGAGCGGGCGTGCGTCGAGCGAACGGATGATTGCGTCGTCGGAGCGGTACCAGAAGTACCACACGGTCGCAGCGGCAGCCGGCAGCGAAAGCAGGGCAAGGGGCCACCACGCGAACCCGAGAAGTAGAAAGATTAGAAAGACCGCGAGAGCGGGGATTGCAAAGATCGCAAGAATCCTGGTGGGCATGCTCACCTTCAGCGTTGGGGCGTCATCATGATAGGGCGGTAATCGCACCTTGCGGGACCACTACCGAATCGAATGCTCCATGGTGATGGCTCGACGGTACGCATCGAGGTAGAGGTCGGCGAGGCGACGCATCGAGAACTCGGCCACCCGTTGCGAACCGCTGGCGATGAGCATCTGACAACGAGCCGTGTCCGTGAGGATCTCGTGCAGGGTGGTCGCGAGACGAGCAACGTCGCCGGGGGGAACAAGCGCTCCATCTGCACCTGCTCTCGTGACCTTTGCGTACCCGGGAATATCGCTGGCAACAACAGCGGTCTCGGCCGCCATTGCTTCGAGGAGGACGATCCCAAAGGACTCACCGTGGAGCGATGGTGCGCAGAACACGTCGGCTCCACGCATCCGCGCAATCTTCTCGACCTCATCGATCTCGCCGAGCCACTCGATGCGAGGATCGTCGCCGTGGAGACGTCGGAGCTCATCGGTTTCAGGCCCGACACCGCCTACCCACAGACGACTTGTATTGGGTAGACGGTCGAACGCCTCGAGCAGGACCGCAAGCCCTTTGCGCTCTTCGTGTCGAGCAATAAAGAAGATGGTCGGACCTTTGGTCGGTGTGGGCGTTCCGTCGCGAAAGCGCTTGACCTCGACCGCGTTGAACGCCCGCTCGTAGGTTCCGCCCAGCGCATCGATAGCCAGGGCCTCAGCATCGTCGGAGACCGCGAAGCGGATCGCAAGCCGATTCGCCCCACGCGAGGTGAGCGGCTTAAAGACGTCGTACGCCACGCTATGGCCGGCTCGGTGGAACGTGCCGATCATCGGCGCTGGCTTCACCAAGATCGCCGTCATGGTCGGCCCAGGTGCCATTGGCTCGTGCAGGTGCAAGATGTCGAACTCTTCGTCGCGAAGCGCCCGGATCGTGCGGAGCTGCGCTGCTGGGTCGGGAGCGAGGGGAACGATCGATCCGTTGGCGCCGGTCGGTACACAGTTGCCAAGTGGTGTCACGAAGGGCTCGGGTGGCGGCCCATCGCACGGTCCGAGTACTCGTACCGACTCGCCTCGGGCCCGAATGGCGCGGGCCAGTCCGAGGATCTGGCCCTGCACGCCGCCAGGAACCGTCAGGCTGTACGGGCTGATCATGCCGATTCTCATTGAAGCGAACGCAACTTCTCAGGGATTGGACGTCCGAGCGCTCGAAAGTCGCTCGGCCAGCCCGGTTGCAGGACATGCCACTGTTCGGGCGCCTTGCGAACAAAGCGTTCGAGTTCGTTGGCCAGGTCTTGGGTCACTCGCTGCACGTCATCGCGAAACCGGCCCTCGCGTTCGAGAGAAACCGATGGTCGCACCTCGGCGAAGTGGCGCTCCCCGTCGAAGTACACGGCGACGGGAAGGATGGGCACGCCGGTTCGAAGTCCGACCATGGCTGGTCCAGCTGGAAGCAGCGTTCGTTCGCCAAAGAAGTCAACGGGAACGCCGACAGCATCAGCAACGACGCGATCGGAGAGCAAACACACCACCGAGTTCTTGGAGAGCGCATCGAGAATGGCAGGGCCGGCGTCGGGCCCAACGGGGACCACATCCATACCCAGAGACTCCCGAAACGACTTGAACCACTCAAACAACTCCGGCGGCTCAAGCGGCTCGACAACCGCCGTAACCCGGAACCCATGGATCTTCGTCAGCCAGAACGCCGCCCATTCCCAGCCGCCGAGATGCGGCAGCACGAGCACACAGCCCTTGCCTGCATCGAGTGCTTCGGTGATGTGTTGAAAGCCGTTGTAGTGAAACCCATCATCGATGGTCTGCGCGTCGAGAGACGGCAGCCGGAAGCTGTCGAGGTAGTAGCGGCCATAGGCGCTGAAGGTTCGAGCGACGACCTGGCGTCGTTCCGTGGCCTTGAGCGGACGGCCCGTTGCTCGTTCGATGTTTCGTTCGACGATGACCCGACGGTCACCGGCGAACAACGAGGCGAGCGTTCCACCCACCGTGACCGCGAAGTGGCTCACCGGGCGGGGCACGTAGCGCGCCGCGACGGCGGCCAGCTTGTGCGTTGTTGTGCTGTCGAGACGGAAAGACATGGGGCCGGCCAAAGCCGAAGTCAGCGCCGATCGGTCTTGCGCCAACGGGCCGATGCAGGCTCGCGAGACGTTCGACGTGCCTCACGGGCCCGACGGCGGTTGACGGGCCCAGGTGGAGGCGTAGGACGGCCGACACTCGCCTGCTTCCAGACCTTGAAGAACCGCTGGATTGCCGTGATCGCGGTAAGGGCCAACATCACCCACAGAACGCCGAGTAGCAGCGTCTCGTTGAACGCCCCGAGAAAGAGACCGAAGCCGAGAGCAATAAAGCGTTCGGCACGCTCCATGAGGCCACCTTTGGCGTCGAATCCGAGGGATTCTGCCTTGGCCCGCTGATAGCTGATCATGATTGCCAGGCCCATGATGGCGACGGGAAGCATGTGGATCTGCCCATCACGGGTCACCGACAAGTGCCAAGCCACGCCGCAGAACAACATGATGTCGGTCAACCGGTCCGAAACCGAATCGAAGTATGCGCCGCGCATCGATGATGTCCCGGAGGCCTTGGCGATCGCCCCATCGAGCAAATCGGGCAAACCGGTCAGAACCATTAGCACGAGCCCTGCCGCGAGATTGCCCGAACCAATGACGACCGCGGCCACCGCTGACATGGCAATACCGACGAGCGTCATCACATCGGCGGTGATTCCCATATTGACCAGGGCGGCGCCAACCGGCTGCACTCCCCTGTCGACCTGTTCTCTCATATTTCCATCGAACATGGGAAACCTCCCTGCCTACGTTCGAGTAAAGGCTAGCCGTCATTGCAGCGAGCGACATATGTGCAGCGGACTCCTCGCCCCGACCACCCATCGGCGCCGGGTAGCATGACGGTATGGGAGATCGATACGACAGCCTTCAGCCCGCCAGCCTCATTGCGTCCATGACGTCGATGCCACGCCGGTGGAAGGACGGAATGCGGGTCAATCCGCCCAAGAACATCGATGACTACTTCACCGTCGATGGCGAGCAGGGTTCGCCAGCCGAACACGTCGGCGCAGCTATTGCGCAGTTGTCGACGCTCAGCGACGCTATTCGCACCACGAGCTACAACGTCCCAGAACCGCTAGCGAGCACTGTCGTTGCCGCGGCCTCAAACAGCGGCTCGGGTCCGTGGCCAGATTCTGCTTCTGCGGGCCTAGCCGAGCTGACACGCCTGTTCGAAACGCTGACAGGCCAGCTTCAACAGCTCAACCCGCGGGACTGGAACAAGTCCGCTGATGCTGGTTCGACGATGCTGACCGTTTTGGCGCTCGCTCAAGGCGCGAGTCGGGTCGCCGCCGATCGGCTGGCGATCGTCGAGCGCACGGTTCGTACGCTGGCCGACTAGTCGGCTACTCGGCAGGTTCGAGTGCAGCCCAGTCTTCCGGGTTGTCCTCGACGAGGATCGTGATGACCTCGCCGTCGACACCGTCGACCATGGCAAACCCGCGGCTCTTCGGCGGCGACTCATTCGAGTACAGGAGAATGCGCCACGTCGGACGGCTGCGAAGTCCGCGCCATGCCATCTGCGCAGACGCGTGTCCGACCGGAAAGCCCACGGCCTTGGTGGCTTCGACAAGCGCGTCTTGTTCGTCGACGGCAAGGTTCCATCCGCCCTGGATGTGGTAAAGCCCAACCACGATGAGTCCGACTGCGGCGAGGGCAAGCCCGCCGTTCATCAATGGCGAAGTATCGGCGCGTCCAAGAAACCAAAGCACGAGGAGCGCCCCACCAATCAACAGGTACAAGACACCGGGAATTCGGCGCTTGCTGTTGTTCGGGAAGAGGTACGGCCCAACGAAGTCCGCAGCGTTCAGGTCGTCTGGGAGTTCATCGACGTATTCGTCGTCATCAACCATTGGATCGACATCTTCGGTAGCCACAACGAGATGATACGCCCGAGGAGCGCGAGCGACACAGCCGTGCGATGAGGGTCACCCCACCATGGGCGTCACACCAACTATTGGGCGATCAGACCTTCGACATCGGCGCTCAACGAGCCGTAACCACTCGTGCGCCACGTACCGTCGTCGTTGATGAACACGTACGTGCTCTGGCGGGTAACCCCAAAACGGTCCCAGATGTCATCAGCATTGTCGAGGTGTCGGAATCCCTCTACACCGGTCTCCTCGATGAACTCTTGCATCGCTGCGGAGTCGGCGAGTCCCGGCACGCCAATAAACGTGACCTCGTCGCCAAACTGTTCCTGGACCCCTACGACCGTAGGAGCTTCACGGCGTCAAAACGGTCACCAGGGCGCCCAGAACCAGAGCACGACATCTTCACCTTGCAGCGTGGCCAGATCGACCGTTGTCCCGTCGAGCGTTGCAAACTCTCCCGAGAGCGTTTCCTCGGCAGGTACAGCGGCTGTGTCATCCGCGGCAGCGGTATCGCTCGCGGTCGTCGTTCCGCCGCAGGCGGATGCGACGAAGCCCATGACGAGTGCGACTGCCAACAAGCGTCGAAACAGCGGCCCCGAACCGGTTGAGCGTTTCGTCGACTGCATAGGACCACAATACGGCGCGCTGAATCGATCGAATGGCACTCCCGCCAATTCTAACGAGTCACTTACCGTCTGTTCATTTCGTTGGCCAGGCCGCCCGAAGCCGCTTCCACGAATCACCGAGACTCTCGGGGAGCACCCGGGCCTCAGCAATGCTCGTCATGAAGTTCGTGTCGCCGCTCCAGCGGGGCAGGACGTGCACATGTATGTGATCCGGCACGCCGGCCCCGGACGCTCGTCCCAGGTTCATACCCATGTTCACCCCATCGGGTTGGTACTCGACTTTGACCGCTTCGATCCCCATACGCACACCAGCGAACAGCTCGATGTAGGTGTCCTCGTCCAAGTCTTCGACGTTGACGGCCGCCTTCTTGGGCAGCACCATCAGATGTCCTGATGTGTACGGGTAGGCGTTGAGCAACGCAAAGCAATGCTCGCCACGCCACAACACATAGGTCACCGAGTCGTCGAGGCCCGACTGCTCGATCCCCTCGAACAGCGTCAATCCCTCGACATGTCCCTTCGACCGCTCATCGTCGTCGGCCAGAATGTAGGGAATTCGCCAACCCGACCACAGACGCGGCATCTGGTCACCGCCGGCGAGCGTGTTGTCGAGCGGTGAGTCGCCGACGTTAGGACTTGGCATCGACTTCGGCGGCGAGACGTGCGATGAAATCCTCGACGCTCACGTCGCGGTCGACCTCTTGCACACCGCGCTCGTTGACACCAACCGTTGAGTTTGCGACGTCGTCGTCGCCGACGACGAGCACGTACGGAGTCTTTTCGACCTTGCCCTTGCGAACGCGTTTGCCGAGCGGGTCGGTGGCCGGGTCGATCTCGACGCGGAATCCAGATTCTTTGAACTTCGCCATGATCTCGTACGCGTAGTCCTCGTGCGCCTCAGCAACCGGAAGCACCTTGATCTGGACCGGCGCAAGCCAGGCCGGGAAGTTGCCGGCGTAGTGCTCGATAAGCACGCCAAAGAACCGCTCGATCGATCCCATCAACGCGCGATGGATCATGACGGGACGTTTGCGCTCGCCGTCTTGGGCCACGTACTCGAGGTCGAATCTGTCCGGAAGGTTGAAATCGAGCTGGATCGTTGACAATTGCCACGCACGACCGATCGCATCGCGAACGTCGACGTCGATCTTGGGCCCGTAGAACGCGCCGCCACCCTCGTCAACGACGTAGTCGAGGCCCTGCTTCTCGAGCGCAGCCTTGAGCCCAGCCGTCGCAGAGTCCCAGATCTCATCGTCGCCCACCGACTTTTCGGTCGGACGAGTCGACAACTTTGCTTGGAAGTCGTCAAAGCCAAAGGCCCGCAGCACGGACAGGACAAAGTCGAGCAACGAGGCAAGCTCGTCCTCGATCATCTCTCGTGTGCAGAAGATATGGCTGTCGTCCTGGGTGAACCCGCGGCTGCGCATAAGACCATGAACAGCACCAGAAAGCTCGTAGCGGTACACGGTTCCGAGCTCGAAGATGCGCTTGGGAAGATCCCGATAGGAACGCTGATCGCTCTTGTAGATCATCACGTGGAACGGGCAGTTCATGGGCTTCGGGTAGTACGTGGCACCGTCCATTTCCATGGGCGGGTACATACCGTCGGCGTAGAAGTCGAGGTGACCCGACGTCTCCCACAGCACCGACTTCGCAATGTGCGGGCTAAAGGCAAAGTCATAGCCGCCGTGCTCGTGACGGTCGCGGCTGTAGTCCTCCATGATCTTTCGGATCAGCGCACCCTTCGGGTGCCAGACCGACAGACCAGGACCGAGTTCTTCGGGCCAGGACACGAGGTCCATCTCTTGAGCGAGCCGACGATGGTCGCGCTTCTCGGCCTCTTCGAGACGATGCAGATGTGCCTTCAGGTCCTTCTTGTTCGACCATGCCGTGCCGTAGATGCGTTGGAGCATCGGACGCTTCTCGTCGCCTCGCCAATAGGCGCCAGCGACCTTCATGAGCTTGAAGTGCTCGAGCCGTCCCGTGCTCGGCACATGGGGCCCCGTGCACATATCGAGGAACGTGTCGGAGTTGCGGTAGTAGCTAACAACATCGCCGCTTACCTCCCCAGCGTCCTCGCTCGCGGCCGCACCGCTCGCAACATTCTGAATGATCTCGAGCTTGTAGGGCTCGTCCTTAAACAGGTCGAGCGCCTCGTCGACCGACACCTCATGACGTTCGAAGGGCTGATCGGCCTTGACGAGTTCCTTCATTCGCGACTCGATTGCGCCGAGGTCGTCGTCCGACAACGTCTTGCCATCGGGAAGGTCGAAGTCGTAGTAGAAGCCATGCTCGATCGGCGGACCGATCGCAAAGCGAGCGCCCGGGTGCAGGTCCAAGATCGCCTGCGCCATCAGGTGCGCCGTCGAATGACGGATCGTGTGCAGGCCCACGTCATCGGAGCCCGTTACCAACGCGACAGAGGCTCCATCGTCGAGCGGAACATCCAGATCGACCTCAACACCGTCGACGACCGCGATCAACGCAGCTTTTGCGAGACCCGGGCCGATATCGGCCGCAAGGTCGGCGGCAGTCGCCCCAGAGGACAACTCGCGGGTTGATCCATCGGGCAGGGTGACATTTACAGCGCTCATAGATCAAGAAATACTACCGTCTTACCGACACAACGTTTGGTGTCTATCGAGCTAGTGCAACTAGCCTCGGTGATAGCGCGGCGTACGAAGGGAAGTTCATGAAGCTCAGGACCCGATCGCTAGCGGTTGCTTCGGCGACCATAATGGCCTCCACGCTGCTCGCCGCCTCGCCGGCGGCCGCGCAGGAGACATGTGGCGGCCAAGCGGCAACGATCGTCTCAGACGACGCCGTGATTCGTGGAACCGAAGGCGTCGACGTCATCGTTGCTGGCGACGGCAACAACCGAATCGAAGCCCTAGGCGGCGACGACTTCATCTGCTCACGGGCTGGCGATGACGAGATCATCGCTGGCGACGGCGACGACTTCATCCGTGCTGGTGGCGGTGCAGACGTCGTGTTCGGCGGTGCCGGCGACGACAGCATGTTCGGCGGCTGGGGCGGAGATACCCTCAACGGCGGCGACGGAATCGACCGCATCTGGGGCGAACAAAACCAGGACATCCTCAATGGCGGAGGCGGCGACGACATCATTCGTGGCGGCTTCGCGATCGACATCATGAACGGCGGCGCAGGAAACGATCTCATGGTCGCCGGCTTTGGCCGTGACGAGGTCTTCGGAGGCCTCGGAGACGACCGCATGTACGGCCAGGGCTACGCCGACGTCATGGACGGCGGCTTCGGCAACGACTGGATCCACGGCGGCCCCGGCCCCGACGACATCCTCGGTGGCCGCGGTAGCGACACGATCATCGGCGGACCCGACGACGACTTCTTGCTCGGCGATGACGGCAAACAATACGACGAAGGTGGCACCACGATCACCCACCCCGGCGAGGCCGACATCATCAACGGCGGTCCGGGGAACGACTACCTCGGCGGCGAGGGTGGCAACGACATCTTGTTGGGCAACCAAGGACTCGACGTCGTCGACGGCTTCCACGGAAACGATCGGGTCGAGGGCAACCTCGCAAACGACCTACTCAGCGGAGGCGCAGGCAACGACGTGCTCATCGGTGGCAATGGTGCCGACAAGTGCTGGCCAGAGTTCGTCGTCGTAAGCGCAGGCGTCGTCCCGCCGATCAACGCCAACGACAGCACCCGAGAGTGTGAACAGATCAACCAGATCCTGAACTGATCGGCAAAGGCCGGGCGGCTCCGCCGCAATTCTCCGGCCTTCGCGGATCAGCCTGCTCGTCCCCTCCGGGAGGACGTTGTATTGCCTTACCCCTTCGGGGATCGGCAAACTCGAGTTTGTCGCTGACGCTCCAAACATCGCCGACGGCTCTTCAGGAACAGTAGGCGTTGGTCGGTTGTTATAGGGCTATTCCTAGTAGGGCGGCGGCTGCTTTTGTTCCGTGTCCTGTGGCTGCTGCTTCGTCGATCGCTGCGAGTGCTGTCGGGACGTCGAGGTCGTCATCGAGCGCCTCGCGTACTGCATCGAGCGGACCTTCCCCAGAACCCGCTGCCCGCCAGCGAGCGAGTCGGTCTGTCGCCTCCAACAACAGCTCGTCCTTCCACTCCCACTCGGTCGTGCGATAGTGCTGAGACAGCACAGCGAGACGCACCACCATCGGGTCGTGGTTCGCGATCAGGTCGTGCACAAAGATCAGGTTGCCGGTCGACTTCGACATCGGCTCCCCCTCGAGGTGAACGCACGATTGGTGTGTCCAATGCCCCGTCGATGGGACCCCTGCGGAGTCGAGTTGGGCCGCGCAGAACTCATGATGTGGATAGACCAGATCACACCCCCCTCCGTGCAGATCCATGGTGCCGAGCTCGCGCATGGACAGAGCCGTGCACTCGATGTGCCATCCGGGGCGACCGCTCCCCCACGGCGCCTCCCACGACGGTTCGTCGAGCGCCGATGGTTGCCACACGACCGTGTCGAGCGGATGTTTCTTGCGACGATCGGTTGGATCCTCGCCGCGCCGCTCGCCGATCGTGCGCATGTCGACTCGCGTGTATCCGCTGATCGACCCAAAGCCGGTCGACGCATGGTGGTCGAAGTAGACCCACCCGTCGACCACATAGGCGGCACCGTCGTCGAGCATGCGCGAGATCAGTCCGCGAATGTCGGGAATTGCTGAGGTGGCTCTGGGCTCACTCCATGGTTCGAGCACCCCGAGCGCCTCCAGGTCGTCATCGAAGCGTCGCTTCTGTCCGAACGCAAGGTCGAGATAGTTGACCCCGTCGCGCCGGGCACGTTCGAGTAAATCGTTGTCGATGTCGGTGATATTTCGCACCATACGGACCTCGTGACCCCGGTCGACCAGACGCCGATGCAGCACGTCGTACGTGACATAGGTGGCCGCGTGCCCCATGTGCGTCGAGTCATATGGGGTGATGCCGCAGATGTAGATCCTGGCGATCGAACCCGGCGAGAAGGGACGGACCATCCCGGTCGCCGTGTCGTAAAGCTGCATGTCGACCATGCGATTGACGCTAGCGGGCGAGCTCGCTCGCACAGATGACCGGACACATCGGCAGCACCGGCGTGGACGAAGCGACCGACCTGAGCAAGACTGCGTCCATGGGATTGCTCGAAGGCAAAAATGTTCTAATAACCGGCGTGCTCACAGACGCATCACTCGCGTTTGGGGTGGCGCAGCTCGCACAGGCGGAGGGGGCAAACATCATCCTGACGGGAGCTGGTCGTGGCCTTAGCTTGACCAGTCGCACCGCTCGAAAGCTCGACGTTGAACCCGAGGTCCTCGAGTTCGACGTCACCGACCCAGATCACGTGGTTGCGCTGCGCGATCGGCTCGAATCGACCTGGGGCCGGGTCGACGCCGCACTCCATGCCATCGGCTTTGCTCCCGAATCCTGTCTCGGCGATGACTTCATGGCCGCCCCTTGGGAAGACGTGAAGGTCGCGCTCGAAATCTCCGCGTACAGCTACAAGACGCTGGCCGAGGTCGTGACTCCGCTCATGACGGACGGCGGTTCGGTCGTCGGGCTCGACTTCGATGCGACCGTGAGCTGGCCCGCCTACAACTGGATGGGCGTGGCGAAGGCAGCGCTCGAGTCCACGAACCGATACTTGGCCAAAGCCCACGGCCCGAACAACATTCGATTCAACCTCGTCGCGGCCGGACCGATTCGCACCATCGCGGCAAAGTCGATTCCGGCGTTCTCAAAATTTGAAGACGTGTGGGACGACAAGGCACCGCTCGGTTGGGATGTTCGCGACAGCTCCGCAGTCGCCCGATCGACGGTAGCGATGCTGAGCGATTGGTTCCCCGCGACGACCGGATCGATGATTCACGTCGACGGCGGCTACCACGCCATGGGCGCCTAGTTGTCGAACACACCGCGCCTTCTCATCTTTGGAGGCACAGGGTTTCTCGGAGGTCGTCTCTGTTTCCACGCGGCCGAACTCGGTTGGACCGTCGATGCAACGCACTTATCGAGCCCACCGTCACCTACGGAGCGAGTGAGTTGGCATCGCTGCGACATCGTCGAGCCGCTCGCTGTCAACGCCCTGATCGACCGGGTAGGGCCAACCCACATCATCAACGCCGCATATCGCCAACGAGAGCGAGTGTCCAACATCTGTGCCGATGCTCCCGAGACCATCGCTCTGCGGGCTGCACGCAGCGGGATTCGGTTCGTTCAGTTATCGACCGACCTCGTTTTCGACGGGTCCCTCGGCCGCCGATATCGCGAGGACGACGCGGTGTCGCCGCTCGGTGAGTACGGGCAGGCCAAGGCTGAAGGCGAGGTTCGTGTGCGTTCCGCCGACCCGACCGCGGCGATCATCCGGACATCGCTGATCTACGGAGACCCCAGCGCCCCTCAGGAGCAACTCGTCCATCGGGCGGTTCACGACGGCGACATCGCGTTCTTCACCGATGAGTACCGAACCGCCGTCCATGTCGATGACCTCGCCCAAGCCACCCTTCAGATCACCAGCTCGGACGTTATGGGGGTAATTCACGTGGCAGGAACCGAACGCCAGAACCGACTCGAGTTGGCGACGGTGCTCGCCTGCGCACTCGGTCTCGACGTTGAAAGACTTGTCGGCCGCACACAGGACCCACAGCTCGGCCCGCGTGCGAGCGATGTCAGTTTGGACACCACGCTCAGCGCCTCACTCGGAATCACGTTGCCCGGGCCGACCGCACGGCTCGCTGCCGGCTATTCCTGATCGGTCTCGTCGTAGATCTCTCCGACGAGTTCTTCGAGAACATCTTCGAGCGTCGCCATCCCAACGACCTTGCCGTGGGCGGTCACCAATGCCATGTGCCGGCGATTGCGTTGCATGACGAGCAACATGTCCTCGACCGTTTGTTCAATGCCGATCTTCGGCATGCGACGAACGAGCTCGAGCGGCACGACATCGGTTGTTGCCTCGGCCGGCAGTCGGACGAGATCCTTTGCGTGTACGAATCCGCGGAAGTCATCACCGACGGTCTGACGAATCGGGATTCGACTGTGCCCTTTGGAAACGACGAGCGCTTCGACGTCGGCGACTGTCGCGGTCAGTGAAACAGACACGATCTCGTCGAGCGGGATCATGACCGATTGCACCCGGATGTCACCAAAGTCGAGCGCTCCGGTAATCAGCGCATGCTCCTGTTCCTCGACGAGGCCCTCTTCGCGAGATACATCGAGCAACCGCACAAGCTCGGTCGGCGTCGATGCCTTGTTTAGGCCCGCATCGGGATCGACCCCGGCGAGACGGAGCAATGGACGGGCGAGCAGCTTGAGCACCCAAATGATCGGACTCACGAGGGTCACGATGACGGCATGTATCGGAGCGAGGAATCGGGCCGAAGTCTCGGGCGCTGCGATGACCACATTCTTTGGCACCATCTCTCCAAAGACGGTGTGTACGAACACCACGATGAACAGCGCAACGACAAACCCAATGCTGTGGAGCAGGCTCTCGGGAATCTCGATGACCGATGAGAGCACGGACTCGATGATGTGCGCGACTGCCTGCTCGGCGATCAGACCCAAGATCAACGATGCAATGGTGATGCCCAGCTGAGCGGCGAAGAGCTGTTGGGTGATGTTCTCGACCGATTCCGATGCGACCTTCGCGCCTCTCGCCCCATCTTCGGCCATTGCTTCGAGCTTCGTTTGCCGACTGGCAACGAACGCCAGCTCGACGCCAACGAAAAAGCCATTAATCACGATGAGAAACAGGGAGATGACGAGTGCGAGCGACGTGCTCATGCCGTGTGCTCCACCAGCGGTGACGGGGCAACGAGTCGTATCGATGCGACACGCAACCGGTCCATCGCCACGACCTCGAAGCGCCACTCATCGCGTGAGAACCGTGCACCGGGAGACGGGATCCGTCCGAGCTCGTCGAGGACGAACCCTGCCAGTGTCTCGTATTCGCCCTCGGGCATCTCAAAGCCACACGCATCGAGGACCTCGTCATGGTGCAATGCTCCGGAGATGAGGTAGGTCCCCTCCCCTTCGACGGTGGTCAATGCCGTTGGCGGACTGTCGTACTCGTCGTCGATTTCGCCAACGATCTCTTCGAGGATGTCCTCGAGGGTAATAATCCCTGCTGTTCCCCCATGCTCGTCGACCACCACAACGAGGTGGTTGCGCGACTCCCGCACTCCCTGAAGGAGCACATCGAGATCGACGGACTCGGGGATGAACACGGGTTCGCTCATGAGTTCGGTTACCGGTGTGGTTGCTCGTGCGTCTCTGGCGACCCCGTGAATTGCCTTGATGTGCACCACACCGAGCACATCGTCGGCGTCGTCTCCGTACACCGGAAAACGGGACCGCCCGGACCGAGTGGCGAGCTCGACGAGGTCAACGCCGGTTGAGTGACGATCGAGCGCGATGACCTCGACCCGCGGGATGAGTGCTTCGGCGGCGGTCTTGTCGCTCAGCCGGATGCTGCGGGTCAACAGCGCGACGTCTTCTTGATCGAGGATGCCCTCCTCGCCCGACGTGACGATCAGCCGACCGATCTCGTCGAGCGAGCGCACATGTTCGAGTTCTTCGGCAGGCTCCATACCGAGGCGTCGAACAATGGCGTTCGCCGCTGCGTCGAAGCCCAAGATGATCGGCTTTGCGATCGTGCCCCACGCCACGATTGCGGGGCCGAGCAGAATCGACACATCGAAGGGTCGGTCGATCGCAATGGTCTTGGGAACCAATTCGCCCACGACCATCTGAAAGACCGTCGCCATCGCTACCGCCAAGACGACGGACAGTCCCGAGATTGCTGTTCCGCTGACGACGCCGCCGAGCACTCGTTCGATCTGGCTTGCCAGCGTCGGTTTCGCTATGAAGCCGAGAATCAGGGTGGAGCCGGTGATACCGAGCTGTGCACCAGACAAGTGGTACGACAGGTTTCCGACCAGCTTCTGCACGCGGGTTGCTGAACGAGACCCGCGCTCGGCCTCTTCGTTAATCCGCGAACGGTCGACGGCGATCAAACCAAATTCGGCCGCCACAAAGAATGCGTTCGCCGAGACGAGCAGTGCTACTGCCAGGAAGCCAAGTATGGTGCCGATGGCGCAGAGGCTAGCGGTCCTCGGGTGTCCAGCGAAGCCGAAGCCTGAACCGGCGCACGGCCGCACACGCGATGTTGATGCTGGGTCCGTTGGGAACTAGTCGTCGAGCGCGCAGATCGTCGGGCGCACGACCATCAGCGTGCCGGCTGCGACCCGGATTGTCGCTTCTTCGCCGACGAACTCGTTGCTCACGCCTCGAGTGCTGGCGCCGCTAAGCGTTTCTGCGTCGAGCTCCCAACGCAGGCCGGTGGTCGACACTCCCTCGGCGTCACCAAACCGGGGAAGCAGCGAAACGAGGTCTCCTGGCTTGCCGGTCAGGTCGACCGATGCGTGCGTGTCTGCGTGGAGCACCGTTGCCCATCCGGCCATCGTGTGCACGTCGACACGAGCCGAGCGCTGGCCGCACAGCGTGGCCCAGTTTCCGAGTTCGTGATCGAGTCGGCCTCCGTCGACCCCAACCGCAACGATTCGCTCCACGCCGGTGTGTTCGGCGCGTTCGAGTGCGAGCTCGAGGTCGGTGGCATCTTTGTCGGCCGGGTGTTCGAGCACATCGGCCCCCTCGGCGCGTGCCCATGCCAGGTCGCCATCCGAGGCAGAGTCGAGGTCTCCGACGACGAGGTGGATCGGGAGGCCGTGGGTACGGGCAATGCGAACACCGCCGTCAGCGGCGATAATCACCTCGGCTTGATCGGCCCCGTCGAGAAGCCGTTTATCGGGGATTGTGCCACCGACGAGAACGACTGCAAAGCTCATGTTGCAAGGCTAGTAATGCCGCGTCGAGGACGCACGGCGACGAGACGTCGGTCTGGTTACGGTTCGGGCAGGTATTCGATTGGGACGGCCAGCGTGACGCCACTACGGGCTTCTCGTCCAACAATGATTGCGATGACCCGGCCGCTTGCGTCGACGACGGGACCGCCGGACCACCCGGGCTCGACCGCCGCTGCGATGACGTACACATCGGGCCGACCAATTCCGTATCCGGTACCGGAGGTTCGGCTGATGATTTCTCCGGTGACGACTTCGATCCGCCCGCTCTCGGGGATTCCGGCGAGAGCGACTACCTGGCCAACGGAGCCGGAGTCCGGAGAAACGGACAGTGATTCGGGAAGCTGGTCTGCTGCGACTGCGGCCAGATCGTGCAGACGCGAGATAGCGACCGTGTCGAGGTCGAGTTGTTCGGTCGCTGGATCGCCGAGCAATGCCCCTCGGGCATCGATAAGGGCATGTGCGACAGAGGCGATACGGCCATCATCGAGCTGGAATGCGGTACCTCGTTGAAGGACGCTGTTTGCGTCGGTCGAGAGCCGAGTGATCGCATTTGTGTTGACCGAATCGGCACCGGCAGCCACGACCACCGCCGGTGCCAACTCGACATCCGGCAGAGCCGGATCCGACGTTGGGGTATCGTCGGCGGAGGCAACACCGAACATCGCAACAACAAGAAACCCAAATGCCATACCAACCAGCATTTGCATCTTGAGGCGCTTTGAGGCGCCTAGGCGATGACGCGTTACCTCCACACGAAAAGGAATACCAGCCTTGTGGTCGGCACTTCATGGGCAATACGGCCTTGCCCCTAGCTCGCGGAGCGAACCGCAGGGCAACGGACGGTGTCGGCAGAAGTCCGACAAGGTCACCGAGAGCGGAGCTCGCGGAGCGAACCGCAGGGCAACGGACGGTGTCGGCGGAAGTCCGACAAGGTCACCGAGAGCGGAGCTCGCGGAGCGAACCGCAGGGCAACGGACGGTGTCGGCAGAAGTCCGACAAGTTATTGAAAGTCGAGGTGAAGGTGGTCGTCTTCTCGTAGGGCGAGGGCGCTGCGGAGGCCGTGTCCAGGTTCGCCGCAGATCCAGCATCCGGTGTCGTCTTCGGCGGTCCAGGCAACTTCGCACGTGAGGCAACGGAACCGTACGCGTTGTTGTGCGAGGAGCGGTGTGGAGGAGGTGAGCGCCGGCATACCGAGAGCATCGGCAAATCCGAAGAAGATGTAAGCGGCAGGGACCAAAGCGAATTTCGGCCCCCAAAGCAACGCAAGCGGCAAGGACCAAAGCGAATTTCGGCCCCCAGGGCCGAAATTTGACGCAATGCGAAGCATTGCCGTGGGCCATACTGGACTTGAACCAGTGACCTCTGCCGTGTGAAGGCAGCGCTCTAGCCAGCTGAGCTAATGGCCCGGGATGGTGAATCTAGCGCTAGTTGTCGGGAACGGTGTTGCTGCTGCCGGGAATCATCCGGGCCCAGCATAGGAAGAAGTCTTGGTCGGGGTCCTTCAACGGTTGGGTGTTCTCGGGACAGTTCCCGGCGTCGGGGGCGGTGCTGGTGACTTGCCCGTCGGACGTGCCCGATGCACATGACCGTTCGCGTGGCGAGTTTCCGACGAGGGCGAAGCAGTCGCCGATGTCCAGCTCGGCGTTGTTTTCGACCGCTGGGCGGCGGGAGTCGTCGCCGTTGTTCCCGGCAAACGCGGTCACTATCAGGATCCCGAGTACGAGTCCGAGAACGAGCAACACCGGCAGCGACGCCCAGACGCTGACGGAGCCGTCTCCTGGCTCGTCATCGATCGAGCGGGTAGCTCGCTGCTCGTTGCGTGGGGCTCCGGTGCTTGCAGCGGCTTTGGGCCGGGTGTTTTGGGTTCGTTGCTGGGCGGGCGGTGTCTTTGGCCGTTGGGTCGGCTGCTGGCGTGGCCTGGTTTGGTTTGTGGAGCTCCGAGGTTTGAGCGACTTGTCGTACTCGGACTTTTTCTTTGGGTCCGACAGCACGTTCCATGCGACATTGACGAGCTGCATTGCTTGTTCGGCTTTGCGCGCCTCGGCTGGAGATCGACCTTGCTGACGGTCGGGGTGCAGTGCTCTGGCGCGCCGGAGGTATGCCTTGCGGATCTCCTGGTTGGTCGACCCGGGCTTTACGCCAAGGGTGTCGTAGTAACTGGCCATCGCAACCCAAACAGTATCGCTTGCACTGGTGCTAAACAGCGTCGGCCGGGCTCCCGACTACTCTCGTGAGCATGGCCCTGATCGCATGTGCCCAATGCGGCGAGCAGGAGAACCTCGATGGCGAGCGCGTTGGCGAGACGATCTGCGGTACCTCTGCCCCGAATGCGAACCGGAGCTTCTTGCCGACTATCTCGCCAGCAAGTCGCCTCTTCCGCCCGACGAGCTGCCCTACTGAGGCCGCGAGCTGCTGTCGAGAAGTTCTGCTGCGACGGTTTCGAGGCCGGCTGAGCGCGACCCCTTGATCAAGACCGCGGTGTCGGCGTCGATCGAACCAATCGCTGCCATGACGTCCACCGCTGCCGGCTGGCCATAGAGGTCGGTGCCGACGGTGATGAGTTCGGCGCCGGTGGCGAGGGCCGCTTCGGCGATGTTTTGGTGGTCGTCGGCTTCACTTTCCCCCAGTTCGGCCATGTACCCGAGCACCGCGATCTTGCGTGTTTGCGGCAGCCGGTCGAGCGAGTCGAGCGCTCCGGTCATCGATGTGGGGTTTGCGTTGTAGGCGTCGTTGATCACGAGCGCGCCGGTCGTCGTGTGCCGCACTTCCATCCGCCAGGGCGATACCTGGGCTTGGCTCAGCCCGGCTTCGACATCGGTGATACTCACGCCGAGCCAAAGAGCGGTTCCCGCAGCGGCGGCAACGTTGGTCGCCATGTGGGCACCTCGAGTGGACGGACGAGCCGTTACCGTCCCCCACTCGGTGTCGAGCACGAACGTTGCTCGCAGTTCGTTGTCGAGTTCGACCGAGCGCACGTGGATGCCAGCGTCAGCCGACGTGCCGAACGTTAGGACCGCGGCGTCTGTCCGGGTCGCCATCGCAAAGACGAGTGGGTTGTCTCGATTTAGAACGGCGAGTCCGTTGGTTGGAACGGCCTCGATCAGTTCGCCTTTGGCCAGGGCGATGTTCTCGATCGAGCCGAACTCGCCGGTGTGGGCAGCAGCGACGGTCGTGACCATGCCGATGGTGGGCGACGCGATGTCGCAGAGGTCCGCGACGTGACCGATGCCCCGTGATCCCATTTCGATGATCGCCGCTTCGCTGCCTTGTGGCGTATTGATGAGGGTGAGCGGAACGCCGATCTCGTTGTTGAAAGACTTGATCGATGCGTGGGTCGGCATCGTGGTTCGCATTGCACCGGCGAGGAGGTCTTTGGCCGATGTCTTACCGACCGACCCGGTGATCCCGATAACGGGGCCGTCGATTCGTTGTCTGGCGGCACGGGCAATATCGCGTAACGCCACCATGGTGTCCTCGACGAGGATTCCTCCGGCGACCGGTGTTGGACCGTGCGTGAGGTAGCCGCCTGCTCCCGAGGCCATTGCGGACTCGATGAAGTCATGGCCGTCGCGCTCGGCTACGAGCGGCACGAAGAGTTGTCCGGCCTCGATCGAGCGGCTGTCTTGGGTTGCGCCGTCGACCGTTCGGGAAGCGAATCCGGAGTCGCATCTCCCGTCGGCGATGTCGGTGAGTTGTTGGATCGTGAACTGCACGATCGCAGCGTAGATCCGTGTCGCCCAAACACGCGGGAGGCTCTTGTTGGTTCCCGCGAACACAAAGGTTGCGCGGCAAGTCGTCGTCGACGTCGCGCAGCTACTCTGTCTGCGATGACGAATTCCAGCGCTCCATCTCGTTTGCTCGTGCTCTTCGGTGGGCAATCCGCCGAGCACGACGTTTCGTGTGTCACGGCGAAGCATGTGCTCGATGCGGCACGCCGGGACCGGTACGACATTGTTCCCGTCGGCATTAGCCGCGACGGCCGATGGTCTTTGGCCGACTGGTCGTCCGATCTCGAGGCGCTCGATCCGTGTGGTACGCCCGTCGACCCGTTCACGATCCTTCGAGAGACCGCCCTCGCTGGTGGCGCCGTGCTCCCGCTTCTACATGGCCCAATGGGCGAAGATGGCACCCTTCAGGGCTTGTGTGAGATGGCCAATGTTCCCTATGCGGGATCTGGCGTTCTGGGTAGTGCGCTAGCGATGGACAAGATTGCGGCCAAGAACGCTCTGCTCGCTGCCGGTGTCCCCCAGGCTGCTTGGTTTGGGTTCAATGTCGATGAGATCACCGACGCCACCGCAACGAACCTGCTTCGCGAGCTCGGGAGCCCCGTGTTCGTGAAACCAGCCAATATGGGTTCTTCGGTCGGCGTGAGTCGGGCCGAAACCGTCGAGGAGACAAAGGCGGCCTTGGATCTTGCTGCGTCCTATGACGAGTGGATTGTTGTCGAGGAGGCCATCACCGGCCGAGAGATTGAGATCAGCGTCCTCGGCAACCGGTCACCGAGGACGTCGCTGCCTGGCGAGATCGTCGCTGGCGCGGACTTCTACACCTATGAGGACAAGTACCACGACGGTGTCGCCAAGCTCCTCATCCCGGCACCCCTCGATGATGCCGAGATTGCGGAGATGGCGTCGATCGCCGTCGATGCGTATCGGGCGCTTCGGGTGGAGGGCTTGGCGCGTGCCGACTTCTTCTATGAGCCCGCCGGCCGCGGTTGGCTGGTCAATGAGCTGAACACGATGCCGGGGTTCACGCCGATCTCGATGTATCCAAAGATGTGGCAGGCATCGGGGCTCGAATATCCCGACCTGATCGACGAACTCGTCGAGCTCGCCTACGAACGGGACACCAGGCGCAAACGAAACACAACGCGCTAGAACCACCACAGGCAAACACCGCGGGCAAACACCGCGGGCGAACACCGCCTCAGGCGTAAAGCCTGCGCCGTTCGCGCCGCTCACTAACCGCCACTGCGTGCGAACACCGCCTCAGGCGTAAAGCCTGCGTGGCGCTTGAACGCTCCCCGAAGGGGAAGAAACGTGAGTTGCGTTCAACCGCCAAAATGACGACGGAGTCGTGGCGGTTGAAGGCAACTCACCAGCCGCCGGAGCTGCCTCCACCGAAGCCGCCTCCGCCGCCTCCCCAGCCTCCTGAGCTGCCGCCGCCGAAACCTCCACCGAAACCTCCGCCTCCGCCGCCTCCCCAGCCACCGCCGCGGTGCGAGCGTCCGCCGCCGTGTCCTCGGAAGCCGCCGCCACCGATGATGATGCCGCCGCCGAACCCGCCGCCGAAGCCGCCGCGATTGTTGTGGCGTTGACGGCGCTGCGCTTCTCGGTAGAGCTCGTCGGCGGTTACTTCGACCTGTTGCGCTTCGCTGATGGACTTGCGCGGGTCGGTATCGAGCGCGGATTGTGCGCGGTTGAGGTTGGCCCGCAGACGATCGATCGATGCCTGTGCTTCCTTTTCTCGGCGTCCGGAGAACATGTGGCTTTGGACGTGACGGTCAGCGCGATCTAGCGCCACGGTTGCGGACCGGATCTCGCTCTCGGCTTGGTGGCGCAGACGTTCGCGTTCGCCGACGGTGGTCTTGAATTCGTCGAGTTCGGTGTTGACGATCGATTCGACCTGTCCAGCGAGTTCCATCGCCCGCAGATAGTCGGGTGGGCTGAGTCGCAATGCCTCTTCTGCGGCGCGTTGCGTGTCGACGACGCGTTGGACGGTCTCGGGCGCCCGACTCGGCACGTCGTTGCGGTGTTCGGCGACGTAGTTGACCAACAGCTGAGCATCGTCGGCCGACGCTGCAACGGCGCTCGATGCTCCGCTCTTGGCTGCGGCGAGGAGAACATCGAGTTCGTCGAGTTCATCGAGCAGCTCGTCCGCGAGATCGACCGAGGTCTGAGCTTTCTCGAGCTCATCGTTGACCATCCGCATCGCTCCGAGATCCCTGGGGATCTCGCCAAGCGACTCGGCCTTAAGCAGGCTCTGTTCGGCGCGAGCGAGCTGGCGGTCCGCTTCGTCTGGGTGCGCCAGAACATCGTCGAACGAACTCGACGCGTGTGCGGCCACCCAGTTGTGCATGGTTGCTCGCAGTTGCATGACGCGGCCACGCTGGCCTTGGATCTCGGGCGCCATGTTGGAGCGCCTGACGCCGGTCTCGGCGTGGTGTTCTTCGAGTTCCTCGATGTCGCCTGCGACCGAGGCGATTTCTTCGGCGATCGGCTCGAGGTCTTTGCCCATTGCATCGACATCGATTCGCATGGCGAATGGGTCGAGCAAGTCGAGCGCCGCAGCGAGCTCAGCGAGTCGTTGACGCCCCGAAGAAATCTCCCAACCTTCGGTCGCCCGCTGTTCAGCTGCGTTCAACCCGGAGGTGATCCGCTCACTGGCGGCTCGATGCTGCGCAGCGAGTGCGTCAGGTTTGCCGCGAAGATCGTCGATCACGGCTTCGAGGGCTGCAAGCTTCGTCTCGGCGTCCTCGGCAAAGCTCACCGCATCAGCGACATGTCCTTCGACCGTCGTTTGGTCTTCGATGCTGTAGCCACCGACGTCTTCAGGGGTTACTTCACTCACGGGCGACCACGCTTCGTATAGCGCACGCGATGCCTCGGCCGCCTCGAGTTGAGCGGTGTTGAGCCGGGCCATCGCTCCGCCGGTGATGCGCCCGCCAGCGATGGTCGCTTCCTGTTCGAGGTCGTACCAGCGCGCCTGGATGTTGGTGACGCGGTTGGATGACTCGGCGAAACGATCGGCGGCGACTTCGCCTCGAGACGTGCGTGTCCGGTTTTTGGTGTAGATCCATGCTCCACCTCCGACGAGTGCGGCGGTACTGAGGATTCCGCCCGCGAGCGGCGCCGTGTAGCTGGTGGGTGTGGTGCTGAGTCCCTCGACCGTGCCGCCGACACCGCTCGACAGGCCAGCGCTGATCTCCCCGTTAGCGAAGAAGACGTTCATTCGCCCCACGATGTCGTTGGAGTCGTCGTCAAGCCGCTCGTCGAGGTCGTCGCCATAGGCGACGACGGTGTGGCGATCTCCGGTCGATACCGCGAGTAGCACCGTGTTGTCGGCCACGTTGCCGGGGCTGTTGAAGATGGCTGGACATTCTGCTCTCACCTGACCAGCAAGTCGAGAATCGAGGCTGCCGCTACCGGCGATGATCTCGTCGGTAGCGAATACGGCAAAATCGACTCCGGTCTCCTCCTCGGCGGACTGGATGGCCGCTCGCAGCCCGGACTCGTCGGCGAGCGAACCCAGGTCGTCCGTCAAGTCACACGCATCTGCTTGAGCTCCCGCCGTGGACGGTATGAGGACACCGAACACCATCACGAGACATGCAATACCCGAATACAACCAGCTTCTTGCCATGCCTCGGACCCTATCGAGCAGTGAGGGCCTCATCCCAACTTCGATCATGAATCAGCTGATCCAGCCGTTTGCCGAATGCGTCCGCCATCGCTCGAGCGAACGTCACGGTGAGATGGTTGTCGTCACGTCGAACGAGAATGTCGTCGATGACCGCCGGGCACATGCCGTCGACGCAGAAGTAGTCCGTCAGGTCAAGGACAGCAAGCTCGTGAACCGCTGCTGCGTCAATGATCGGCCGCTCGCCATTGATCGCCTCCTCGATTGGTAATGCGCAGTCGACGAGGTCGCCAACGAGCAGAGAAGGGCAATCGAGTCCAACGACGTTGCCGCCAGGTACCGGACGAACGACCGCCACCGGCACATCGATCTGTCCGAGGTAGTCCCATGATGCGATGTATGCATTGGTGAGGTGTGCTCGTTCGACATCGGTGGGATCGTGCAAGATTCGGTTCTCACTGACAAGCACGAGATCGACGCCCTGGTCGTCGACGATCGCCGACAGCCCGGTCCGCACGGCGTCTGGCCATGTCTCACACCGTTCGAAGCGTTGTGAGGCTGATGGCGCACCGATAGCGGTCCGACAACCCGACGCCGCCATCACGGTCAATCGCCAGTCCCTCTCCTCTGCAAGACGTTCGAGCGTCGGAACCCAATGAGCAGCGTGTGAGTTCCCCAAGATGAGCACGTGTGTCTCTGCGTTCGGGTTGCCTAGCGGGCACAGGAATTCAGCGAAGCAGCCGGATGCATAACCAGCGGGGAGCTCCTCGCGAGCGTCGATGAAGTTCGGCGTGATGTCCTCGGCGGTGACCTGCACGCCGAGCACTTCGACGATCTGTGGGACCGTTTCGGCCGCAGCGACGGTCTGCTCGACGTTGGTGGTCGTCTGCAAGAGCATCGCCCCCAGCATGTACGCCGCGACGGTAGCGAATCCGCCAAGCGCGACGCCGCGGATTGGCTGGCGGAGAACCCGGTGGTGGCGCAGCGGCTGTTCGATCCAGCGGTACGACAATGCTGCTGGCAGGAAGGAAAGCGCAATCGCTAGCACCGATTGCATGACGGACAGTGTCCCAAAGAGGGCCATAGCAAACCACAACACTGGCCAGTGCCACAGGTACAACGAGTAGGAACGCTCCCCGATCCACTGAATCGGCGAGCTCTCGAGCAGTCGCGTAACCCCAGGGGTCGAACCAAGCGCTCCGCCAGCGAGTAACGCCAGCGTGCCTCCGACCGGCAACAGTGCCGCAATGCCGGGAAAGGGCGTCGATGCCCCGATCAAGACGCTCGACCCAAGGATCGTTGCTAGGCCGCTGACGGTCGCTATTGGGGCGATACGGCGAGCGGCTAACCGGCCTCGCAGACGTTCGATGACGCCAGGAAGAAGAACGGCGAGCATTGCGCCCGACGACATTTCCCAGATTCGCGTCGTGGTGACGAAATAGGCCCGCGCTGGCTCCGCAATCGAGTACCAGTAGGAATACGCAAAGCTGAGCACGGTGATGATGGTCAGCACCGCGAGCAACGTCCGTCGCGTTCGTCGAACACCGAGCGAGGCAGCAGCGACCCCGACCGCCAAGATCAACAGCGGCCACACCGCATAGAACTGCTCCTCGACCGAAAGCGACCAGAAATGCTGAAGCGGACTCGGGACGTCGGTGCTGTGGTAGTCGACGGCTCGCTCGGCGAACAACCAGTTCACGACGTACAGGCCGCTTCGCTGAATGTCCCAGGAGATCGATCGCCCGTAGAGCTGCGGGATGATCAGATCGGGAATCCACCTCGGCACGATGAACAACACCGCCGATACTGCACCGAGCACCGTGAACGAGGCCGGAAGCAGCCGGCGGGCACGCTTGGCGTAGAAGTCGAGTAGACGGATCGTTCCGGTCGTCTCGAGTTCGCGAACGAGCAAGCCGGTGATCAGATACCCCGAGAGCACGAAGAACACATCGACTCCGACGAATCCTGCGCTGAGGTACGGGACGCTGCCGTGGTAGAGCAGCACGAGCAGGACCGCTACGGCGCGAAGACCCTGGATATCGTTGCGAAACGCCGTGGACACGTAGGCCAATCGGCCTATGTCTGTCCAAATTGAGAAACCCTCACCGCTCGCAAGTGAATTCTCGCGACTTTCTGACATGTCAGACGTCAGAATTGATGTGAACAATGAAGTGCAAATGTTTTCGTCGGCATGGTTCGACGAAAAGGGAATCTCTGGAACGCAAAAACTGAAGATCGCGATGTGGATCGCAGTGTCGCTGGTATTGGCGACGATCGCATCGATCCTGCTCGCTACGCCGGTAATGGCCGCCCTCGGTATGACGGCGCTTTTAGGATAGAGCGGCCGGACTTGCCCGTTGGTTAGACGGGGACGAGAGCCACTCGCAGAAATCGCAGGAGTTCCTGTCGGCGCTCGGCCAGCGTGCGCAGGCTCGGCTCGATACCCATTGCCCGAAGAACTTCGACCTCGGTCGCCACTCCCATAATCGTGGAGTAGAGCGAGAACAACAGCAGCCGAGCGTTGCCGCCAAGAACACGACCTTCTTGCAGCGCGTTTTCAAGTGCATGCTGAGCAGCGTCGATGTGCACGGCAAGCCTGGTCGACAGCTGTACGGCGACCATCGAACCGGGGCGTGAGGCTTCGCGCAGGAGTCCAAGCAATGCCGGGCGTTGCAGGGCGAGACGGAACACAACGCGAACCGCTCCTTCCACCTGGGCCCAAACGTCGCGTGGATCAACATCGGAAATCACGGCGTCGAGCTCGTCGATGAACTCGTTAGCGGCCTCGTCGACGACCGCTTGGAAGAGCGCGTTCTTTGAATTGAAGTAGTACAGAATCGACTGCTTTCGCAGGCCGAGCTCTCGGGCGAGCGCATCGAGCGAGGTCCCGTCGACACCGGTGGTGCCGAACGACTCGAGCGCCGTATCGAGGATCCGCTGACGTGTACTCACACCTCGGAGACTAGAACGAAAGGTCTTCTGTCTACCAATTGGTAGAACAGCGGCAAAGGCTGCTAGAAACAGCTTCTGTGATCAGCGAAAATCTTGCGGGGAAACGTATCGCCGTCACCGGGTCGACCGGCTTTCTCGGAACCGCGCTCATCGAACGCCTCATCCGATCCGTACCCGACTGCGAACTCGTCCTTCTCGTGCGCCCCGGACGGCGCGGCGCGCAGGCTCGCGTCACCCGCGATGTCCTGAAGAACGACGCCTTTGACGGCCTCCGTGCATCACTTGGCAAAGACGAGTTCAACGAGATGTGTGCTCGGCGTGTCCAAGCTGTCGCAGGCGACGTCGGCACCGATGGCCTCGGCCTGTCCGGTGAAGACCTCGAGCTGTGGCTCAGCGCGGATGTCATTATCCACTCCGCCGCGACCGTGTCCTTCGACTCTCCGCTCGACACTGCAGTGGAGGTCAACCTCCTCGGGCCGCAGCGGATAGCGAACCTGTGTAACGAACATGGCGTCTCGCCACATCTCGTGGCCGTATCGACGTGCTACGTAGCCGGTAGCCGCCGCGGCGCCGCTCCCGAACAGCTCGTCGACGAAAGCCCGTACTTCGTCGAGGTCGACTGGCGCAGAGAAGTCGACGCTGCTCGTCGGAGCCGCCTCGATGAAGAGACCGCAAGTCGCCAACCCAAGCGCTTGGAGCAGTTCCGCTCGGAAGCTCAGCGAGAGCTTGGAGCGGTTGGCACGCCAGCCCTCGCCGCCAAGACGGAGACGATTCGACAGGCGTGGGTCACGACCCAGATGGTCGAGAACGGCCGTGCTCGAGCGTCTTCGCTCGGGTTCCCCGATGCATATGCGTACACAAAGGCCCTCGGCGAGCTCGCTCTCGTCGAGGCTCGCGGCGAAATCCCCGTGTCGATCGTGCGGCCGTCGATCATCGAGTCGGCATGGTCGGAACCAACCGCAGGTTGGATTCGCGGCTTCCGCATGGCCGAACCGGTCATCATCTCCTACGCCCGTGGCCTGCTGAGCGAATTCCCTGGGGTTCCCGAAGGTGTCGTCGATGTCATCCCCGTCGACATGGTCGTGGCCGCGATCGTCGCTGTTGCGGCCCGCGGACCCAAAGACGATGGCCCTGACGTCACCCAGGTTGCGTCGGGAAGCGCAAACCCGCTCCGCTATAAGAACCTCGTCGACTATGCCGAAGACTGGTTCACCCGCAACCCAATCTATGACGAGCTCGGCCAACCAATCGCCGTTGCCGCATGGCAGTTTCCTGGCCGTGGACGCGTCGAGAAGCAGCTGGTTCGCGCACGGACCAGCCTTGAGCGAGCCGACCGAGCACTCGAGAAACTGCCGCTTCGTGGACGGACAGCCGACTTCGCAATGCAGCTACAAGCACGCAAAGAGCTCCTCGACCAAGCATCGGGATATGTCGAGCTCTACGGCGCATACGCCGAGTGCGAAGCGCTCTATGGACTCGACAACCTGCTGGGACTCTGGGGTGAACTCTCGCCCGAAGACCAAGAAGCATTCGGCTTCGACCCACGGGTCATCGACTGGAAGCACTACGTCCAGAACGTCCACCTTCCATCGGTTGTTCGCCAGGCCCGAGCCAAGACCACGCCGGGCAAGAAGGTTGGACCGAGCCGATCCACGCGGTTGCGCGGACAGGTGCTTTCCCCCGACCGTCAGCTCGCCGTCTTCGATCTCGAAAACACCATCATTGCGTCGAACGTGGTCACCTCGTTTGCGTGGCTCGCCACCCGAAACCTCGCTCCTCGTGACCGCGTCATTTTTGCCGCTAAGGCGCTCTCACAAGGGCCGGGTTGGCTCGCCCTCGACCGCAAAGACCGCAGCGACTTCCTTCGCAGCTTCTACCGCAACTACCGCGGCGCCTACACCGATCAGATCGAAGCCGACGCTCAAGAACTTCTCAGCCACTACTTGCTGTCAAAGTCCTTCCCAGCAGCGATCCGACGCGTCCGCGAGCACCGTGCTCTCGGCCATCGAACGCTTCTGATCACCGGGGCCCTCGAATTTGTTGTCGAACCCCTCCGACCACTGTTTGATGACATCATCTCCGCCGAGATGAGCTCGGTGAATGGGCGGTATACCGGAGGCATGTCGTCGGTCCCACCCACGGCCGAGAACCGCTACCAGGCCCTCGCCGACTACGCCGCGGCCAACAACATCGACCTACGCGAGTCGGTCGCCTACGCAGACTCCTCGAGCGACCTACCCATGCTCGAAGCCGTTGGCTTCCCCGTTGCGGTGAACCCCGAAACCAAACTCGCTGCCATCGCCCGAAAGCGCGGCTGGCTTGTCGAAGACTTCCGCAAGCAGTCCGGGGCCCCCGGACGACCACTTCCTATCGCGCCACGAACCGGCGCCCGTTCTGAACCGATGCTGAGTGCGATGATGAATCGCGGCTCTGGCCTCGCCAAGGAGAAAACCCGCCGATGAGCCCCCGCAAAGCACCTCGTCCTGGACTCGTGCTCGATGTCGACGCCTCTACTCCCCCGGTGCTGTTCCACCACGGTGAGAACTTCCGCATGGAGAAGTTGCCCGTTGGACGATCACGAATCATCTACCCCGCCGAGCCACTGCGCGGACTGATCGATCCTGATCAGGCGATTCGCGACGCACTCGAGAACCCGATCGATTCCGAGCCGCTGCGGGCGTTGATGACCGCCGATATGAAGCTGACGATCGCCTTTGACGACATCAGCTTGCCGCTTCCTCCAATGCGCAAGCCCGATATCCGCCAACGCGTGATCGAAGCGGTTCTCGACATTGCCGCCGAGGTCGGTGTGGACGATGTGCACATCATCGCTGCGCTCGCGCTGCACCGTCGGATGACCGAAGATGAGCTTCGACACGCCGTTGGCGACCGCGTGTACGACGCGTTCGCTCCGAGCGGACGCCTCTACAACCATGACGCCGAAGACCCTGATGGCATGACCCATCTCGGCACGACGAACCACGGTGAAGAGGTCCAGATCTCCAAGCGCGCGGTCGACAGCGACCTCACCGTCTACGTGAACATCAATCTCGTCTCGATGGACGGCGGACACAAGAGCACGGCGACTGGCCTGTCTGGCTACACGGCGCTGCGACATCACCACAACGTCGACACCATGCAGAAGTCCAAGTCGTTTATGGACCCACCGAACTCCGAACTTCATACGAAGAACTGGCGTCAGGGCGATGTGATCCGCAACGCTGGCGTGAAGATCTTTCAGATCGAAACAACGATCAACAACAACACGTTCGGCGAGACCGGACCGCTGTCGATGCTGCAGAAGCGCGAATGGGAATGGACCGGTCGCGACCGAGCAAAGTTCCTCGCTATGCAGGGCGGGCTCAGCTACATGACCCCTTCGGCGCGTCGAAAGGTGTTCCACAGCTGGAAGGCTCCCTACGAGCTGACCTCGGTGCAGGCTGGCGAGATCGAAGCCGTCCATAAGGTCACGACAGAGAACACCTTTGCGCAACACCTGGTTCCCGTTGAAGGCCAAACCGACATCATGACAATGGGGCTGCCCTATATCTCCCCCTACAACGTCAACTCGGTCATGAACCCAATCCTTGTTGCGGTACTCGGGCTTGGGTACTTCTTCAATCTCTATCGGGGCAAGCCGCTCGTTCGCGAAGGCGGGGTGCTCATCATGAGCCATCCAACGCCATGGGATTTCAACCCGGTGCACCACCCGAGCTACATCGACTTCTTCGAGCAAGTGCTCGCAGATACGACCGATCCGCACGAGATCGAGAAGAAGTACGAGAAGCAGTACGCCGAAGACGAGTGGTACCGACACCTGTACCGCACCAGCTACGCCTACCACGGCGTCCACCCCTTCTACATGTGGTATTGGTGCAGCCACGCCCTACAGCACCTCGGCCAGGTCATCATCGTCGGCGGCGACCCCAAAGCGGTACGACGCTTGGGCTTCCGCCCAGCCTCGACCTTGCAGGATGCGCTCGAGATGGCGACCGACACGGTTGGACCACAGCCAACAATCACCCACTACCACAACCCGCCAATGCTGATGGCGGACGTGAAGTAGGCCACGATGACCGCTGTCAGCAACTACAGAGCAAAGGTTTCCCAGCGTCTCGCTGGAACCGAAGTTCCCTTGGTCGGCAAGCTCCGCAAGCCATTGCAAGCGCTGCCATTTCCGTACACGGCCCCCACGGTGCCCCAGACGGTGGAGGCCCCCGAAAAGCAGAGTGTTACGGGCACGAACTTCCCAACGGACTGGGCCCGCACCGAACCCGCCCGCAGGACCCGCGCCGTGCTCATCGACACGATGGTTCGCCCGGTGATGGCCGGGCTTGCGCAACCGACCAAGCGAGGCATGGACCGCCTTCATGGCCTCGAGGGGCCGGCGGTCTTTGCAGCGAACCATCACAGTCACGTCGACACCCCCCTGCTCTTGAGTTCTCTGCCGATGCCGTGGCGACATCGGGTGGTTATCGGCGCCGCCGCTGACTACTTCTTCGGCACCCGCGTCACCGGCGTCCTTTCCGCACTGGTCATCGGCGCCATTCCAATCGATAGAACCAAGATCAGTCGCGCGTCGACGGACCTCGCGCGCGATTTGATCGACGAGGGCTGGTCATTGGTGGTCTTTCCCGAGGGTGGACGAAGCCCAGATGGCTGGGGTCAGCCATTCCGTGGCGGCGCGGCCTTTATTGCTCAGCGGACGAGTGTCCCGGTAGTCCCTGTGCACATCGAAGGCACCGGCCGGATCCTGCGCAAGGGCAAGAGCACCCCTACCCCAAGCCGCACCACGATCACCTTTGGCGAACCCATGTACTGCGATCCCGACGAGGACGCTCGGGCGTTCAACGATCGGATCGAGGCCCGCGTCGCCGAGCTCGCTGACGAAGCTATGACCAACTGGTGGGACGCTCGCAAGCGTGCGCACGCCCAGGACACGCCATTGCTGACCGGACCGCAGACGGCGACGTGGCGACGGGTGTGGGAACTCGATGCCGACCGGCCGCGACGCAACGGCCCGAAGTCCCGAAGCTGGCCCAAGTAGTCAACACATACTCACCGAATTCAGGCTCTCAGACCCCGTTTGGGACCGAAGTGGGACCCGACTCATCTAAAACACGGTCATGGACGGCGGTTCATACCCGTTCGACGCCCAGCCGTCGAACGGACGCTCGTAGCGGGCACCTGCTTACGTACGAAGATCGTGACTTATGACAATCCCGCCGTTGTGAGTGGCGGCGCGATCTTTCCCAAGCAGGTGCCCCGCTGCACCTTCGACGTGGTCGCCATACGTGCGCGCCCGCCACACATTGCCCGATCGGGCGCTCCCTTTTGAGCATGCGGGTGCCCAAATAGGTAGGTCTGTGGCACTTCGCGCAAGAATTGTCGTGCTCACGAACCAAAATTGGGCCAAACTATGGGCTGGCGGTTGGAAGGATTGTGCACGATTAATGAGGTTGGGTGACGCACGCGAATGGCGGGAGAGAGTGTCCGCCCTTGTCTTTTCTTCAACACATCCCACGGTCATCGCTGCTCCTCCGGGATTCGGCGTCGGCTCGATTGCTGCGCACCTGCAGTCGAGCGAGCAGGCGGTTCCAGCGACCGTCCTCGACCTCGACTCGGTCGACCCGTCGCGACTCGGCATCGAGAAGCTGCTGAGAAAACATGTCGTCTTTACAGGTCGCGAGATCCCAAACCTTGCCCAGATCCCGAACGCCCAGCTCATCGATCACCGCACGCTTCGCTTCACCGAGAGTGAGGCGATCCACGAAGCAGCGCGCCTCGGCGTCGATGAGTCGGTAGCCCGCTCGATACATCTCTTCACACGCGGCTGGCCAGAGTACTTCTGCGCCTGTCTCGATGTTGCGAGCCAGACGGACCAGTTGAGTCCTTCGGAGGCATACGATCGTCTCCACAAGGGCCCACACCTGCAGCCGCTGATCGACTCGTGCACGATCGAACTGTCGAAGACGGACCGGCACCAGGTTGGCCAGCTCACCCATTTCACCAAGATCTCCCCGGGAATCGTCTCGTCACTGCTTGGCGAACGCGGTCTCGCCCGCATCCAGCGCGCTGGCCTACCGATCATCGAGACCCATCCGGGCTGGTACGAGATCCTCGAGCCCGTACGATCGTCGTTGCGAGCGAGCGCGACCCTCGATGAGCAGACCGCAAGGTCGCTCGCCCCTGAGCTCGTCGCCGATGCCGGAATGGTAGCAGGCGCTCGAATCCTGCTCACCGCAGGGCAACCTGCCGCTGCTGCCACAGCACTACGATCGGTGCCGGTCCATAAGCTCGACGAGGGCAGCCAGTCCCTGTTGCTGTCCTTGCTTCGCACGGTGCTCGACACCGAGAAGGACGATGGTTCACTCCACCTGCGATTGGCGCGGGTCCACCACAATCACGGCGACCTCATCTCCATGCGCCGCACCCTCCAGCAAGCGGCCACGATCGCGGAAGATCAGTTGCGACCCGACCTCGAGATCGAGGCAAAGGCTGAGCTCCTACTACTCGACCTTCCTGACACCGACGAAGCAGCCATCCGCTCACGGCACCGGATCCTGCTCGACCAGGCCCGGGAACATGCAAGCTCGCTCGCTCAAATTCGCCTGCGTGAAGTGGAAGTGATTCTGGAGATCCAAAACGGCGGCGATCTCCAAGGCATGTACCAGGCAGCGGCCAACCTCGAGTCCGTCGCGAACGACTGGGAGCTCGTTGGTGAGCCAGCACGAGCCTCGTCGGCAATCCGTGTTCTCGCGAGCTCCGCCTTCTTCCATTTCGGTAGCTACGCCCGAGCTATCGAGATCCTCGGCCGCGCATGCGAACTTGCCACCGGACAGCCCCAAGCGCTGCTGAAGAGCCTGACCTTGCTCGAGCGCAACTACGCAATGCTCGGCGATGTCGAGCTCGCAATGCAGACCAGTCAGAAGGTCGACGAACTTCTCGACGGAGCAGGCCTGCCCTGGATCGACGCGTACCACGGCTGGTCGGCCATGATCCTTGCCGGGTATCAGCAAGACCGCGACGGTGTCATCACGAACCAACGGCGAGCCGAAACGCTCCTCGGCAGCTTGTTCAGCCATCCGACAGGAGCGGTCTTTCTTGCAGATGCGGCCGTCGCTGCAGCAGCAGCCGGAGACTACGACTCGGCAATCGGATTCCTGGAACGAGCCAGGGCTCGCCAGGTTGAGTCGCCGGTCGAGGTCGGATGTGCCCAGGTCTATGTCGCCGCGTTCCGCCGAGACCCCGATGTGCGGATGCTCGCCACCGAACTCCGAGAGACAGCGGAGATACCCCTCGAACGCGAGTGGCGTATCGATCTTGCTGTTGCGCTCTCCGAGGGTCATACCGACATCACGCACGCGCAAGACGAGGCGAACCGATACGGACTTGGTCCGCTCGTCGACACCATGGTCCGCTCGTTTAACGCAAGCTCGAGCTCTCCGAAAATTCGGCTTCAGCTATTGGGCAACTTCGCCGTACAGGCCCCCGACGGCGAGCGGGTGATCTCGGGCGGCAAAGCGACCGAACTCGTCAAATTCCTTGGTGTCCGACTCAAGGCCGTACCGGTCGATGTCGTCATCGAGCATTTATGGGGAGACGTGCCAACCGATGTTGGGCTGCGCCGGTTAAAGAACGTCGTTAGCAGGGCCCGGCTGGCCCTGGGCCAAGAGGCCGTCGAGCGTCGCGGGCAGTCGATCGGACTGAGCACCGACGTCACGTCGGACTTGATCGAGGTTCGCGATCTGCTCCGTCGCCTCCGAACACATCCAGACGATGTAGAGGCGGCCGCCGCAGTAGTCGATATGTATCAGGGCCCGCTGTTGGAGCTCGATGTGTATCACGACTGGGTCGATTCCGAGCGTCGCTCTCTCGATGTTGCGGTTTCCTCAGCGCTCGAACTGGTCGTCGATCATGGAGAGGCATCGGCATCGTGGGCCCTCGACGCGCTCCGCAGACTTGCACCGGTAGATGAGCGACCATTCATGGCCGTCGCAGACCTCGCTCATCGACACGACGATCTAGCAACACTGCAGCTCGCACTCGATGAGGTGCGTCGGGTCTGCGACGACCTCGAGGTCCGGCTGCCAACCGGCTACGACCGATTGGCAGCCCGAATCTCGGTATCAGCCGGTCCAGATTCCGACAGCACCTTCGAGGGTTCCTGAGGCAAGCGCCGAGCCAGCCGCTGCGCCGAGAACCGCTGAAGCGGTGATGATCAAACGTTTGATGGACTTCATGTCGTGGGGTCCTTTTGTTGAGGTACCCACACCAAACATTGGGATCGTCCCAGTCGGGTCAGCGCTCGCGCTGGGACTCGATAGGGACCGCACCACTCTCAGTACCAGCTCCGCAATCCGCCTCGCGATCTGCGTACGTGCGCCCGCGCCCGGTTAGCAATCCTGCGTGAAACGGTTGTCTCGCGGTGTTGAAACAGCGAGGGCTCAGATTTCTCCGGCAGCGCACACAACGAACGCGTGCGCCTCAAAGGGGTCGAGTCCCACACCAAAATTTGGGGAATCGAACACGTCATCGGCATACACCTCGATCAACTGATCGACGATGCACGTGGCATCTTCGACGGTGCGGCCGAACGACTCAAGCCGCGATATCGCCCGTTGACGTCGCGCTCCAGCGTCAGAACCTGTTGGTTCCGAATACTCCGAACCTCCCGACACCCCACTCGCCGACGGCTCTGGATCGCTGGCTGGCGGATTGACGATCTGGGTCCCGGCCACCTCCACGTCCGGGACCGAACCGGTTCCGATACAACGACCTGAGGCACTCACGAGTGCTTCATGATCCTGCGACGTCCGGTCGCGACGCGGGTCGGCTGCCTCGACGCGACCGAGCACATCGAGGGTGTCGGCCATACACGTAGCCTCGGCCTCGCTTGCTCCGGTCGTCTCGAGTGCGTTGATCGCGTCTTCGCGAGCAAAGTCGTCCGATCCCGCACACGACGAGAGCACTACGATCGCGAAGAACGCACTCAGTAGACGTCGATGGATGGCGAGGTGCAACACACGGTGCCCGTCGGCATCGATGCGCCAAGCTTGAGTTCCCGGATCTCTACGGCCTCGGCACGGTAAGCTTGCACTGTTTGCCGAGCAACCGAGGTATCGCCACGTGGCCGTTTACGCCAACACCCCTATCGAACTGATCAACGCCGTCTACGGCACGCTCGATGAGCGTCTTGCGAAGGGCCGTGAGCGTCTCGGCCGGGCGCTGACGCTCACCGAGAAGATCTTGATCAACCACCTCGACGACGTCGACACCGGTGGCATGGAGCGCGGCGTTAGCTACACCGACCTTCGCCCAGATCGTGTCGCGATGCAGGATGCCACTGCACAGATGGCCTGGCTGCAATTCATGACCGCAGGTCTTCCGCAGACAGCGGTCCCGACCACAACACACTGCGACCACCTGATTCAGGCCCGCGTCGACGGCAAGACCGACCTCGCTGTCGCCGCCGACACCAACAAAGAGGTGTATCAGTTCCTCGAGGATGTCAGCGCCAAGTTCGGTGGCGGATTCTGGGCCCCGGGCTCGGGCATTATCCATCAGGTTGTGCTCGAGAACTACGCGTTTCCCGGCGGCATGATGCTCGGCACCGACAGCCACACGCCAAACGCTGGTGGCCTCGGCATGATCGCTGTCGGCGTGGGCGGCGCGGACGCTGTCGACGTCATGACCGGATTCCCGTGGAACGTCCGTTGGCCAAAGGCGATCGGCGTGCACCTGACCGGTGAGCTCACCGGATGGGCTGCGCCGAAGGACGTCATCTTGAAGGTCGCCGAGATCCTCACCGTCAAGGGTGGAACCGGCGCAATCGTTGAATACTTCGGCCCCGGAGCCGAAAGCATGTCCGCTACGGGCAAGGCCACGATCTGCAACATGGGTGCCGAGATCGGCGCTACCACGTCGTTGTTTGCCTACGACGACGCCACGAGTCGTTACCTAAAGGCCACCGGCCGCGAAGAAATCGACGACGCTGCTCGCAAGGTCGCCCACCATCTGCGGGCCGACGACGAGGTCTACGCAAACCCCGGCGACTACTTCGACCAGGTCATCGAAATCGACCTCAGCACCCTCGAGCCGCTGATCAACGGCCCACATACCCCTGACCTTGCCCGTCCGCTCAGCAAACTCGGTGCCGAAGCCGAGCTCAACGGATGGCCAAAGGAAATCTCGGCGGCCCTGATCGGTTCTTGCACGAACTCTTCCTATGAGGACATCAGCCGTGCAGCCTCGATCGCCCGCGATGCTGCCGCCAAGGGTCTCACCGCCAAGGTGCCGTTCATGGTTACGCCTGGCTCTGAGGCAACAATGCGCACCATCGAACGCGATGGCTTCCTCGCCGACCTCGAAGCAATCGGGGGCATCGTTCTCGCCAACGCCTGCGGTCCATGTATTGGCCAGTGGAAGCGCGATGACCGCGAAGGCAGCGAAGGCACCGCCAACAGCATCGTGACGTCGTACAACCGCAACTTCCCAAAGCGCAACGATGGCGACGGAGCAACCCTTGCCTTTGTGACGTCGCCCGAGACAACGGTTGCACTCGCTCTCGCAGGCACGCTCGACTTCGATCCAAAGACCGACACGTTGACCAACGACGCTGGCGAACAGGTCATGCTCACCGTGGGTGCGGCGATCGAATTGCCGAGCGCCGGGTTCGAAGACGGCACGTCGATGTTCATCGCTCCCCCAGAGGACGCTTCCGACATCGACATCAGCGTCTCCCCGGACTCTGATCGACTCCAGTTGCTCACGCCATTCCCGGCATGGGACGGCAACGACTACCTCGAGCTCCCGATCCTTGGCAAAGGCATGGGCAAGGTCACCACCGACCACATCTCGATGGCTGGCCCATGGCTCAAGTACCGCGGCCACCTCGAGAACATTTCGGGCAACCTGTACCTCGGTGTCGTCAACGCCTATACCGGCGAGAGCGAGCTAGCCGTCGACCCATCCGATGGCCAGACCAAGAGCTACCCAAACATTGCAAAAAGCCTGCACGAAAAGGGCATCAACTGGGTGTTCATTGGTGAGGAAAACGTCGGTGAGGGTTCCAGCCGTGAACATGCGGCCATGGAGCCACGCTTCCGTGGGTGCCATGCCGTGTTCGCCAAGTCGTTTGCTCGAATCCACGAGACGAACCTGAAGAAGCAGGGCGTGTTGGCACTCACGTTTGCCGACCCTGACTTTTGGCTTGCAATCGAAGAGGGAGACACGATCTCGATCACCGGCCTCGCCGAGCTCTCCCCGGGCAAGCCCGTCGATTGTGTCCTGCATAAGGCCGACGGCGAGAGCATCGAATTCCAGGCAAACCAGACGCTCTCCCCCGATCAGATCGAGTGGTTCCACGCAGGATCTGCACTCAACCTGATCCGACAGCAGACAGCAGGCTGATCCAAGACTCATGGATCTTCGCCAGCTCAACGCCATCGTGGCGGTCTCGGAACACCGAAGCTTCTCTGCCGCTGCCCGAGCCCTCCACACGGTGCAGTCAAATGTTTCAACGCACGTGGCTCGCCTCGAGCGAGAACTCGACGCGGTGTTGGTCGACCGGCGCACCGGCGAGTTAACCGCAGAGGGCGAGGTTGTCGTCCTTCGAGCGCTACGTATCAAGGCCGAGCTCCAGGCAATCCCCGCCGATGTGTCTGCGCTCCGCGACGACATTCGTGGCACTGTTCGCTTCGGCATCATCGGCACGACAGGACGTTGGCTCGTGCCAGCGCTCCTGACGGCACTGAAGAAGGACTTCCCTGGTGTACACCTCGTCGTGGTCGACGCGACCACCACAGGCTTGTTGCCGCAGCTGCAGAGTGGGCAGTTAACAATGGCTGTTCTGAACCTGCCGCTGAGCGAACCCGAACTTGCCTCCGAGCCGCTCTTCGATGAGGAACGCATCCTCATTGTTCCCAAGACGCATCCGTTGTCCAAACACGAGAGAGTGACGCTGGCCGACCTCGCAAAGCACGAAATCGTGTTGCCTCCGGAGGGGACTCAGTTCCGAAACGAGGTCGACGAAGCCGCCGCCGAACTCGGCATCGTGCTCAAGCCAGCGGCCGAACTCGATGGCATGCGCCTGCTGGCGTCGCTCGCGTTTCAGGGATATGCACCCGCTTTGGTTCCCGCTACGGCGGCTCCCTTTGGCGAAGGCAACGACTGGTGCATCGTCAATGTCGACGATATGTCGACCCGAAGCGTTGGGCTGGCGTACCGTCGCTGGACCACACTTCCGGCGCCGGCGAGGGCTGTCCAGCAGGTAATCGGCGAGGTCGTGGCCGAGCGCGGAGCGCAGCAACCAGGCCTTCACGTCACCGTTGCAGACGACTAGCGGCCGCGTCGGCGCTACTTGCCGTTGTTGTCTTTGACGTTCGTGTTCTGATTGGTGTTTCCCTTGCCGTTGCCGGGAATGTCCTTTTCACAAATCAGGCCATCGCCATTGGCATCGACGTCTTGGCCGTTCTTTTTGGTCGAGTTGTTGGGGATCAAACGCCAGCCCGTTGGGCAGGTCCTGTCACCGTCGTCGTAGACATCCAAGGCTCCGCCGTTTGACGTCTGATCTGGGTCGGAGTCATCGGACTCGCTGCCGGAGGGACCAGCGCCGGTCGCCAGGTCGACGGCTTCGTCCTCCACCGGCGCCATCGATTGCACGACGGCAACGATGTCGTCGAAATCTGATGCGACGTGCTGAGATATCAGCTGGACGCTGCCAAGCGACATGGCAGCGAGCGTTCCCATGAGCATCGCGTATTCGACGATGGCGGTGCCTCGATCGCCGCGAGCCTTCAGTCTATGAAGAAGTCTTTTCACCATGATCGCCACCTGCCGTCTGTCCGTATCTCGTTTTGTCTACGACAGCTACTACGGAATATTCGGCGCGGAACAAAAGTGCCAAAACTGTTGCCTTTAGGTGTCCGCTTGCGAGCGAGAATTTCTGAAATCACGCTCTCGATGCGGTCGGCGCTGACAAGGCAGCAATACACTTCGGGACGTGACGGCTCTCGATCCTGATGTTCAACGCAGTACCCGCGTGGTCGAGCGAGGAAGCGATGGTCGCCGACGCGTCGTCGTCCGTATCGCGACTCGCGAGGAAAGCGCACTCACGTCCGCCGACGCGAATCTCATTGCATCGGGCGCAGCGAACGCCCGTGAGCAGGGAATTCCGTTTGTCTGTGAATTCCGGGCCAACGGACCGTCCGCTGAGGAAGAGCTCGCTGTAACGTTCGCCATCGGCAGCGCAGCTCGCCAGCTCACCGCGTGCTCGGGCCGCGTACCGATGATCGGTGTGCTCCACGGAGACGCCGTTGCCGGTCCGGCCCTGCTTCTCGGACTCCTCGATCACGTAATCGTCGTCGACCACAGCCACGCCTTCGTAAGCGGCCCTGCGATGGTGAGCGAGTTCACCGGCGTTGAGTTCAACCGCACCGAGCTCGGCGGAGCGAGCGTTCTGGCGAACCAAGCCGGCGTTGCATCGATGCAAGTTCCTGACATCGACGCGGCATACGCGCTCGTCGACGACTTGCTGAGCGTCTTGCCATCGAACAACGAAGAGCCAGCGCCTTTCATTGCGAGCACCGACCCGATCGACCGCCCGGTTCCCGAGGCGGGCGAGATCATCCCGGACACACCGACCGGGGCGTACGACGTCCGCGATGTGATTGCCGAGATCGTCGACGACGGCTGGTTCCTCGAGTCACGTCCAACCTACGCAAACAACCTCGTCACGGGCTTTGCTTCGATCGGAGGCTTGCCGGTAGGCATCGTTGCGAATCAGCCCATGGCGATCGCTGGCACGCTCGATATCCCGTCCTCGCAAAAGGGAGGCCGATTTGTTGCGTTCTGCGATGCCTTTAACCTTCCGCTCGTGACGTTGGTCGATACCTCCGGCTTCTACCCCGGCAAGGACCTCGAGTGGCGCGGCATGATTCGCTACGGAGCGCAACTCGCCTTTGCCTACGCCAGGGCGACAGTCCCCCGGATCAACGTGACCCTCCGCAAGAGCTACGGCGGTGCGTACATCGTCATGGACTCAAAGAACATGGGCAATGACCTCGCCTTCGCCTGGCCATCGGCTGAGATTGCGGTGATGGGCGCCAAGGGGGCCGTCGAGATCTTGCACCGCAAGGCCGATGCCGACGAACGTGTTGAACTCGAAGCCGCCTACGAGGAGCGACTGCTCAATCCCTACATCGCCGCCCAACGTGGCACGGTCGATGCGGTGATAACCCCAGAGCAGACGCGTTCCGAGATCGGACATGGCTTGCAGCTGCTTGCATCCAAGCGCGAGATCCTCCCGCGACGCAAGCACGACAACACCCCGCTGTAACTTCTGCTGTCGCAATCCCTCGCCTAGCGGCTCGTCGATGCTCGGCAGCCAGCCAGAGGCCCCCACCCGTATCCGCCGCCCTAGTGCAGGCAGCACAGCAATAGGGCCGTATGATGGATCGGGACGCAATGCCGCTCAATGGGGAGCTGGACGGGCGCTTCTTATCTCACCCTCGATACTGGAGATTTCGTGAGCGAAAGCATCACCATTACTGACAACCGCACCGGCGAGACCGTAGAGGTTCCAATCGTTAACGGAGCGGTTGACGCCGGAGCCTGGAAGAAGCTCATGCCCGGTACGTGGTTCCTGGACCCAGCGTTCGGAACAACTGCGAGCACCGAGTCAGCAATCACCTTCCTCGATGGTGGCAATGGTGTGCTCGAATACCGCGGCTACCCAATCGATCAGCTGGCCGAGAAGTCATCACATCTCGAGGTGTCGTACCTCCTGCTGAACGGCGAACTGCCCAACACGACCGAACTCGATGCGTGGACGAACGAAATCACCCATCACACCTACTTGCATGAGAACTTCCGTCGTCACGTGCACGATGCATTTCACTACGACGCTCACCCAATGGGCCTGCTCACGTCCTCGGTCGCTGGCTTGTCGACCTTCTACCCCGAGTCGAAGGACATCGAGGATCCCGAGAACCGGATGCATCAGATCGTTCGTCTGATCGCAAAGATGCCAACCCTCGCCGCCGCCGCGTACCGCTTCAGCAAGGGCCTCCCGTTCGTGTTCCCTCGCAACGACCTCGACTATGCGTCGAACTTCTTGTCGATGATGTTCTCGATCGCCGAGGACGACTACATCCCCGATCCGGCACTCAAGCGCGCCATGGAGATTCTCTTCATCCTGCACGCTGATCACGAGCAGAACTGTTCGACGACGGCCGCCCGCGTCGTTGGCTCGGCACATGCCGATCCATATGTATCGGTCGCCGCCGCATGTGCAGCGCTCTACGGCCCACGCCACGGTGGAGCGAACGAAGCAGTCCTCCGGATGCTCGCCGAGATCGGAAGCTACGAGAACGTTCCTGCGTACATGGAGCGGGTTAAGAGCGGCGAAGAACGCCTCATGGGCTTTGGCCACCGGGTGTACAAGAACTACGACCCACGCGCTCGGATCATCAAGGACGCCGCACACGACGTCTTTAAGGTGACCGGCCAGAACCCACTGCTCGACATTGCGCTCAAGCTTGAAGAGGTCGCATTGGCCGATCCCTACTTCATCGACCGCAAGTTGTACCCGAACGTCGATTTCTACTCGGGCCTGATCTACCAGTCGATGGGCTTCCCCGTCGAAATGTTCACCGTACTGTTTGCTATTCCACGCACGGTTGGTTGGCTTGCGCACTGGCAAGAGATGCTCCAGCAAGAGTCACGTATTGCGCGTCCTCGTCAGGTGTACACCGGTGTCGAGAGCCGTGATTACGTCTCGATCGATAACCGCTAACACCAGTTCGCGCATGTCACATGCCGCATCTCCGATGTGGCCATATTCCTTGCCTGGTTTACCCTAGCCACAATGACTTCGCCGCTGCTCCGCCGCGCCCGAACGGGCCGACTCGGGGGCATCGTCGCGGGTTGTCTGCTCGCAACGACCCTTGGGATTGCGCCCGCGGCAGCTCAAGAGGCCGGGCCCGACGAATCCCCGGCTCCCCACATCGATAATTCGGTTGACGAAGAGTCCATTGGTGACAGCGAGCTCGCCGAGTTGGCGGCCGATCCCTCGAGAGCGCCACAAGGCACCACCGTCGATGTCGAGGTCTACGGCCCAGACCTCGAAATCGTCACCGCGGCGATCACCGCGGCGAGCGGTGAAGCGTATGCACGAGTGCCCGGCTTCTTCGTCGAAGCCCGTGTGCCAGCGTTCGCGCTCGAACGGTTGAACGCAGCCAACGGCGTCACTCGAGTGGCCCAAGTAACAACCGCGATTCCGGCCTCGCAATCCCTGCAGATCAATCCTGCATTGACGAACACCGTCGAGAACACCCTGCAGCTCAAACCCTGGCACGACGTTGGACACAAGGGAGTGGGGCAAAAGGTCGGCATCCTCGACATCTTTGGCACCGAAGAACTCGAGTTTGCGATCGCACAGGGTCGCGTCCCCGCCCCAGCGGGCACCTTCTGCCAGGAGAAAGGTCGCTCGTGCGCGATCACGGTCCGCAACGGCGGCCCCCACGGTGTAGCGGTAGCGGAGATTATCCACCGGGTCGCCCCCGACGCAGAGTTGTACTTTGCCACGGTTGCGACCACCGGAGACCTCGCCGCGGCGATCGACTGGTTTGCAGAGCAGGGCGTCACCGTCATCAACAGGTCGGAAACCTCCGAATTCGACGGCGCCGGCGACGGCTCCGGGCCGACAGCGGCATTGGTCAACCGGGCGGTGTCGCACGACATGGTCTGGGTTGCCGCGGGCGGAAACGCCGGAGGCAGCGAGGACCGTCCCGGACAGAACTGGATCGGCCAGTTCAACGACCCGGACGGCAACGGGTTCCACAATTGGGCCGACGGCTCGGAGCGCATGGGCTTCACGTGCGGTTTCCTTCTCGGCATGCGTTGGGACGACTGGGACACGTCGACGATCGCCACCGACTACGACATCTGGATCTACGACGACGAGGGGGACCTCACTCCCGAAGCCCGCGGCGAGGACACCCAGAACGAAGCCGCCCACCGGCCGCTCGAGCACATCGAAACTCGCTGCTCGGGATCGACCGACCGCGACTACCTCGCGATTCGCCGCTTCGGAGACCCCCAGCCCGACGGCGTCGACACCATCCAGATCCTCGGCAACCAAACGCTGATGGATGAATGGGTCAACGCCGGCGCCGCCACTGGTCCTGGCGCCGACTCACGTAGCACCGGAGCGCTAACGGTGGGAGCGACCGTGCAGCCCGCAAGCCCGCTGCTGGCCGACTACTCCTCGCACGGGCCGACTCTCGACGGCCGGAACGGCGTCGATCTTGCGGGCCCGTCATGTCTGCCGGTTCCCGACTTTTTCAACTTCTGTTTCTCAGGGACCAGCGCAAGCGCACCAGTGGTCAGCGGTGTCATGGCGGTCATGCGTGGCGCTCGAGTCATCGAGTCCGCCACCGAAGCCGAGGCGCTGATTCCGCTCATTACCTCGGACCAAGGCGAACCCGGCGCAGACACCCGCTACGGCCACGGCAGCCTTTCGCTCCCCGGCCCCGTAGATCTAAACGCTCGCGCCTTCCTCCCCTCTTGTGCCGGTGTCCCTGCAACGATTGTTGGTACCAACGGCGATGACGTGCTCGTGGGGACAGAACGACGAGACGTGATCTTCGCCGGGCTCGGCAACGACACGGTCAATGCGCTCGGCGGGGACGATCTCATCTGTGGCGGCTTTGGCGAGGACATCATCGACGCTGGCGATGGCAACGACACGATCCTCGGTGGTCCCGGGGCCGACCAGATACGCGGTCGGGGTGGCGCCGACGACATCAACGGCGGCCACGGCCACGACGACATCGAAGGCAACGCTGGAAACGACGACCTAAAGGGCTTTACCGGGCGCGACTACGTCAAGGGAGGCCTTGGTGACGATGTGGTCTTCGGCGGCGCTGGGAACGATCGGCTCGTGGGCGGCAAAGGTCTCGACGAGCTCTTTGGCGGAAACGGCGTCGACCGCTGTCGCGTGCCGGCCGAAACAATGGTGAGCTGCCGCCCGTAACGCAAGCGGCCTCTACTCGAGGACGATGTCGGGACGGCCCTGGCCAGCAGTCCAGTGCTTACGGCAGCGGAGTTCGTACCGGACGTCGGGCGCCTGTGCTGGGTCGTCGACGACCATCAGCTCTCCGTCGTATACCTGAACGCCGTCGACCACGCGAGCGTTGTGCGTGGCTCTGTCGCCGCACCAACAGCGAGCCTCGCATTGAATTGCCTCGGCAACATCGGCAAGCTCGAGCAACCGTGCCGTACCGTCGAACAAACGACCTCGAAAGTCGGTGAGTAAACCAAACGCAAAGACGTCGAGGCGCAGTTCATCAACGATCTCCGCGAGCTGTTCGATTTGGGTCGGTGAGTAGAACTGGACCTCATCGCACACGAGGTAGTCCAGAACCTGTCCCCCGTTCCGAGCAATCTCTCGAATATCGACCTCGGGGTCGATCACCACTGCCTCTGCGCTGACACCGAGCCGGGAACTCACTCGGGCTCCCTTGCGATCGAGCATGCTACACAGCGCGCCGTTGAGGCCGCCATGGGTCAGGTTGTGATGGATCTGGAGAGCCTGGGTCGACTTGCCAGAGCCCATTGTTCCAAAGGAAAACCGTAGGACGCCGATAACGGAGGTGTTGCTGCGCCGGGTACCCGGGATCGTCTGTTGAATAGAGAAGTTCGAAGGCGTAACCGTCATGAGCATCCGCTAGTCGAGCCGCAATCGCGGCAGGCATAGCAGCTTCCCGCACGAACCATCTGCGTGCCGCACTGGCCGCAGAAAGGAGCGTCAGACACCGCTGCATCAGCGACCGGCGCTGGAGCCGTTGGTGCGTAGGCCGGGGTCGACGGAGGATCGCTCGGCACATCGAGCCCTTGGATCGACGGGGTGACGGCCTCGTCCACGCCCGGAAGTGTTGGTTGGCTCCGTTCACCAGTGGTCAAGATGTTGCGAGCCTTGCGCTCCTCAATCGTCATGTATTCGACCGCGAGCCGGCGGAAGAGGTAATCCATGAGGCTCGATGCGATCCGCAGGTCTGCGTCGTCGGTCATGCCGGCGGGCTCAAAGCGCATGCCGACGAAGGCATCGACGAAAGCGCCGAGGGGCACTCCGTACTGCAACCCGTGACTGACCGAGATAGCGAACGCATCCATAATGCCGGCGAGGGTCGATCCCTGCTTGGACACCCTGATGAACAGCTCACCCGGGCGGCCATCGGTGTACTCGCCCACGGTGACAAATCCCTTGCAGTCGGCGACCCGGAATTCAAATGTTCGCGAGGCTCGAGACCTCGGAAGCTTCTCCCGGCTCGGTTGTGCGACGGCTGCGACCACGGCATCGGCGACAGCCGCGGGTGACGCGGCGTCGTCGGTCTCGGCCGACTTTGCGGTGAGCGGCTGTCCGACCTTGCAGTTGTCGCGGTAGAGCGCCACCGCCTTGAGTCCCAGCTTCCAGCTCTCGACCATGATGTCTTCGAACTCCTCGACGGACGTGGACTCCGGCGTGTTCACGGTCTTGCTGATCGCACCCGACAGGAACGGCTGCACGGCGGCCATCATCTTGATGTGTCCACCAGGGGCTATCACGTTGTCGCCCATCGAGCATGCAAAGACCGCAACGTGCTCATCGGCGAGGCGTGGCGCTCCGAGAACCGAGCCGGTCTCGGCAATGTGGTCGATGATCCCATCGACAGCCTCGGTGTCGTAGCCCAGCTGGGTGAGCGCTCGACCCACACCCTGGTTCACGATCTGCATCGTCCCACCGCCGACCAGCTTCTTCATCTTCACCAAACCAAGGTCTGGCTCGATGCCGGTGGTGTCACAGTCCATGAGGAAGCTGATCGTTCCCGTAGGCGCCAAGACGGTCGCCTGGGCGTTGCGTACACCATGCTCGGCGGCTCGAACACACGTGTCGTCCCACGCTGCCTGAGCGGCTTGCAGGAGCTCCTCGGGGACGAGCGAGGCATCGATCTCGCCGACGGCGGCTGTGTGCATGCCGAGCACACGCTGCACGTTGTGGGCATCGGCTTCGTACCCATCGAAAGGACCAACACGTGCGGCCATTCGCGCCGACATGTTGTACGCAGAACCGCCCATGAGCGCAGTCACCGCAGCAGCGATTGCACGGCCGCGGTCCGAGTCGTATGGAGCACCAACGGCCATGAGCAAGGCCCCGAGGTTTGCATAACCCAGTCCGAGCTGGCGGAACTTACGGGTGTTCTCGGCAATCTTGTCCGTTGGGTAGTCGGCGGGGCCAACAATGATCTCTTGGGCGGCAAACACCAGCTCAGCGGCGGCCACGAACTCATCGGTCTCAAAGAGCGCGCCGCTCTCTTCGGGACGATGGAAGGCGAGCAGGTTCAGGCTTGCGAGGTTGCACGCGCTGTTATCGACATGCATGTACTCAGAACACGGGTTGCTTCCGTTGATTCGGCCTGCGTTTGGAGTGGTGTGCCACCGGTTGATCGTGGTGTCGTACTGCACGCCAGGATCGGCACACTCCCACGCCGCCTTTGCGATGTCACGCAGCAGTTCCCGGGCGGGCACCGTACGCATGACCTCACCCGTGGTGACCGAGCGTAGGTGCCACTCCGCGCCGGCCTCCACCGCTGCCATGAACTCATCGGTGACCCGAACAGAGTTGTTCGCATTTTGGTACTGGATGGAGAAGGAGTCGGCTCCGTCGAGATCCATGTCGAATCCGGCGTCGCGAAGGGCGCGAGCCTTTTGCTCCTCTTTGGCCTTGCACCATACGAACTCTTGGACGTCGGGATGGTCGATGTCGAGCATGACCATCTTCGCCGCCCGTCGGGTCTTGCCCCCGCTCTTGATCGTTCCCGCAGACGCATCGGCTCCACGCATGAAGCTCACCGGCCCCGACGCGGTACCTCCGCCGTTCAGCGTCTCGACCGACGAGCGGATCTTCGACAGGTTCACGCCAGCGCCTGAGCCACCCTTGAAGATCATGCCCTCTTCGGCGTACCAGTTGAGGATTGACTCCATGTCGTCCTCGACCGACAAGATGAAACATGCCGACGCCTGCTGCGGCACGTCGGCTACACCGATGTTGAACCACACCGGGCTATTGAACGCCATCCGTTGCGAGACGATCAGATACTTGAGCTCAGCGTTGAACGTTTCGGCCTCGGCCTCGTCGGCGAAATACCCGCCATGGCGTCCCCATGCCGTGATCGTGTCGACGACGCGATCGGCCACCTGACGAAGCGAGGTCTCGCGCTCGACGGTTCCCGGGGTCCCGCGGAAGTATTTCTGGGCGAGGATATTGACCGCGTTCATCGACCAGTTGGTCGGCACCTCGATGTCGAGCTGTTCAAAGGCAACAGAGCCGTCACGCCAGTCATGAATGCGGGCGTCGCGACGTTCCCACTCGAACATGTCGTACACGTCGATTCCCGGGGAAGTGTGTACTCGCCGAAAGCCGAGAGCTGCGCCGAGAGGATGCGATGCGAGCGACATGATGTTCCTTGCTGAGACCACGAGGTCTCGCCGGTTCTGAGTGGAGGCGGTACCTCCAGAAGAACGAATGATTCGGGTATTTGTCAACGATTTCGAGCAGTGAATTGTTCCCTGAACGCGTTGGCAGCCGGCGCAGGGTCCCCTGGGGTCAAGTTCCCACGTGAGTGGTCCCTCCAGCGTGCCTAGGTTCCCTACTCCGGCTGCGCACATCACGATACGGACGCTTGCCTGTGGGCGAAAAGAGGACGAGCTGTGAATATCTATGTGGATTTCGGTCGAGTTGTCCACATCTTGCGAGCAGCGGGTACCCGTGCGTGCGTGCCGACCGTCGATATCGTTGCGGCGTATGGACCAACTCTTCCCCACCCCTGTGGATGACGTCGATACCACCGCGATCTACGCTGCCGACGAGAGAGCGGCCATCGCCGACCGACCGTGGGTGCTTGCCAACATGATCTCGTCGGTCGATGGCGCCGTTGCCATCGACGGGGTCTCCGGCGGGCTTGGCGGACCTGGCGATAAGGCCGCGTTTCGTGCAATCCGTGCCGTAGCCGACGTGATCATCGCCGCATCGGGAACCGTGATTGCCGAAAACTACCGCCGGCCGCAGACGCCTCCGGACATCCAGGAGATGCGGGTAGCGAGGGGTCAGTCCCCGCTCCCACGCATCGCCATCGTGAGCGGGTCGCTCAACATCTCGCCGGATCATCGGGTCTTCGACCCCGAGGCGCGTCCTTTAGTGATCACCCATGCCAAGTCCCCCGCCGACCGCCGCGACATGCTCGGTACCGTCGCCGACATCATCAGCGCCGGGGATACCACCGTGGACCTCGCCGACGCACTGCGACAGCTCAAGACACTCGGGGCAAAAACGGTGCTCATCGAGGGCGGCCCGACGCTCAACGCCGCATTCGTTGGGGAAGACTTGATCGATGAGTTCTGTCTATCGTTCTCACCGTTGCTGGTCGGTGGCAACGGGCCCCGGGTCGTGGGGTCCACCCACAGCCACGATCCACGACCAATGCGCCTCGACCGGACGCTTCACCAGGACGGATTTCTCTTCCATCGCTATCTTCGACAGCGCTAGCAGCACCAGCACCGTGCAATGCGGACGCGTCGACCCACGACGCATACCGCTTCCACACACGCTGAACCGTGCCTTGGGCTCGTGAACGCTGGGCGACCATCGTTACCCGCGAATGGTGGCGTGGTCGATGATGACGCGCTGGCCAATGTCGAGCTGGGCGCCGCCGGTTAGCTCCTTCAGCGCATCGACGATGGGGCGAATGTCCTCGCCTGGACGAGCAACCTCGGTAGCGATCGCCCACAACGTGTCGCCTGGCTGCACGATGTACACCTCGATGGTGTCGTCGACGAGCTGCGACCGATCCGACACCGGCTCGACGGGACCGTTTGCGGCGGCGTCTCCACCGAAGCCGACGAGCGCACCGATAATCGCCAGGGCGAGAAGCGCAGCGACGACGAGGTTGATCACCGGGCCATCGGTGTTGCCAGCGTTGTGGCGGTTCGGCCGGCCCGAGCGCTGCGAGTCGTGTGCGGCCATAGGTGAACGCGGTGTGGCGGGGTGAGGATGAAGTTCGTGGGTCATGGTCATCAGTATTCTCCTGGGGTGTGACACTGTCCCCGAAACCGTTGAAATCACGGCACTTTCGGGACAATTCCGTCGGACCTGGCTCCACCCAACTCCAGCGACTTCGGCCATGCGAGGTATGCAAAGCGAAGAAATCGTGGAGGTCCTTGACCGGGTACGGTTGTTCGGCGAACATGTGTTTGGCGAACTTCCGTTCCCTATGTATAGTACGAACAGTTGTACGATGCAACGCTGAAGTCGAAAGTTTGTTCGATCGACTTCAGCGAAGTCCTCGGACACGAATCCACTACCGAAAGATCACCATGACTGGCACCAATCTGACCGATCGCCAACAGTCGATTCTCGACTACATCGATTCTCAAAACCGCGAGCGCGGCTACCCACCGAGCGTCCGCGAAATCGGAACCGCTGTAGGTCTCACTTCTCCATCGACGGTGCATAGCCATCTCAATACCCTGCAAAAGCTCGGCTACTTGCGCCGCGACCCGTCAAAGCCACGTGCGATCGAGGTTCGGTACGACCCGAACTCGGGTGCGGTCATGGAGCGGTCTGCGGTCACCCACGTACCGCTCGTTGGCGACGTGGCTGCCGGAACCGATGTCCTGGCCCACGAGAACGTCGAAGAACTCATGCCGTTGCCAACCGAATTCACGGGCGAGGGCGAGCTCTACATGCTTCGTGTCCGGGGCGAGTCGATGATCAACGCCGGTATCCACGATGGGGACTTCGTCGTCGTCTGTCGACAAGACACCGCCCAGAACGGCGAGATCGTCATCGCTGGCATTCCCGGCGAAGAAGCGACCGTCAAGACCTACACGGCATCTGGTTCGACAGTTACGCTGCTCCCGGCCAACGACAGCCTCGAACCCATGGTCTTCAACGTCGGCGAAGTTCAAGTATTCGGCAAGGTCGTCACCGTACTGCGACGCTACTGAACGCTCTTCGGCCGAGCGAGACACGCTCGAGGGCCGCAGGCAACCACACACTGCAACAACGTCAGACCGAGGTCAGCGGTCAGACACCAGTTGTGAGGAGCTCTTCGAGCGCCTGATACGTCATCACCAAGGGCACCTCATTGAGGTGCTCTTGTTGCGTGTGGGCCAGAGTTGGTTCGCCCGGCCCGAAGTTCACCGCCGGGATCCCTTGTTCGGCAAAGAACGCAACGTCGGTCCACCCGAGCTTGGCACGAACCAAGATGTCGTTTCGACCAATAAACGACGCCATGAGCGGATGGCGCAGGTCCGGCATCGCGGCAGGGCTCATGTCGGTGAGTTCGAACGTGTCCCCGTCACGCATATATGGGGCAAGCACGGATCGAACGAACGCTTCGGCTTCATGTGGCGAGCGGTCGGGGGCGAAACGATGGTTCACCGTCACGGTTACCGCGTCGGGAACCACGTTGCCGGCGACACCACCTTCGATAAACACCGCCTGCATGGCTTCACGGAACTCGCATCCGTCGATGACGGGCGTGCGATGTTCATACGCCTCCAGAGCGCTCAGCAGCGCTCCCACCCGATGAATGGCATTACTCCCCATCCACGGACGAGCGGTATGGGCACGGGCGCCGCGCAAGGTGATTCGAGCGCGCATGGTTCCCTGACAGCCCGCCTCGACGACCGCGTCAGTGGGCTCGCCGAGAATCGCAACGTCTGCAGCCAACAACTTGGGAACATCGCGGAACAGCTCGCGTAGGCCATTGTGTTCGACCGCAACTTCTTCGCGAGCATAAAAGACATAGGTGACATCGACCGCTGGTTCGGTGACCGTACGGGCGAGTTCGAGCATGACGGCCAAGCCGCCCTTCATGTCGGATGCGCCAAGACCATGCAACACGTCGCCATCGATCCGCGCCGTTGCGTTGTCGTTCACCGGGACCGTATCGAGGTGTCCTCCAATGGCGAGCCGGTACTGACGGCCGAGCATTGTGCGTGCAACGACGTTGTCCCCCACCCGCGTGACCTCGAGGCCCGGGACCGCCCGAAGTTCAGCCTCGAACCAATCGGCGATCGGCCCTTCGTTGAAGCTCACCGACGGCATGTCGATGAGATCGGCGGTCAGGTGCAGCAGAGGGTGTGCCATTGCCAAAGACTAACGCTAGCGAAGGGGCACCGACGGCTCCGGAACGCTACGAGCTAAGGCGTTCGGCTGCGAGTGCGATCGCTTCGATTGGCTGTACGACGGCAACGCGCACGTGGCCAGCTCCCGGGGAGCCATAGAACTCACCAGGCGAGACGATGACGCCAGCGTCCTCGGCGAGGCGTCGGGTAAGAGCCCATGCGTCCCCATCGGGAGCCTTTGCCCAAACGTAGAAGCCACCTTCTGGCATGTTCGCCTCGATGCCGAGCGAGGTGAACAACTCGACCATCGCCCGTAATCGGGCCTCGTAGAGCTCACGCTGGGCAACGACATGGTCCTGGTCGCTGAATGCCACAACCGATGCGGCTTGGTTCGGGCCAGGCACCATGGCGCCGGTGTGTTTGCGAATCTCGGTAAGCCACCGCACGAGTTCGGGATCACCGGTGTAAAACCCAGCGCGGACGCCGGCGAGGTTCGACCGCTTCGACAGGCTGTGCACCGACAGAACACCGTCAACACCAGACTGAAGGATGGTCTTCGGCGGGCCGTTCCAGGTGAACTCGATGTAGCACTCATCGCTGGCGATCGGAACGCCATGAGTGCGCCCCCATGCAGCAACGGCCGGCAAATCCTGCAGCGCACCAGCCGGGTTGCCGGGGCTGTCGACCCACAGCACGATGGCCCGCGCAATGTCGGCGGGATCGATCTGATCGAGCCGCAGACGCCAATGCTCATCTACGGGAACAGCGACGGAACGGCCGTGCGCCAGGTCGGCACCCATTGCGTAGCTCGGATACGACACTGCCGGGTACAGCACGGTGTCCTTCGACGGATCTTTCAGCCGGAGCAGATGTGGCAGCCCAGCAACAAACTCTTTGAGTCCCATGGTCGCGCCGATCTGGGACGGCTCGATGGAAACCCCGAACTGGGTGTCGAGCCACGTCGATGCCGCCGTGCGGAAGTCGAGCGTCCCCGGTGACGGTGGATATCCGCGCTCGGCGTTCGAGGAGGACAATGCCGCAACGACCGCTGGAGGCGGAGCGTCGAAGGGGGTTCCGATCGACATATCGATAGCTGCGCCGAACTTCTCGACGGCGAGCGATCGTAGCTCGTTGAGACGGTCGTATGGATACGGCGGAAGGTCAAACGCTTTCACGACATCGAGCCTATTCGGTTGATCCCGGTCGCCAGCGCCGACGGAGTCGACTATTCCCAGGGTTCGGGGACTGCCTCTGGGACGGTATCGGGCCCCGATAGCCAATCTGCGAGCCGGCCTTTGGAGTCGGGGTCGAGCCGTGCGCGAACCGTGATCCCGTTCTCCCCGGCAAGTTCGGTGAGCACCTGACCCTCACGATGGATCTTTGCGAGCACGTCGCCCCGGTCGTAGGGGACCGTGAGCTCGACAAGTTCGGTCATCGAGCGGAGGCGGTCACCGATTGCCTCGAGCAAGGCGTCGATACCAAGTCCCTCTTGTGCCGAAACAGCCACCGACCCGGGGTAGCGCAGCTGCATACCAGCGACGTCGGGTTCGATATCGATCTTGTTGAAGACCATTACTTCGGGTACATCGTTGGCACCGATGGCCTGGAGCGTCCGTCGGACCGCGTCGATGTTGCCTTGGATATCTGGCGCGGACGCATCGACGACGTGGAGGAGCAGGTCGGCATCGATTACCACGTCGAGGGTGCTCTTGAACGCCTCGACGAGTTGGGTCGGCAGTTTGCGTACAAACCCAACCGTGTCCGTGAGAAAGATCATCTCGCCGCCCGGCATCGACAGTTTTCGCGTCGTGGCATCGAGCGTGGCGAACAGGCGGTCTTCGGCGAGCACACCAGCATCGGTTAGCCGATTGAGCACTGAGGACTTGCCGGCGTTTGTGTAGCCGACCAACGCAACACGACGGTTCGACGTGCGCTTGCGCGCCTTGGACTGGACGTCGCGATTCTTTGCGAGCTTTCGCAGATCGTCTTCGAGCTTGTGCACCCGTCGGACGAGTCGTCGGCGATCGACTTCGAGCTGGGTCTCACCTGGACCTCGGGTGCCGATACCTCCACCTTGCTGAGAGAACGTGCGAGCCGAGCTCCGCAGGCGCGGAAGTCGGTACTTGAGTTGGGCCAGTTCGACTTGGGCTTTGCCTTCGGTGCTCGATGCGTTCTGCGCGAAAATGTCGAGGATCACCGCGGTCCGGTCGAGCGCCGAACGTCCGAGGAGTTTCTCGAGGTTGCCTTGTTGGGCCGGCGACAGTTCGTCATCAAACACGACCGTGTCGGAGTCCGTGGCGAGCGACATGTCCTTGATCTCTTGGGCCTTACCCTTGCCAACGAACGTTGCGGGGTCCGGTGCTTGGCGGCGCTGATGGATCCGGCCGACCTCGTCTGCACCGGCGGTATCGACCAGCAGTGCGAGCTCGTCGAGCGACGCATCGGTTTCGTCAGCGCTGCCGTCGGGCATCGTCACGCCGACGAGAACAATTCGTTCCCGGAACGTTCGATCGATAAGACCCGATGACTCGCCACCGTATTCGCCAAAGGCCCCTCGATGGTCGGAGGTGAAGTCGTTTGGGTTGATCTTGCCGGAACCTTCGTAGTCGTCACCCACGCGGAACCTCAACGCTTCCGACAAAGGTGGCCGTACCGCTCAACACCGCAGTGGGCCGATCCGGTGTCGCGACATCGACAATGGCCGAACCGCCTGGCATGGAGACGCTCACACGCTCCCCTGCAGCGCCCCAGTCGTGCATACGTTGAGCGGAAACCGTTGCTCCTGAGCCGCATGCTTGGGTGATACCAGCGCCTCGCTCCCAGACGCGCAAGAGCACCTCATCGGGACCTCCCGAGCGTACGAAATGGGCGTTCACGCCGTGCGGGAAGTGTGCTTCGATCTGTGGGCCCACATGGGCGAGATCGACCGAACTCGGATCGTCGATGTCGATGACCACGTGGGGGTTCCCAACCGCACCGATAGCCCAGCGATTCACGCCGTCAAGGCCGTCGATACCGGCCAGGAAGTCGTCGGAGTCGGGGGCGTCACCAGCGGTGACCTCTCCCATGTCCGTGGAGGCAAAGGCGACCGTGGGATCGTTGGTACTTTCCAGCTCGCAAGCTCGCACACCGGCGAGCGTGTCGATGTCTATCTGCAACGACGTGACACTGCGACGCATGGCAACTGCTTGTACGAAACAACGAAGCCCGTTACCGGAGATTTCGGCGGACGAACCGTCGTTGTTGAACAAACGCATGACGGGGTTCGCTCCCGTATCGATACCGAAGATCAAACCATCGGCGCCAATACCGATGCGCCGATCACACAGCTCGATCGCGAGCGCGGGCGCGTCCGATGGCACCTCGTCGACAAAGGTGACGAGAAAATCGTTTCCGAGACCGTGGTGTTTCGTCAGGTGCATGCGGCCTCCATTATGGACACGGTTCGTCGCTTTCGACGATCGCGACGGCGCGTGCGACAGCTTCGTCGTGCGAGACGCGCCCTGAGCGGTCGATATCGATCCATTCGATCCGAGGGTCACGCACGAACCATTTCATCTGTCGTCGAGCAAACCGACGGGTTCGCACACGTGCTGTCTCGAGTGCGTCGTCGAGAGAAGTGTCGTCTTCGATATGGGCAAGCAGCTCCCGATAGCCGAGCGCTTGACGTGCGGTCTTGCCGATCGGACGTTCCCGCTCGACGAGTGAACGGACTTCCTCGAGAAAGCCCTGCTCCATCTGGACGTCGTACCGTGCGTTGATCCGGTCGATCATGCGGTCTCTGTCGAGGCGAAGTCCGAGCAACCGAAACGACACTTCGGGATAGTCCTCCATGCCCGGACCAAACGACGAGAACGGACGCCCTGAACCAATCGTGACCTCGAGAGCTCGAAGGAGTCGCCTATCGTTATTGGCGTCCATTCGCGAGGCGGCCAACGGATCGAGTCGGACGAGTTCGTCGTACAGCGCTGGTAGCTCATCGATTCGTTCGTCGAGAGCGGCGCGCACCTCGGGATACCGGCCCGGCAGCTCCAGGGCATCGATCACCGAGCGAAGATAGAGGCCGGTTCCACCCACCAGAATTGGAATCGCACCGCGGTCTGCAATGTCGGTAGCGACACGACGCCATTCGTCTTGAAACATCGATACCGCAAAGTCGTCTGCAGGGTCCGAGAGGTCGATGAGGTGATGACGCACCTCGGCTTGCTCTTCCGCCGAGGGCTTTGCGGTCCCGATGTTCATGTCTCGATAGACCTGCATCGAGTCGATCGAGACCAACTCGACGTTGTCGACATGGCGCGCCACCGCCATGGCCACACCCGATTTGCCCGACGCTGTTGGCCCAAGAATGCACAGTGGCGGTGCCGCAAAACGCTCGGCGACAGCGACCGATCGTGTCATCGGAATGCGGCAACCACGCCGTACCAATCGAGGGTTGGGCCGTGGGGCAACGCTCCGCCCGCTTCGACATATCCATCGAGAAAGGTGGCTGCGACCTCTGAGGTGAAGGTCTCTGCGATCGACCGGATTGCGATCGAGAGGTCCCGTTCGGCGGGATCGAGCCCTGCTGTGCCAGCAGGCTCAAAGGTCACCACCGAGTCGACGAGCACCGCGGCTGAAACGATCGGAGCACCATGTGTCAAGACCGCCGTCGAGAGATCCGGCCGGTTGGCGAGCATTGACCGAAGCGTCTCTGGACGGACCCGATCAAACGGTGCTGGCGGCAGCTCACCTCGTTCGACCATGGCAACGGCGGCGAGCGCCTCGTCGTTGGTCCGTCCAGTCAGCCCAACCGGGGGTTCGGTGAGATGAAGCGTCGCTAGAGCGCGTCCCATAGCGCGTGCGACAGGGAGTGGATTTTGGGCGAACTGGGCATCGGTTGCACGTCCGTTGAGACGCAACCGTTCGAGATCATCCGGCAATGACTGGGATCTTTGTTCGAACGCGAGGGCCACGCAGCACTTCGCGGAGTTCGCCGAGCATGTAGAACGGCTTCGCTTCGGTGACCTCGACCATCGCGAGCGCTCCCGCTTTAAGGTCTCCCTCGAAGTGCAGCAGCTTGTTCTGGCGCGTGCGCCCCGAGATCACACCCGGGTTGCGCTTGGAAGGACCTTCGACGACGACCTCTTCGAGGCGGCCTATTCGAGCAGTTGTTTTCTTCAACGCGGACCGTTCGATCACCCGATGCAGGCGCTCCATACGTTCCTTCGTGACCGCCTTTGGAATGAAGTCATCGACCATCTCGGCGGCCTCGGTGCCTTCTCGAGCAGAGAAGACAAACGTGTACGCCAAGTCGTATTGGGCCTCCGCTGCTACTTCGAGGGTCTTCACAAAATCCGCCTCGGTCTCTCCGGGGAACCCAATGATGATGTCGGTGCTCACCGCGAGGTCGTCGATACCGGCATAGGCAGCATGTAGACGTTCGAGGTACCGCTCTGCGGTATAGCCACGATGCATCCGCTTGAGAATTTCGTCGCTACCCGACTGCAGCGGGAAGTGCAGATGGTTGCAGACGGTGTCGACCTCGGCCATGGCCGCAATCGTGTCCTCGCGCAGATCCTTTGGGTGAGGGCTCGTGAACCGAACTCGTTCGATCCCCTCGACCGCTCCGGTGGCTCGCATGAGGTCGGCGAAGAGCGGCCGTCCACGGCGACGCCCGGTCTGTGTCCACAGCTCCCCCGCTTCGTGGACATCGAAGTCTTCTGGGTCGCGACCGCCAAGCTTTAGTGTGATGTCACGACCGTAGCTATTGACGTTCTGGCCAAGCAGTGTGATCTCGGCGACTCCATCTTTGGCCAGGTGCTCTACTTCTCGGACGAGATCACCAAACGGACGCGAGATTTCGGGGCCACGGACCGACGGCACAATGCAGAAGGCGCAGCTGTTGTCGCAGCCGATCTGAATCGTGACCCATGCCGCGTAGTCGACCTCCCGCTTTTCGGGGAGCGCTGACGGAAACGCAGCATGTTCGGCGTCGACGGCGGCTTCGAGGATCTCAACGATCTGGCCGTGCTCACGGCTCTCAGCCAGCAATTCGGCAGCTCGATGTACGTTGTGCGTGCCAAAGACAACGTCGACGTGTCCAGCCTTCTCGGCAACCAAGTCTTTGTCTTTTTGTGCGAGGCACCCACCGACGGCAATCTGCATTCCGGGGCGCTTGGCCTTTTCGGCTTTGAGGTCGCCGAGAGCGCTGTAGAGCTTGTTGTCGGCGTTTTCACGAATGCAACAGGTGTTGAGCATCACGACATCGGCCTCGGCCACGTCGGTCGTTGCTTCATATCCCTCGGACTCGAGCAAGCCCGCAATCCGTTCGGAGTCGTGTTCGTTCATCTGGCACCCGTAAGTGCGGAGGAGATACTTGCCGGTCACGCCCACAGTCTAGAAGGCGGATTCGCCGTGCTGCTCGTGTGCAAAACGCACCAGACGCCCGTCACGATTCGTGGCAGGCGTCTGGCGTTTGGAGGGGATAGATGTGATCCGACCGTAGGCCGAGCCACGTGCTACCTTCCTATCCTTCGGACCGGCCTCACGTCAATAAAGTTTTTCAGGTCGATCTCGGCCGGTTTCGTCGCAAGGCGCACCGCAAGGCGATGGAAGGTTCGCGGTTCGACCAAGAAGTTGACGTTGGCGAGCGACTGGTCTTGGCCCGCCGATTCGATCCGTAAGTTGCCGTACCCGAAGGCCTCGCCTGCGGTCGTGCGATCGAGGACTAGATCGGTCACCCTCGTCACGGGCATGGACGCCACACGCAGACCAAGGAATCCAGTGGCCTCAATAATTCGCCGGTTGGTGAGGTAGCGAACTTCGTACTTGTACCAACGCAAGATCTTCAGACCGAAGCGGGCAATAAACCACAACCCCACGCTCGGCACGAGCACGATTGGGTCGAGCTGACTGGTCGCCATCACGTATGCCACGACGACGGCCGTTGCGAGCGCCGACCACCCCCAGTCGCGCGACTTGACCCAGCGCCACACCACGATGGCGGAGAGAACAACGAGCAGGAGCCCAACGTTGAGGCCCTCGTACTCTGGGCGAGCGAGGATCGTCGTCACTACGACCAAAACGGCGAGCGTCTCCACAAAGGGTTCAGCCAAACTCATGAGGTGCTTGGGAGCCTTGTAATACACAAGCTCATCGGCGATCAGCACGTCGACATCGCGCGGAGGCGCGAAGAGCAGACGTAGATGATCGCCAGTTGACGGCCTCTTGGCGATGTAGCCGGCCGCCGGGTGTTGACCCGGAACCGGATCGGTCACAGCCCGATGACGCCCAACGCCTGTGTTACGGCACCGTCGCCGGCCAAGCCGCGCAAGAAGTCGAGCATGGCATTGCCAAGCCCGCCCACGATCGCGAGGAAGTCATTGCCACGTTGACCGGTCTCGGTCGCGTTTAGCGAGATCAAATACAACACAAACAACCCGAGCAACGGGTAGCCAAAACGTTTCGTCATGATAGGTCCTCCAGGAATACCAAGAAGCCCTGCCAGAGGTCCTTTCGGACACCTAGCCTCCACTCGCCATTGATCACGCTATCACCACTCATTCGCGCAGATGGTGCATTTGTTCGCGCGCTGCGTGTTACATCGATGTAATTTGCCTCGCAGATTTGTCAGTCACGACAAAACGGCACAAGCCCGACCCCACGCTCGGTGGAGTCGGGCTGGAGGGCCACTACTCCGCGTCAGTCTTCAAGAAGAATTGGCTCGTCGTCAGCCTCGGTGAAGCCTTCTTCAGAAATATCGATTGCTTCCTCTTCTTGCGGATCCGGCATCACCAGTTTGGTGACACGGTCGGTAATTTCGACCATGACCTCTGGGTTCTCCGTCAAGAAGTCCTTGGCCTTCTCTCGGCCCTGTCCAAGCTGTTCGCCCTCGTAGGTGTACCACGCACCGGATTTCTTAACCACGTCATGTTCGGCTGCGAGGTCGAGCACAGACCCCTCTCGACTAATACCCACGCCGTACATGATGTCGAACTCTGCTTGGCGGAAGGGTGGCGCAACCTTGTTCTTGACGACCTTGACACGGGTGCGGTTACCAACAACCTCTGCACCCTGCTTGATCGATTCAATACGGCGGATGTCGAGACGTACCGACGAGTAGAACTTGAGTGCACGACCGCCAGGCGTGGTCTCGGGCGAACCGAACATGACGCCAATCTTCTCGCGCAACTGGTTGATGAAGATGCAGATCGTGTCGGTCTTGTTCAGGTTGGCGGTGAGCTTACGAAGCGCCTGGGACATCAGTCGAGCCTGAGCACCCACGTGGTGATCGCCCATATCGCCTTCGATCTCAGCCTTTGGCGTGAGCGCTGCAACCGAGTCGATAACGATGACATCGAGTGCACCGGATCGAACGAGCATGTCGCAGATCTCGAGCGCTTGCTCACCGGTATCTGGCTGGGAGATCAGCAAGCTGTCGATGTCGACGCCGATCGCCTTGGCATAGATCGGGTCCATGGCGTGCTCTGCGTCGATGTACGCACACGTTCCACCGTTGCGCTGCGCCTCGGCAACGACGTGGGTTGCAAGCGTCGACTTACCCGAGGACTCCGGACCGTAGATCTCGGTCACTCGACCACGAGGCAGGCCGCCTATGCCGAGGGCGAGATCCAATGCGAGTGCGCCGGTAGGAACACTTCCGATTGCGAGCGAGCCCTTCTCGCCCATCCGCATGACGGATCCCTTACCGAACTGCTTCTCGATTTGGCCAAGTGCCATGTCGAGTGCCTTTTCACGCTCCATTTGGATTCTCCTTCGCTCGCCGTGGCGAGTTGTGATTGTGCTCGCCACCAGGCGAGATGTGATTGGTCTCGCTTCGAGCGAGGTGATAGCGCAAACCCTACGGATGGGGTGTGACACGATCCTGCGAACGCAATTTTCCTAACGACAGGAATGTAATTGCGAACAACTGTTCGGTGCAAGCCTTTCGAGTGAATTCTTTCTTTACGCAGGCTTTTCGCCCCGTGCCGTACAACGAAGCCCATGACGGACAACGTGATCGACTTTCGCGCCTGGGCCGAGGCCCGCTCCCGGCGCCGCCACCCATCGACCTACACCCCCGATGCTCCACCGTCTCGAATCGACGATCACTCCCCTGCCTCGCTCTGGCGCGCCGACTTCGCGGTCCACGCTGGGCAACACGCTGACGTCTCAACATCGGGCATGTGGGTCCTGGCTCCGGCGATCGAACGGGCCCTGCAAACATCGTTACCCGTATTCCAGGTTGGAGAGATCGGCACGGGTCAGCATCTCCTCGACAGTGCGTGCGGAGTCGTCGGCGAAGATCACCTCCAAGCCCTTCGATCGTTCGTAATCGAGAACCAGGAACATGCGCGCATCTTGGCGTTGGTGTGCGCTGCACTCGATATCGAGATGCTCGACGATCACTGGACCGAGCGGCTCTTTCGGCGCGGCCGATATCTGCGAGGCTTCCGAGTCGAGATGTTGATGATCGTTATCGCACAGCTCATCACCGCACAGGTGTACGAGGTACTCGCCCATGGCGTTGGAGATCCAACGTTGTCACGGATCTTCGCCCGGCTCCACGCCGACGAACTCCGTCACCTCGAATTCCACGCTGCGACGCTCCCCGAGCACATCGAATCCCTGCCGCGCTCGGCACGTAACGCGGTACCCCCGCTATGGCACATCGCAGCCGCAGCCGCACTCGTCTCGGTTACCTGGGAACATCGTCGACTACTGCGAGCAAACGCCTGCCCGGCTCACTTCTTCCTCACCGACACCTGGCGGACGATCCGGGCACAAGGTAAGCGCTTCTTTCGGAGCGAGGACTAGCCCGTGATCGCTGCGGGCATCAGGGAACCTAAGGACCCGCTGCGAGCGCTCGACCGGGTATCGATGCCCGAGCTCGTCCGGGAGTTTGTCGCATTCGGAATCAAAGAGGCGCAATCGTGCGTCTTTGCAGGCTCGTTCTTTGCGTTGCTATTCATCAGCACACAGTTCGAGGTACCCGGGCTCGCACGTTACGACCTCATCTTGCTCGGCGCCCTCCTCATCCAGGCCGTGTTGCTCGCAACCGGGGTCGAGAGTCGAGACGAGCTGAAGATGATCATGGCGTTCCACGTCATTGGCTTCGTGCTCGAGTTCTACAAGACGCAACCGGCGATTGGATCGTGGTCCTATCCAGAGGACGGACTCACCAAGGTCGGCACGGTGCCGTTGTACAGCGGCTTCATGTACTCCGCCATTGGCTCGTACATGTCCCAGGCCTGGCGACGTCTCGACCTGCGACTCACCAACTACCCAAACCGGGCCGTCACCCTCGTGTTGTGTATTGCGATCTATGTCAACTTCTTCACGAACGCGTTCTTCTACGACATCCGTTACTGGTTGATCGCTGCGGTCGTGGTGACCTTTTCTCGATCACGGGTCTATTTCACGCCGATGCATCGAACGTTTTGGATGCCGATCTGGGTTTCGTTCGGACTCATCGCCGCCTTCGTGTGGGTCGCGGAGAACATCTCGACGTTCTTCGGCGCATGGCAGTATCCAGATCAAGCCCTCGGGTGGAGTGTGGTCGACGTGTCCAAGCTGGTCTCGTGGTCGCTGCTCGTGATCTTGAGCTTCGTCCTCATCGCCGAGCTCAAGCACGTGAAAGCCGAGCGGACCGAGAAGGCCGAGACCTAGCCGACGGGCTCGGCCTGGCTGAGCCGGATGCTGTGGCGAAGCTTTAGTGCGTACACAAAGCCGACATACGTCAGCGCCGCGGCGAACAACGACGACAGCGTGAAGCCGCGTTCCAGCGCCGGCACGACATCGGGCGAGACGGCAACCGGTTCGTCGCCCAGCAGGTCTCGAACAACGTCAGCCTCGCCGAGGCGTCGAGCAACAGTGACGAACAGAAGCGCTCCCCCGATGCCGGCGCCGTAGGTGAACCCGAGCGTCCGAACAAATTGGTGAGCAGAGTTCACACGGCCCATTTCTGACGGCTTCGCATTGGACTGCAACACCCCGACGCCAGCCGAGGAAACGCCGCCCATGCCCATGCCGATCATCGAGAAACCGAGGAAGATGATCCACAGCGGAGCAGTGAGCAACACGCTGATTGCGGTGATGGTCCCGCCGATAGCGAGAATGGCCGACGAGACGACGACCGCCGTCTCGCCGTCGCGAAGCTCAGAGACCTTGCTCGAAAGAAAGGCACCCGACGTCCACCCAACCGTGAGAAACACGACGGTGAACGCCGCCTCGGACGTCGACGCTCCCCGGACGCCCTTGACGTAGACAGGGAGAAACGTATTCGCGCAGACGCCACTCGTGATCGTGAGGAACGCGGTGATGTGAAGTATTCGAAACTGCGGCGCAACAATATGGCGGACCCGGAGCACGGGCGGCTCCACGTCTCGTTCGTGGCGCACATACAACCCGACTAACACGAATGACCCAATCGCCGCCAACGGCGTCCACCATGCGATCGTCGACAGCGCTCCCAAGCTCAGCAAGGTAAAGGCGACCACGAGGACGAGCCCTCGCCGATCCGGGCTCGCGCTCGTGGTTGTCTCGGCCGGTCCCGGAAACGAGTTCCAACCAACCACTCCGGCCACGACAGCCACGGGAAGATTCACCAAGAAAATGGCTTGCCAGTTCGATGCGGCCAGGATCAACGCTGCGATCGCCGGGCCAGCCACACCCATGATTCCCCAGACCGACGAGTTCGCCGCGTACGCCCGAGCCCGGAGCGCTTCGGGCACACCCAGGCCGATCGCAGCCATGACATTCGCGATGATCGCTCCTGTTGTTAGGCCCTGAATTCCGCGGGCCACGATAAGAAGCGGCAGGTTCGGGGCAAGCGCACAGGCGGTGCAGGCAACGGCGAAGGCAACAAGGCTCCAACGAAACACCGCGCGCGTTCCCACGGCATCGATCACGGGACCGACGGCCAGCACCGCAACCGCCGAGCCAATCAGCTCGATCGTCACGATCCACGGGAGCAGCGAGAGGTTGCCAAGGTCATCACCGATCGCTGGTAACGCTGCACTGACCGAAAGGTTGTTGTAGGCCGCGACGGCGATTGCGCTCATCGTCGAGACGGTGAGTGTCCGTTGATCCTTGGCAAAGAGCGTCGAAGCCATGGCGGCGAACGCTACTGCCGCAAGATGCCATGTCCGTACACCGGGGCTCGTTCGCCGCCAGCAGGTCGTAGGCTGCCCCGATGTATCGGCTCGTCTATCTCGCGTACATGTTGATGGTCGCCTCCGC
>CALBVK010000247.1 GCA_937969345.1 uncultured Acidimicrobiales bacterium
TGATCGAGGGCTTTGAACCCGAGGGGGTGCCTGATGATCATCCAATCGATACGGCAGGTCAGGTCGCTGAGTTTCTCGAGAATGACGGATCATTTCGACAAATCGTGCGGTATGAGGAACAGAGCATTCTTGACCCTACTCAAGCCAGCGTTCGTAGGATCGACTGGCTTGCTGACGAACTCGCTGGAAGCGTTTCGTTCGGAGCAGCCACAAGCGTTCACATAAGCATCGCGCTCTATCGCGGTTGCGAAGAGGGCTACGAAATTGCCAACAATCGCGTTGCGCTCGGCTATGAAGAGGTTGCGGCGTTCAATGCAGACAACAGCCGAAGCACAGACTCGTCGTAACGACAGATCTATCTGGCCCCCTTTAGCGCTGCACGCGCTTGGCGAATCCCCTCGCTCGGGTCGACAGACGTTGCACTAGCCGCCTGGCAAACATCGGTGGACCCAGCGGGCACCAATTGATCAACCACAGAAGGCCCAGTATCGGTCGCCTCGAAATACTCAACAGAGCCGTTCTTCGCGTGATGAACCAGTATCCCAAAGGGGCTACGGATGTGGCCGCCACGCGCCTGACGTGCAATCAATCCCACCGCACCGGAAACCTGAGCATCCGAATACGGTCGTAGCGATCGCTCCAGGGTTCCGAGATCAGTGAGCTCCTGCAACGATCCAGCACTCCTGCGAACGACGTTGCTGATCGGCTCGACCAGCGCCAACACCTCATTGCTAGTGCGCGGAAGAGTTGCGCGGTTCCGCGCTGCTGCGCGCGGTTCTACCACCGAAGTAAGTAAGGAAGATTTATCTACTAACTCACTACTCAGATCATTAGACCGCGCGGGAAACCTACGCGGGACAGTGCGCGGAAGATCATCGATCCGCGCACCGTCCACGAAGAGCCTCATCGGCGACGACTTCGAAGCCGGAATGATCGATGCGTTCATTCCGGCCTTCTTGGAGGCCGACCACGCACAGCTCGTGCCGATCCTTCAGGCAATGGTCGACGAGAATCGTTACGGGCGACTCGGCGAGATCACCATCCCGTGCGGCATCGTCGTGGGCACGAAGGACAAGACGACTCCCCCGTTCCACACCGCCGACCTCCACGCTGGCATCGAGGGCTCGACGTTGACGTCGCTGCCCGGCGTTGGCCACGGGCCAAACTGGGAAGCGCCCGAAGAGATCGTCACCGAGATCGTCGCGCTCGCCGGCCGCTAGGCCTATTCTCACCAAACTCTCACCTGGTTCTACAACGGCGCTTTCTAAATGTACGTACATTTAGCCGCACGGCACCTGCCCACCCGACCATGCCGCGAGGACCCATGAGCGACCAGCCCACACCGCAACGCAAGATCCATCGACGCCGCGGACTCCGGCTTGCCGCAGCCTTGGCGGTCGGGATGCTCGTGCTGGCATCATGCGCGAGCGATAGCCCCGTCGCAACCGAGGTCGTCAACACCGATACCGCAGCGGCCACGATCGATGGAGACACGCTTCCCGACTTCACCATGCCGGACCCAGCACTCGGACTGTCGGTGCCGACGATTACCGGCACAACAGTCACCGGCCAAGAGGTCATCGTTGGCGGCGACGACACCGCACGCATCTACATGTTCGTCGCGCACTGGTGCCCCCACTGCCAAGAAGAACTGCCAGAGATCACCGAGTGGCTTGAGACCGACCCGCTCCCCAACGATGTCGAAATCGTAATCGTCTCGACCGCCGTCGACGCCGATCGAGACAACTACCCGCCGTCGGAGTGGATCCAGAGCGAAGCATGGCCAGCGACCGCCATCGCCGACTCACCCGAGAGCACCATTGCACAGAGCTTTGGCTTGCAGAGCTTTCCGTACTGGGTAGCCGCGGACGCTGACGGCACGGTCGTACAGCGAGCGGGCGGACGCTTGGGTGTCGCCCAGGTAGAAACGCTGATCTCGCTCGCCACGAACTAGCCGATATCGGGACCGGCGCGCCGGGACCTATGGTTTGGCGATGGCCAACCCACCTCGCCTCCGCCCAGGTCGCCTGAGCGACGCTGCCGCCATTGCCGACTACCACCACCGGTGTTGGCTCAGCGCGTTCGCGCCGCTGGTCGACCCCGCCGTGATGGAAGTCATCGAACCTCGGGTCGAGCGATGGCAACTCTGGCTAGGAGAGGACACCGACCATGACACGATCGTGGCGGTCGACGAACACGACCAGCCAATTGGCCACTCCACGATCCTCGACAACGAGCTACTCCATCTATTTATCGACCCCGATCATCACGGCCGTGGGCTCGGCCGCACCTTGCTCCTAAATGCCGAAACGCGTTTGCGTGCAGCGGGCCATCGATCGATCCAGCTACACACCATCGTCGGCAACACTCCGGCGATCAGGCTGTACGAAACCAACGGATGGACGATGACCGACCGACTCGACGACGACGTCCTCCCCAACGGCTCTACGTACACCGAACACGTCCTCGTAAAAACCCTCACCGACTAGGCGAGTTGCGTCCACAACTGCAGAATGCGTAAAGTGCATGAAAGTACATGTAATGCATTGAACGTGATTTGGCGATGGTGGACCGAATGGGACGAAATACAGCGAACCTGGACGGTGGAGGGGTGGTACGTATCGCCCCTGCCCGGACACGGACCCTCGTCGACAACTACCGCAACGCTGCTCGCACCATGGCCACCGCCCACCACGAACTCTCGCCGCTCGTCAACAGAGCAGCCGAGTTGCTCGGTGATGTCCCACGATCCATCACCGCACTCGAAGCGGCCGCTATCAACCTCACCTACGACGCCGACGACCTCTCCTGGCGCATCGACTACATCGAACGCACCGACGGAATTCTGCTCGACCGACTGAACCGCGGCATCGCCGTTGCGGATCACGACTGGGCGGACCAGAACCCTCGACATATGGAGATCGACGCCGTCATCGATCTTCTCGCAACCGCCGAAACTCAGCAGGAACTCGTCGCGCTCGTCGACTGGCTCGTTCGCAGTGGCATGTTCGAGTTCGCCGACGTCGTCACCGGCCCGTTCGTGCTTCCCGAGGATCTCCGGCCTGTGTTCGCTGGCGCTGTTGTGCACGCCTACGAAAACGGTTGGCGGCCACCGACGCCATTCTCGCCTCGGGTCACGGCGGGTTTGGTCAGATACGGCGACCCGTCCGACAACACGGTGTTGTCGTGGGCGTCCGATGCGCTGGACGATCGATCGGACTTCGCCGTCAGCGTCACGGCGAACCCCTTTGGCATCGACGCCGGGGAGACAGCATTCACGCCATTCGGCGAGTACTTCCTCAACAATCCCGCAGCCGGTCGAACCCTTATCAACCACCTCCTCGACCAGCACGACGCCACCGGCGACACCCAGCTGAACATGCACGACGATGATGCGGGACGGACGGTCATGCTCGGCAATATCGTGATCGCCGCAGGCATGCACGGAACCCCCGACGAGCGGGCGGTCTTCGTCGACCGCCTCGTCAACGTGCTCAACGCCGACGGCAACACCAACGACGCCGTCTTCTGGAGCACGTGGGAGGCCTACGCAATGCTCGCTCACGAACACGGCATCGATCAGACAACACCGACCTTCGACACCCACCACCTGATGCCCGATTGGCTGCGTCCGCATTGGGAGCCGTTGTGGAACGAGAAGCTGAGTCCTGACGGCGTGGAACGCATCATGGGAGCAGCGCAGCATGCACAAACCTACGGACCCTGGGTTGTCGGCGCCGGGCCTGCGCTCACGGTCAAGCGATGGTGGAGCAGCCGGGACGACATCGTCGAAACCGTTGTTGGCAACGATCCGGGCGGCACGTACACAACCCGCGAGAAGTTGCCGTTCACCGGCAGTCGTTTCCACTTCGATACTGCGTCTCAAGGCCGAAATGCCATCGTCCATTCGCTGCGAGATGGCTCCGACGTCGGCGACATCTCCGCAGACGAGTTTGCGATCATCGACCATGGCATCGGACCAAACGGCAAACCGACCTACACGATCAACCTCCCTGGAGTCACCGACCTGAGCAGCCCAAGCCCCGGGTGGCATCCGGTGCACGCGACCGTCCGAGATATCGATCAAGCGGCGGCGTACTCGGCGCACTCGAGCAAGGTCGAGGACAACCTGTATGCGCAGATGGTCGTGCGTGCACTCCGAGAGATTGACGTTCCACTTGGCTCAAACCTGATGATCGTCGGCCATAGCTTTGGTGCCGATACCGCCGCTGATCTGGCAGCGAGCACCGATTTCACGGAGAACTACAACCTGACCCACGTTGTTGCTGCGGCATACGATTCTGTCCCACAGCTGGCCGATATCGACCCGAACATCGAGGTGCTTGTGCTCCAGAACGACAATGACTACGCGATCAAGGGTGAGATCCTTGGACGGCTCGCCTCGAGCGGCAAGCCGTCGGTGTCGATCAACACCTTCGCCCACGAGGTGCGGGCCTTCGATGGCGGAACCAAGGGGGTTGGCCATCACCAGGACAATTACAACGAGTACCTTTATGACACCAACGATCCGGAGATCACCACGTTCTACGAATCGATTACGAACACCGGGTACGCACAACCCGGCGAATCGTTCGCCGTCGACGTCACCCTCGATGAAAGCCTGCTGTAAATGAGATTTCCCCGAGTGCTCCTGCTAGTGGTTCTCGCACTCCTGGCCGCCTGTAGCGACGGGCCAACAGACGACGAGTTCGACTCACTCCTCGAAGGAGAGCTGGCCGACCCAGCGGGCTACGAACTCGACATCATCAGCTGCGTGAATGACGGCGAGTTCATCCGCTACGAGTGGGGCATCACCAACCTGTCCAACGAACGGCGGACGTTTGCGTTCGACCCCTACTTCACCAACGCAGCGGGCGAAGAGGAAAAGAAGCTCCGCGAGTTGGTAGCTGAATCTGTTGCACCTGGCGACTACATGCAATGGGATGGTGGCGCGGGCGGAGGCGAGCGCTTTGACGTTGGCGATGTAGAGTGCCGCTTCGAGGTGTACGACAGCGTCCTGGGCGCGTTTCGCGACGAGGAGTAATTGGCGCTCGCTCAGCCGGCGGCTTCTTCGAGTGCCACAACCGCGGCCTCGTAGCCACGTTGAGCCACGCCACGAAGGTCGTCGAAGTTCAAGAGCTTCACGCCCTTGAGGTGTAGCGACAGATACAGGTCGATCATGTCGCGGTCGAGCGCATCGCGCCGTTCCTTGTACGAGCCGAGCAGCATCGACGTCATCACCGTGTTGGTGAGAACCGGATGCGACCGCCCTCCCCT
>CALBVK010000248.1 GCA_937969345.1 uncultured Acidimicrobiales bacterium
ATGAGGACCCGACGTGGAGATTCGTTCATCGCTATGCCTTCTCGAGCTCACTACGAAGCAGCGCGATGTGTGGCGGCATGATTCCGCAACAGCCGCCCACGATCGTTGCACCGTCGGCGACCCACTGCTCGACGAAGCGAAGGTATCCGTCGGGGTCCAGATCGGAACGATGATCGAGGATGACCTCGTTCGCGGCGTAGACCGTTGGCTTCGGCACGAACGAGTTTGCGTAGCCGCCGACCGCGAGGCCGTCGGCCAAGGCCACTGCGGCCGGAATCGCGTTTGCGAGGACTTCGGGCTGACTGCAGTTAAAGAGCACCGCTTCGGCACCGTTCTGCTGTGCTGTCTCGATGGCGTCGCTAAGCGACTCGCCGGAGCGGAGCTGTGGTGTGTCGGGCATGTCGTCATCGAGTGTGTACGACACCCAGCACGGAAGAGCGAACGGTGCAGCGGCAGTAAGCGAGGCGGCTGCCTCTGTTGTTGACGACTGGGTCTCACACAAGAAGAAGTCGACGTGCGGCGCCAAGGCGTCGACGATCAGCTGAAGGTGTGCTGGCGCCGTCTCGGGGTTGAACTTGTCGGGTTCGTAGCTTCCATAAAGCGGCGGGATCGAACCAGCAACACGAACATCGGGTCCTGCAGCGGCCCGAGCGAGCGAGCCCGAAAGTTCGGTGAGGCGTGCCCCATCGGTGACGAATCGTTCGTCGCCCAGGTGAAACGGCACGACGGCGTAGTTGTTCGTGGTGATGACATCCGCGCCGGCGGCGACGAACTGTTCGTGTGCGTGGGAGACCGATGGCGGATCTTCTATGAGGGCGAGCGCTGACCATTCGGGCTGACGAAACGGAGCGCCGTTCTTCTCCAACGTCTTGCCCATACCACCGTCGAGAAGCGTGACCGTTGCTGTATCCATTCGGGCAGCGTAGACGAACCCTCTCCGGCCCTGGCGACCCGTCTAGGTTGGGCACATGAGCATTGAACGTATGCATGTATCGGAACGGGCGAGCAAGATCGTCACGCACAACGGTGTCGTCTATCTGGCGGGTCATGTCGCGGCCGATCCCGACGCCGACATTCAGGAGCAGACGCGTTCGACGCTGTCCCAGATCGATGCTGCGCTCGACGAAGCTGGTACCGATCGAGAACACCTTCTGTCGGCAACGATCTGGCTACGCGATATCGACAATGACTTCGCACCGATGAACGAGGTGTGGAACGAGTGGGTCCCGAGCGGTCATGCGCCAGCGCGGGCGTGCGTCGAAGCGCACATGGCTCGATCGAAGCTGTTGGTCGAGATCTCGATCACCGCGGCGATGCCCGAAGCATCACGCTGACGAGCTAGTGCTCGCCAAGCTCGCTCACGATGTCGGCGATGAGCTCGGTCGCGATGCGGCTCGATTCGCCGGGTGACGAACGAGCGATCTGGCACGACTTTGGCAATTCGGCGAGTTGCGCGGCGCGAGGCCATGGGATCAGGTTGCCTTCGAAGGAGCTCCCTGCGAGCACGACTACACCGAGGCCGGCCTCGGCGGCGCCGATGACACTTGCGATGCTCGGTCCTGAAAACGAAACCCAGCTCCCGATTCCCGCTTGGCTGAGTAGCCCTTCGGCGAGGGGCCTGTAGAAGCCTCGATCTCCGAAGGTAATGAGCGGAACATCTCCGGTTTCATAGGTCCATTCGGGGGAGCACATCCACATCAGGTCGTCGCGCCAGAGCACCGTGTCGGTTGGGCGCTGGTCATTGGGAAGCACCTGGAGTACGGCGACATCGAGCCGGCCCTTGTTCAACATGTCATCAAGCGCAGGGGACGATTCGACGACGAACTCGATCTTGGCGGCTGGATGGATTCGATTGAATCGTTCGAGCACGTCGCACATGCGAGCAGCGCTGACCTCTTCGGTCGTACCGAGCTTGACGGTTCCGGTGAGCTCGGAGCTTTCGAGTCTTGAGACGGCTTCGTCGTGGGTCGACACGATCGATCGTGCGTAGTCGAGTAGCTCACGCCCGTCGCGCGAAGCTCTCAGCGCTCGTCCCTCGCGAATAAGAAGGTCGCGTCCGACTTTCTCTTCGAGGCGTTTGATCTTCCAGCTGACTGCGGACTGGCTGACGTCGAGAGCTTCGGCGGCTCGGGTCATTCCGCCAAGGTCGATAACGGCGGCAAATGTTCGAAGCGATTCGATGTCCAACAGCATCTGGCAAGCATGACAAATATTGGCAGAAAGTACAACTTCTACATGGTTGTGTCATGGTCGTAGTGCGCCGAGAATAGACGTATGAACAACCCCCCAAACTCCGCCAAGCACATCAACCACCCGAACTCGTTGGCTGCGCTTCGCGCCGCATACGGTCCGGGATTCCAGAACAGCGGCCCAACCGATGCTGCCCTTCGCACCATCCTCGGACAGAACCACCGCTAGGACATTCGCTCACTGACCCGACCACACCGTCGGGTCTGAGTCACTACGAAACGGGTGTTGCGCCCTCGCCAAGGTCCCACCACAGCCCCGTCATAATTTGCAGAGCTTCGGCGCACGTCGAGGCGAGAACATGCTCGTTCGGGGCGTGCTGGGAACAGCCAGCGTAGGAATGCGGCACCCAGATCGTCGGCAGACCGAGCACCTCGGCAAACACATCGTTGGGCAAACTCCCACCGAGGTTCGGCAGGACGGCAACGTCTTTACCGCTCGTGCCAGCGATCGAATCGATCGCCCACACGGCCCACGGGTCGGCCGGGTCGAGCCTTGTGGCTTCCATTGCAACACCATCAGGAACGAGTTCGACGGAGGTGTAGCCATGCGCGTCGAGATGGCGACGCAATGCCGGGAGCAGAATGCTCGAATGGGTCCCGGCCACGAGTCGTAGGTGACAGTGCGCCACGGCCGAAGGTGGGATGGCGTTCACTGGATTTCTCGGGTTGCCGGTCTCGAACGCGAGGACCTCGAAGGTGTTCGTGCCGAACACGCGCTCTTCGGGGGTGAGGTTTGGCTCTCCCCAAAGAGGGTCGATTTGCGGGCCATCGGGGTTGCCGACCTTGAGCCGACCAATCGCCTCACGCACCGAGTCGCTCATTGGCTCGGCCTTCCATCCGTCGACGAGAATCTCGCCCGACGGGCTCACCATGGACGCCAGCGCGTTGGCGAGAATCACGCCCGGGTTGGCGAGCAGGCCACCCCAATTTCCGGAGTGATGGCCTCCGTCGCGAAGTTCGATTCGCATCTCGAAGTTGAACGCTCCACGCGACCCCATGAACACCGTCGGGGTCTCGGGTTGTAGCCGTGGCCCGTCGCTCGCAATAAAGACGTCGGAGCGAAACAGCTCAGCGTTCGATGCACAAAAATCTTTGAGGCCGGGCGATCCGGTCTCCTCGCCCGTCTCGAACAGCAGCACCGTGTTAAAGCCGAGATGCCCGCGCGCTTCGAGCACGCTCTGCATGGCTGCCATGTTGATGGTGTGTTGGCCCTTGTTGTCGGCGGTGCCACGTCCGAACCATTTGTCGCCATCGACCACGACGTTCCAGGGGTCGAGGCCGTCGGCCCACTGGTCGTCGTACCCGAGCACGACATCGGCGTGACCGTACGACATGACCGTCGGTAATCCGTCGGCTTCGTGGCGCGTCGCTACCAAGAACGGTCCGGCGTGTTCGACCGGATTCTCATAGATGTCACAGGTGAAGCCGAGGTGCTCGAGCGTCGGTGTGAGTTCGTAGCGGAGGTACCGGTCGAGGTCGGGTCGACGGTTGGGATCGGGGCTCTCGGTGCGGAACGCAACGCGCCGACGCAAGTCGGAGAGGAACCGGCCGTCGTCGAAGTAGGCCTGGGAGCGATCAAGGGCCTGCGGTCGCGTCATTGCGCCATTGCCATCGCTGCGTACATGGCAACTCCTCGCGGCAACACCGTTTCGTTGAGCAGCATCCGGTTGGAGTGCAACGCTGGCGCCTCGTGCGCATTGTCGATTCCATCTGGACATGCGCCCAAGCTCATGATTGCGCCGGGCACATGTTGCAACACGTAGGCAAAGTCCTCGGCGGCCATATCCGGATTCTGAGCAGCGATGTAGTTGCCGGCGCCAAGCACAGCATCGGTGGTTTGGGCGACGAGCCCGACCATTGCAGGGTCGTTCACGGTGACCGGATACCCCTTCACGATGTCGACCGAGCAACTGCACCCGTGGGTCTCGGCAACCCCGGCGGCAACACGTCCGATGCTCTCGTGAACCAACGTGCGGGTCTCTTCGCTAAAGGCACGGATGGTGCCTTCCATTGTGGCCGTCTCCGGAATGATGTTGTTGGTGCTGCCTCCGTTGATGTGGGCGATCGTGACCACCGCAGGGTCGAACGCTGCGACCTCACGGCTCACCATGGTGTGGAACGCCCCGACCATCGCCGCCGCAGCCGAGATTGGGTCGCGGGCGAACTGCGGTGCGGCTGCATGCCCGCCCTTGCCCATTACCTCGACGTGGAGCTCGTCGCTGCTGGCAAACATGGGGCCACCTCGACACAAGATGGATCCAGCGGTCTGGTTCGTATCGACGTGGACCGCAAAGGCCCGGTCCACTCCGTCGAGCAAGCCCTCCTCGATCATGTAGCGGGCCCCGTGGTAGCCCTCTTCGCCGGGTTGGAACATGAACCGGATCCGACCGCGAAGTTCGCTGCGGTTGTCGCTCAGCAGCTTGGCGGCACCAGCGAGCATGGCGACGTGGGAGTCGTGCCCGCACGCATGCATTCGGCCCTCGACCGTGGAGCGAAACGGTTCGTCGGTGTCCTCGGTGAGGGGCAGCGCGTCCATGTCGCCGCGCAGAAGAATGGTGGGGCCGTCCCGACCGGTGTCGAGGTCGGCGACGACCGATGTGAGGCTCTCGCCGAGCGTGATGTCGAGGCCGAGCCCGGTGAGCGAGTCGAGAACTCGCTGCTGTGTGCCCGGTAGCTGCAGTCCGAGCTCGGGGTTTGCGTGGATCTCCCGCCGCAGCTCGATCACGTCGGGGTTGACTGTTTCGGCGGCGTTGAGAAGGTCCGAGGTCGCTGTCATGTAGCGACAGTATCGCGATCGTGTCGCTCGGACAGGAGGCGCGAGACCGGTTGTGGCAGCGTTCCCCGCATTGCACCTGCTTATCGTGAGATGAGATAGTCGACATGTGGGTAAGGCGGGGAAGCGCGGGATCGGGTCTCTGTTGCGTGGCGATAGCCATGCGACGTTTTTGTCGACCGTAGACGGAAATTCAATCACGTACGGCGAGGCCGAGGACCGGATAGACCGCTTGGCCGGCTGGCTCATCGCGAAAGGAATCAGCCCTGGCGATCGAGTGGTCGTGCACGCCAGCAACCGCCCAGAGATCGCGATCGCAATCTTTGCCGCTGCACGTATCGGTGCGATCTTTGTCGTACTCAACGAGCAGCTGCGGCCGCATGGTCTCGCCAAGATCCTCGATCAGGCCGAGCCCAAGGTCTACATCGGCGACGACGCGACGATCACCTCGGACCTCGAGATTGACGTGCTGGTCACGTGTGGTTCACAAGAGCGGCCGGGCTGGACGGCGTTTGCGGACACCGTCGATCACCCGCTGCTCGCCACCGTTCCTGACTTCGCCATCGATGACCCTGCGTGCTTGGTATTTACGTCCGGGTCGACGGGTTCGCCCCGCGGCGTCACACTCTCGCACGAGAACATCACCTTCGTCGTGGACGCGATTCAACGCCGACTCGACTACCGCGCCGGCGACGTCATTGGAGGCCTGCTGCCGCTCTCGTTCGACTACGGCCTCTACCAGATCTTTCTCGCCGCAATCTCCGGGGCGAACCTGTTCGTCGGCGACCCCGGAATGGTTGGCCCGCGCCTACCAAAGGTGCTCGCAGCCGCTCAGGTCACCGTCCTTCCCGGTGTGCCGACGGTGTATGCAGCACTGATTGCGTTGAACGCGCGGCGGCCGGTCGAACTTCCATTGCTTCGCTCGATCACGAATACCGGGCAACGCCTGCCACGTGCACATATCGACCAGCTCTGCGACATGTTCCCTGGTTTGTCCGTGTATGTCATGTACGGGTTGACCGAGTGCAAGCGGGTCTCGATCCTGTTGCCCGATGAATTCGGTGCCCACCGCGAATCGGTCGGTCGACCGCTCGACGGAACCGAAGTGTTCGCCGTCGACGATGCCGGGTCTCGTCTTGACAGTGGGGAACCTGGCGAACTTGTGGTGATGGGGCCTCATGTCGCCTATCACGGGTACTGGCGTGCCCCTGAGGAAACCGCCAAGCGTTACCGGCCGGGGCCCGATGGGTCCCGCGAGTCGATCCGATTGTTCACCGGCGATATGGGTTACGTCGATGACGACGGCTATCTTCACTTCGCTGCTCGGGCCGATGACCTCTTCAAGCACCGTGGTCACCGGATCTCGCCCATCGAGATCGAGGACGAAGCAACCCACGTCGACGGCATCGTCGACGCATGTGTTGTCATCGATGACTCGGTCGATGTGCTCCACCTGTTCGCATGCCGATCCGCGGAGAGCTTGACGAGCGAATCGGTGCTCACGACGCTCGCAAGCAAGCTCGAGCCAGCCAAGGTCCCGGACAAGGTCCACTTCATCGATGTGATGCCGCGATCAATGAACGGCAAGACCGACCGTTCCGCGCTAGCGGCAATGCTCGAAGCCAAGGACGGGTGATCGTTGTGTCAGACACCATCATGGACACCATTGCATCGTCGGCCGACCTCGCAGCTCTGCCAACCCCGTACTACGCGTACGACCTCGATGTCGCCGAGCAGCGGGTGTCGGAGCTCTTCGATGTCTTTCCGAGCAATTCAGAGTTGTTCTTCTCGTTCAAGGCGAACCCGTTGCCTGGCCTTGCGTCGGCTATCGGTGCGGCGGGGGCTCGTGCCGATCTCACCTCGCCAGGCGAGATCGACGCTGCGGTCGCAGCCGGTTTCGACCTTGGGCTGGCGCTCTATGGCGGTCCTGGGAAGAACCGGGACGAGTTTGTGCACGCGCTGTCGATGGGAATCCGGTCGTTCTCGATCGAGTCGTTCCACGATCTCGGCGCGTTGAACGCTGCGGTCGCAAACGTCGACGGGGACGTACAGGTTCTGCTGCGAGTAAACCCAATGGAACCACCACGGGCCAAGCTCGTGATGTCCGGCGTCGCCAGTCAGTTCGGTTTCGAAGAAGAAGACCTGCTGGCTCACGGCCCCCTCGAGCGCTCGCCCGGGGTCAACATCGTTGGCTTCCATATCTATTGGGGCACTCAGGTTGGCGGCCCCGACGAACTTGCGGCGTGCTTCTCTAATGCGGTGACGACCGCCGAAGCCCTTGCCACGTCGCTCGATATTCCGCTCGACATCTTGAACCTCGGTGGGGGTTTCCCGTGGCCCTATGCGGTCGATGGCAGCGGACCCGACCTCTCGCCGCTGCGAGAGCCGCTCGCAGCGTTGCGGTCGGGAGACGGGGCCGCGAGCTCGGCGACGTGGTGGTTCGAGTCCGGTCGTCATTGCACCGCGTCGTGCGGCCACCTGGTGACCCGAGTGATGGATCGCAAAGTGTCGAAGGACAAGGAGTTCGTGATCCTCGACAGCGGGATCAACCACCTTGGTGGCATGACCGGCTTGGGCCGAATTCCGCGCTTCGCCATACGAATGATCCCACCGAACAATCGCTCAGCGGACACGCTCGTCGCCGACGTCGTTGGCCAGCTGTGCACCCCGCTCGACCTCGTTGGACGAAAGGTCGAGATCCCGACCGACCTCGCAATTGGCGACGTCGTTGCTATCCCAAACGTGGGCGCATATGGGGCGTCGGGCAGCCTGACCAACTTCTTGAGCCGGCCGGCAGTCCTCGAGGCCTGTCACCGCTCGGGGAAGATCACATCGATCGAACAACTCGCCACCGGGCACCGCACCGTTGACCATCTAACGCAGTAATCGAGCTTTTATGAACGACACCCAGAACCGCCTTCAAGACGTACTCCGCCCTCATCTCAAGTTCCATGAGGGCGACACGATCGACCCGAACGCCGACCTTGGCGACCTGGGGCTGGACTCGCTGTCGACGATCACCGTCTTGTTGGATGTCGAGGACGAGTTCGAGGTGGAGATCCCCGAGGAACTTCTCGAAGACGACACGTTCTCTACCCTGGCGATGCTCGCCGATGTCGTAGACAAGATCCGCGCAGAGGGCTGAGCGTGGCTGGCGGGGTCACCCTCGAGGTCCACGCTGGGCAGCCAACGGCGGCACAGATGGCCGAGTGGTCGCAGTACTTGGCATCGGCCGTTGTCCGGGACCTCTTCGGCGAGATCGGCTTTGGCGAGTCGCCCGATGCCTGGCAGCGGCTGATGACGCAATGGTGGGCGACCAACCCGTTCATCAACGAGTCGACGACGGTCGCTTTCGTTCTTCGAAGTGACGACGACGTCGTTGGATTCCACGGCTTGATCCCGATCGACTACCAGCGCAACGCCGACGCGGTTCCGTCACTACTCGCGACGACGTTCGTGGTCGATCCGGAGCATCGCGGTCACTCGATGAAGATCTTCCGCAAGGTCGCAAAGCTTGCGTCGAGCAACCACATCGTCGATGGTTCGGCGACTCCCGATATGCAAAAGCTGCTCGACGCAACGGGGTGGTCCTGGTCGCCGATCGCTCCGAAGCAGATGGTCGCCGTCCGCCCTCGAGGTATCGCGGGGCGTTTGCGGTGGTTGGCCCTCCTCGCCTCTCGCAAGGCCGATCCAACTCCAGCCACCATGATTCCTACGGGCAGCCGGTGGATCACGAGCCTCGACCAGATCGTCGAGACCCCTACGCGCCATGACGACGTACTCCGGCCACCGAACGACAGGAGATTTCTCGAGTGGATCCTGTCGAGCGGATCGACCGAGCGCTGCTTCACCGGGCTCGTCGATGCCGACGGACGACTCCTCGCTCATGCGATTCTCAGCACTAAGCAGGCCGACTTTGGGTTGCTCGTCCTGAGAGCTGTCGATGGCGGTAATGACGACGGCACGATCTCGTTGACCGACCTGCTGTCGGCAGCGGCCAGCGACCCGAAGTCGGCTGGCCTACCTGCGGGTGCAGCCGTGATCAGCTGGGCGGAGATGGCCGATAGCGCCACTGACGAGGCCTCCGCAGGGCGTGTGTATTACCGCCTGCCGGATGCGCTCGATGGCTGCGACCGTGAGCTCCATTCGACCGAGAGCGACGACACCTACTTCTAGATCACCCGGCCGAACGGCTTATTCAGCCACTTCGGTAGCACTGGTATTTTTGAGTGTTGTGACTACCAATCAACGCGGCGGCCTCGGTGTCTTGCTCGCAGCCCTGCTCGCGCTCGCAATGGTGGCTGCGAGTACGCCCGCCTCAGCGCAGCAGTCCTCGACGAGCTACATCGCCCCAACGGCGAACACGAGCATCCCCGTATATGACACCGCCTGGCAGATGTTTGCCCGGGCGACTCCCGAACAAGCCGATGAGTACTTCGCTGAACTGAAGACCCGTGGCTTTAGTGGCGCGTGGGCGGCGGTCATAAGTCATGCGCCGAGCACGTACAACAACACCTATCCCGGCGGGGAGCAGATCGGGGCGTACATCGATGGCGAAATCGTGCTTTCCGATGGATACATCGCGCACGTGAACGCGATCCTCGACAAGGCCGATACCCACGGCATGCGTGTTGGGCTTGTGGTGGCTTGGCAGAACCTGTATCTCCCCGGTGGCCAGTCCGATGCGAACTTGCCGGCGAGCGACCTCGTGCGAGAGACGCTGACGACAGCAAACGCCGATGCGTATGGCCGGCAAATGGTCGAAGCGTTCGGGTCGCACCCAGCGGTAAACGCCTGGGTCTTTGGTGGCGACGGTGGCACAAACAACACAGCCGCCAACATCGAGGTCTGGGACATCATGGCCGACGCGATTCGCGACAAAGGTTCAACCCTCGACATCGGCATTCATCTTCCGCCATACGAGTTCGACTCTCTGTTGTATGCGAACGTCGACTTTCTCGACTTTGCCGCACCAGAGATTGGCCACAACAAGACACCAGAGCAGGCTCAATGGGAGATGGAGCAGGCGGTAGCCGCGTACGACATCCCCGTGTGGATGGGCGAAGCCAGATACTTCAACAACGACTTCAAGTGGCTTCCTGAAGAATGGCGCAATCCTGGCGCCTCCGAGATGGCCGCCGATGCTCAAGCGTCGAAGAACGCTGGGGTCAGCGGATACCTCTATGGCGACTCGGGTCGGTGGAACTGGTGTGCGGGTTATGGCGACTCGACGCCGTGCGACCCAGCCAACATTGCCGACTCGTTCGGCCCGGGAGAGGACGCTGCACTCGCCGTCTTCGCCGGTCCCCCATCACCACCGACGACGACAACAACAACTACGACGACCACAACAACCACCACGACCCAACCGGTTCAGCTCGAAGGGCCGGATCCGGTCGTTTGCGACGGCCGCCTCGCGACGCTCTTTGGAACCTCTGGCGACGACGTTCTCACCGGAACCGCCGGCGCCGATGTGATTGCGGGCCTCCAGGGCAACGACATCATCCGTGGCCTCGGCGGCGACGACGTCATCTGTGGCGGCAAGGGCAACGATGTCATTATTGGCGGACAGGGCTTCGACATCTTGTTCGGTGCTCAGGGAGACGACGTGATCTACTCGGCCGAGGCCGAGGGTCAGACGTCAACGGCGGTGCTCGGGGACTCACGCGGTGCTCGCATCTTTGCGGGCATTGGCAACGACACCGTGATTGGCTCCGACCGATGGGATCGCATGCAGGGCGGTCCGGGTAGTGATCAGCTTCTCGGCTTCGGTGGCAACGACTGGATGCGCGGCGGCACGGGCAACGATGTGTTGATCGGCCACGGTGGCACCGACGACATCTATGCCGGCGCAGGCAGCGACCGCGTCGATGGCGACGCACGCGATAGCAACATACGAGGCGGACCGGGGGCCGACGCGTGCAGCAACGTCGCAGGTGCCGATAGCTGGAAGGGTTGCACGCAGTGGGTCACAACAACGCCAGCGACTCCTGCTCTGCCAATAGCCAGCGCCCTCTTCGACTAATTCTCACCAGGGCAGCAACAGCGAGTCAGTCGTGATCGTCAGGCCAGAGCAACGCGGAACGGCTCGCGGCGTCCGCTATCTCGCTCGTGTCGATGGCAACCGACGTTTCGTCAACCCCGTGGGCGGGCCAAGAGGCGTGCACGATCATCTCGCCCGGTGGCGGAAGCGGCCACATCCAATGTTGGAAGGTCCAGCTGCTCCCGCCTGAAGATCCGCCTTGCGGCCACACGACCGGGCCCGGCGGCGGCTCATCGAACGGGGCCATCGGGCCGGGAAGGTTCGTCCACTTCGAGCCGTCCGAGAACTGGATTCCGAGGCGCAGGAACTCAGGGTCGTCGGGGCCCGCTCCGCCCTCGTGGAGCTCCCATGGCGCCTCGTAGTGTCGCGGCGACCGGCTCTTCGGCTCGCGTAGCCAGAGACTGAGCGTGAACTGCAAACCCGTGGTGAACGCGTTGAAATGGTCGAGCACCAGTGCAGCTTGATCGTTGTGAAAGACGACGATGTTGCCCGGCACGGAAACGGGCATCGCCCTGTCGGGCGGCCCAAACCACGGGCGATGCACCGGCTCGGGGAATTCCGGTTCTTCGAACTCGCCAACATCGTCAAAGAAGCTCATCGTCGGAGCGTAATGGACCGAATCTTTCGGCGACCTCGGTTTTGGGCTCAGCCAGACATCGCTGATCAACGCTCGCATCGGAGCAGTCCACGATCAGCCGAATCGCAGAGTCACTCCGGCAGAGGTGGCGGTGATGACCTCGACGAACGACAGGTCGGGCACCCGAACATCGGGTTCAAACGACCATTCGAAATCGCCCACCGCCACCACTCGAGCTCCGGCTTCACGTCCGGCGATTCCCCCCGACGGCGAGTCTTCAAAGACAATGCAATCGCTTGGGTTGACGCCCAATCGGTCGGCGGCGAGGAGGTATGGCTCCGGGTCGGGTTTGCCCCGACCAACGTCTTCGGCGGTCACGGTTACGCCGGTCTCGATACCGGCGCCAGCCCAGCGAGCCTTCGCCAGTCGAACGCCGGCGGATGTCGCGATGGCCCACGGAGCGTCCGCTAGAGATGACAGTAAGCCTCCGGCGCCAGCGAGCAGGCGGGTGTTGTCGGCCAGCGACACTTCGAGATCCTCGAGTCGGCCCACGGCGAGCTCCAACAGGGCCGGTTCGACGTACTCGGACAGCGTGTCTTCAGGTCGACGCCCAACGAACACCTCAACAATTTCGGAGAAGTCGAGACCAAACTCATCACACAGCTGCTGCCACGCCTTGAGACCGTCCTGGTGCGAGTCGACCAGCACCCCGTCGTTGTCGAACAGCACTGCAGCGGCCCGAATCTCGATCACATCGTCTCCTTGCCACAACCGATGCTCCCAACCTATTCGTTGAATAGGCGTTCCCGTCGTCGGCAGTTGACCCGGAAGGAGCCACCCCGACCGGGCTACTGTCGTAACTGCAGCAGCGGGCTGGCACCGCAGAACGAAGCCAGGAGCAGAGCACATGAAAGACATCCCGGGAATCGATGACGACGGGAATCCGAAGAACGGCCCGTTCACGCTCTACTTCAAGAACGGCCTCGTCTCTTGCCAAGGAGAATTCGCTGACGGACAGAAGTCCGGGGCGTGGAAGTACTTTCTCAACAATGGCCAAATGCAGTCGTCGGGCCGTTACACGAACGGCAAGATCACGGGCCGATGGAAGTGGTTCTACAAGACGGGCGAGCCCCGGGCGACGGGCGGCTTCGACGATGACGAACAGAAGCACGGCTCATGGAAGCGGTACCACTCCAACGGTCAGCTCTGGGATGAAGGTCGCTTCGAGCACGGCAAGAAGAAGGGCTCGTGGAAGGTATATGACGAGGCTGGCGAGCTCGTGAAGGAACAGCGCTTCAGGTAGTCGGAGCTTCGCGGTTCAGGCCCCGGATTGGATATAGCGAAGAACGGCCAATCCGACCTCGTCGTCTGACCAAAGAGCAGCGGAGAGGTCACTCAGCTCAGCGATCGCTGGCAAGTTTGCGCGAAGGGCCGTCTCGCTGCCACTGATGTACCAGTCGGTTTGATCCTCGCAGATCCAGATCATGACCTTCAGCCCGTGGCCCTCGAAACGACGATTCTCTTCGCACGGCCAACCGTACGTTGGCATGGCCTCCACGAACCGTGACTCGAGCCATCGAAGGCTGGCCGCATCAATGGCCTGTCCTTGCGCCTGAACTAGAGGGCCACGCAGGCAATCCCCGTCCCATCGGCGTGCAGCGACAAACTCCTCGATGCTCTCGACATAGACCAGCGACGTTGCACCATCCGACCCCTCAAGTCCGACCAGTACCCGTCCGGCGTTTGGCCCCTCAAGAGCGAGACCCCACATGCAAATATGTTGATTCTCGTAGGCGAGCAAGAGCAGATCGACGTCGCACCCGGGGAACGACTCCAAACGCTGGTTCTCAGGAAAGACGAACAGATCGCCGTAAACACCTGCGAGTTCCTGGGCCACGTCGCCGGTCAGCGTTCGCTCCGCCGCCGCCACAAGATCATCGAGACTGGCCATGGTGAGGAGCGTACCCAGGCCACGCAAACCTCAGCGGTTTCGCAGAACGGTGGCCGAGCTAGCTTGCAAGCGAACGCTGCGCAGCGAAACGCCACACCTCCAATCCTTCGCGTTCGCACTTTCGCTCCCGACGTGAGAGCGCGTCGCAGGCGGGTCGCCGTTCCCATCCGTCGTTACTCGTCGAGAGCGGGCTGGCTTCGAGATGGTCGGCGATCTCGCGGGCGTAGAGCTCCACATCTGTGGCGATCAGGAGGAGGCCTCCGGGGCGCAGGCAGCGATGGACATCGTCGATGAACTCCGGAGTTAGCAGTAGGCGCTTTGCGCGGAGCTTTGCGTTCCACCACGGTGTGGGAAAGAGAACCTCGACAATGTCGAAGCTGCTCGGCGGGGCAACGTTCGCGAGCACAGTCCTCGCATCAGCACGCCACGCAAGCAGGTTGTCGAGTCCGCGTTCTTCACCGCGCACCGTCACACCGTGCACCCGCTTGCTGCGCACCTCCAGTCCGGCGATGCGCCAGTCTGGGTTGCGCTCTGCCGTGTCGAGGATGCGTCGGCCGTGGTCGAAGCCCACCTCAACAAGACATGGGCCCGGGCCTTGAAGAAAGTCGACGAATCGTGCTGCCTCATGGCGGTACTGTGGCTGCTCGAACAGTCGACTGCCGTTCAGGGTTCCTCGAATATGACGGGGTGCGCCCATGCAATTGGCTTACCACGACATGGCGCCCAGCGAGTCGTCTGGCTTCGAGATG
>CALBVK010000249.1 GCA_937969345.1 uncultured Acidimicrobiales bacterium
GTCGAACCCGTTCGCAGACTCGACCAACGAGATCTGACCGTTCACGTTCGACAGACCGACAAAGCCCGCCCCGTCGACGCTCGCCGCGGAAAACACCGGCGTCGACCATTCGCCCTCGACGATCTCGCGCTGCTGTACATCGGCTTCGAACGCTGGTGTGTTGTTGGCAATATCGGCGGCCGACACGCCCGTGCCGTTCGCTGATCGGGTCAACCCACGCCGGAAGAGCACCGGTTGCCCATCGGCCTCGCCAGTCAGGATCGCGTCACCGGATTCATCGATCGTGAGGAGAGCCACGTTTTGGATTGGCGTGTCGATGGTGAATCGCTGCCAAAGCGCTCCGTTGACCGATACCCAGATCATGCCAACGTCGCCCACGGTCCGGTCGACGATCAGATATCCCTCGCCGATGCGAGCTGGCGAGGCTTCCGGGGTGAACGTGTCGTCAAGGGTCCCGATCACCGCTGTTCCGCTCGCGATCTCCGGCCACTCGCTCACCGGCAGCTCGGGTTCGACCCGGTACAGGTCGCTACGCCACGAGATAACGATGCCGTTGGTGCCAGCGTCGATGACTCGGGACGAAACCCCGTCGGGAGGCCGAAAGTCCTCCTCGATCACCTGCCAACCAATGCCCGTTATCCACTGCCGCAGCTGTGGCGTAGGCGGACGCGAGCTGCTCAAGCTGCCGAGCTCGAGACGAACAACGATCGCGTAGAACCCATCTCTGCTCGCTGCGAACGAGCTCACGAATTCGTCGGGTGCCACCTCGATCAGCGTTGTTTCATCCGGTGCGCCGTCAACCCGACCCGTAAGGATCTGTGTTTGCATCGGTGGCGCCGCCGAAGATGACTGTGCACGTCGGTCGACTATCGCCGCCCACTGGCCGTCCCGAGACGACACCGTGCGGACATGCCCATCGACGGGAAAGCGAGCGATCTCGTCCCAGGAAGGATCCCGGGACAACGATCCGACCGAACGAAGGATCACTAACTCGGTCGATCCCGAGATCTCGGCCGCCGTCGAGGCGAACGCCAAGCTTCTTCCACCGTCGCTACGTAGACCGACCAATCGGTATTGCTCGTCCCCATTCGAAAGGCCGTGCGCGACGTAACTCCCACGAGACTCCTCATGGAGAAATCCGCTACCCGGAGCGACCTCTGCGATCGGGCCAGCCCACTCGCCTCCCACAACCCAGCCGGTTTCACTCGACGCAATCGCATACGTCGGGCGAATTGATAACGGATCTACGTCACCTAGGGCCTCTTGCGACTCTGCCTCGGCGCCCAGGAGCTCGTCTGGTCCCTCCTCAATCCGTTCCTCGACGATGCCTGGTTCTTCCAACGCCGTATCATCCTCGGCGCTTTCGATATTCGACAACCACCACACGCCACCGAACACAGCGAGCAACGCGACCAACATGGCCGCGGCCGGTAGCCGGCTCGGTCCAGACGATCCTGGGCCCGGCATCGCAATGTCATCGACGGCCGACTGCTCGCCACCGAGCAACTCGATGCGGACAGCCCTCGGCGCGTTTTGTAACCCGTCGGAGCCCGCTGGCCCACGGTCGCTATCGGTCACGGTCGATCCGCACGATGGTTCGGTCCACGGTGTCGAACGTAAGGAACTCGTCGGTTGCGATCAACATCCGCCGAAGGTTGGCTCCGTCGTGCTGGTAGGCCGTCCACGTTTCGCCATCGTCGCTCGCATAGAAGAAGTCTTCGCTTCGAGGGTCGGGCATGAAGAAGCCGTCGCCATACACAGCGCTGCTTGCAATACGTCCCGGAAGCGGCGGATCAATCGGGCCCGCCGACAGCAACGTCCACGAATCGAAGGGCGGCTCCGCCCGGTGCAAGCCAATTGGCGAGATCACGGTCAACGAACCGTCGGGGTTTGCGTGCACTTCGTTCAGCGACCAGGCCGATGCCCGCACCGGCGTCTGAATTGGAGTGGCGAACGGAGTGACCGGACCATCTCCGGCTTCCCAACCAATGAGCAATGCTGCAAAGGATTGGGAGTACAAGATGTCGACGTTGCCGAGCACCTCGGAAGAATCGAGGATGAACGCGACGAACCCCGATTCGGTGAGGGTGATGTCCAAGATGAGCTGCGACGGTGGAAGCTCGACGATCTGAACCTCGCGGCCAGGGATGGCCACATAGACGACGGTCCGGGTTCGAAGGACCTCTTGGGTAAAGGCCAGCAGGTCATCGTCTTTGCCACCGACCTCGATATCGGTCGCAGCGATCTGGCCCACCGGATTGCCCTCGCAGTCGATCAGGTCGTAGTCAGCTCCCCCGGCGGGCAGGACGGTCCGGTTCATCGCACACGTTTGGGCAGCCACCGACTCGGGCACAAACTGTGCAAGCACCGTAGTCACCTCGGGCACGGGCGACTGCCAGCGATCCTCCACCACCGCGATGGACAGCTCACCAACAAGCGTCCGAGTCACACGGCCGGATTCGACGAGGATCGTCTCCCGGTCGAGTAGCGGCTCCCATCCGTCGGGGCCGAACACCCATGTATCGAGAACGTCGACGTCAACGTCGTACACGTTGGGCGTCACAAGCCCGACAGTGCGGTCTTCGATGCGTCCGAGCGACCGAATGTCGATCCCGAGCGTTGCTGCGTCGGAGTCAGCCGTCCAGCTTCGTCCATCATCGGTCGAGCGAAGTACGGGTTCGGAACCTCGGCTGGTTGCTAGCCAGTCGTTCCCGACCGGCGCGATCGTCTGCAGACTATGCGGGTCGACCTCGACCGGCGCCGGAACTGGGAATCGGACGAGCTGAAAGTTGAGCGCCGACAGCTCGAACATACCCACGATGTGCGTCGGACTGCTCAACAGCACCGCTTGCAGCCTGCTGCCATCGAGCTGAGGTGCTCGCACCCATCCACCACTGGTTCGCCCGACCCAGACCTGCTCCAACTCGTCTTGGAACACCACCCCCGAACCGTCCGGGCCAATCGCGATACGGCCAGGGGGGTTATCAACGTTCATTGGCGACTCAAGAACCGGCGTCCAATCCACGTAGGGCGGCGACGCCCGAAAGACTTGCGCTGGTGAGGCGAAGAAGGCATCCCCGGCATCGGAAACACGAAGCCCGTTGTCGAACCAATCGACCAGATCAATCGATGGGTCGAGGCCGGCGCTGACGTCGATAAGCCCCTCGGACAGAGTCCATCGAACGAGCTTGCCCGGCGGACTCTCGAGCACCAGTTCCTCGCCATTGACACCGCCGATCGTATCGATCACGACGGCGACGAAACCATCGGCTGTCGCAGCGACCGACGCGACCTGTTCACCAGGCGGAAGCCGAACTCGCTCCACGCTCTGGCCATCGAGCTGCACGATCACCACCGACTCGAACTGCAACAGGAACGCGACCGTCGAGAGCGTGTTCATCTGCTGGCGGTCATCGACCGAGACCCTGCCAAGCCTCTCTCCCGCACAATCAAGAATCGAAAACGCGCTGTCTCCCGACTGGCGGTCGAGTTCGAGTTTGCAGGCGCGTTCGGCAATGTCGGGCGAGACGAGCGTGGAGAGCAGCTCGGCGAACTCCTCCACAGGTTCCTCTAGCCGTAGCGGCTGGTCGCCGACGACGACGCTGTTGCCAAACTGCATATCGACCATCGTCGGCCGGTTTCCCGATGCGCTATGCAGCTCGGCTCCGGTCAGGGTCTCCCAGCTCATCGAGTCGACCGATGTTTGGGTCAGCAAGGAGAACCGCTGCTCGTTGAGGGCCGCGCTGTTCACCATCGTGCGCCACGTATCGCCCACACGGTCGAGTCCGAAGAGGTTCGTCGAAGCGAAATCGCTGTCGACCGCCTTCCACGTCAGGCCGTCTTCGGAGAACACGAGGTGACTGCCGCTGCCAGCGATCTGGCGAAGTGCCAACCATCCGTCGTCGCCGCGAACTGGGGACACGATGAAGTCGCCCATCGGCGCAAACGCGAGCTCGTCGTCGGAGAACTCTGCCCACGGCGACGGCAACGATGCGGGGTCGACCACGGCATCCTCTGACGCCGAGTCGAGCACCGGTGTCACCTCGTCGATGCTGTCGGCGGGAGCTGCCTGTTCGGTATCGCTGTTCGCCGACCACAGCAAGAATCCCGCGACGACTGCGAGCGCTCCGATCGCCAAGCCCGCCCCTCGACGCTTCGGCGTTTCGACGCGCCCGGGAACCTCGGGAGCACTCGCCTGGTCGTCGAACTGGATCGTTACCAGCGGCGGCGGCTCGGCCGGCGACTCATTCACGACAGCAACTCATGACAGCGGCACCTTGACGAGCGTGTTCTCGCCCCGCTGGACTTCGACGATCGCAAAGTCCTCTCC
>CALBVK010000250.1 GCA_937969345.1 uncultured Acidimicrobiales bacterium
ACCATGCCGATAGCAACTTCGTTCATGCCGATCTTGTAGTCGCCGAGAGCGCCGACCCGCATGTCGCAACCGAGCAGCATGAATGCGCCGGCAGCGAGGGCATGGCCCGTGCACGCAGCGACCACCGGAATCTCACTGCGATACAGGTGGCGCACCAGGTTGCCGCCATCGGCCACCAGGTCGACCATCGCGGCGAAGTCGCCCGAACGCATCACGTTCAGATCGAAACCGCCAGAGAATTTGCCTTCACGTCCGGCGATGACCACTGCGGCAAGGTCGGGGTCGGCGGCAGCTTCGTCTATCGCTGCGACGAGGCTCGCGATCGCTTCCTTGGACAGAGCGTTGGCCTTTCCGTCGTCCATCGTGATGAGGGCGACCTTTCCGTCGGCTACCCGTTCGCTCGTGATGCTCATTTGTCTCCTTCGCGGTCCGTTGTCGAAGACTAGGTGAAGGACACTTCGAACGCCCCGAGCGGGCCGTAGTCGAATCGGAACTCGTCGCCTGAGCGAATGTCGATCGGGCGGGTGAATGAGCCAGCGAGGATCGTCTGGCCGGCCTCGAGCGTCTGACCCGTTTCGGCGTATCGGCGAGCGAGCCAGACGATCCCGAGAGCGGGGTGATCCAGTACGCCAGCGGCCACGCCCGTTTCTTCGACGATGCCATTGCGATATCCGAGTGCGCTCACCCATCGAAGATCGATCTCCCGAGGAGCGACACGTTCTCCACCGGAGATGATTCCCGCGTTCGCGGCGTTGTCGGAGATGGTGTCCACGACCGTTCGAGTCCGCCCGCTGCTGGGGTCCTTGCGGAACGAGCGCGCCGCGATCAGCTCGACGGCGGGCTGTACAAACTCAGTGGCATCGAGCACATCGTCGATGGTGAGGTCGTCGCCTGCAAGGTCCGTGGCCAGCGTGAAGGCGAGCTCGACTTCGAGTTTCGGGTCGCAGAAGTCAGCCGCTGCGAGCTGGCTATTGGGTTCGAACACCATGGCGTCCGTGATGAAGCCCGAGTCTGGGGTCGTGATGTTCATCGCGGCTTGCATCGCCCGTGAGGTCAGCCCGATCTTGTGGCCCACGATCCGCTCACCGCGGGCAAGTTTGATGCGTTGCCATTCGGCCTGGATCGCGTATGCGTCATCAATGGTGAGCTCGGGGTAGACCTCGGTACTTTGGCGCATCTGTGTCGCCGACACTTCAGCCGCATCGAGCAATGCAGCCTCAGCAGCGACGACTTCCTGAGTAATGGTCATTGATCTAGCTCCTTACACGGAATGCCTAGAGGTAGCTGTTCGAGGCTGACACCTAGCGGGCCTAATGCGGCGCGAAGGTCCCGTTCGAACCAACCGTGAATCGCCCACTCGATAGCGCCCACCCGCATCCGGGTATCGACGGCCATCTCCGTGCGGTAGTAGCTGACGTCGGAGAGTTCGTAGCTGTGAAGGATTCGCCCAAGACCCCGGCCGAATCGTTTGAGCTCCACTAGGTCGACTCCCGAATTCCGAATCACGATGAGAACCCGGTTCGCTGGTATTTCCGAGCCATGCGACATGAACTTCCGGCGTATCAGGTTCGTGCCGAGAAGGATCGCTGCAATCGCAGCGCCGAATAGCCCGGCGAGCGGCGCAAGGCATCCTCCGCCGGCGCCCATCAGCTCGTCCACCGGATCAGGACGCGTAGCGGGAACTGCCGCCACGATCGATTGTCGATCGGTTGTGTCTGAATCTTGGCGAGCCATCTCGGTGTAGTGCGACATCATCTTGGGCATCAGCTATGCCCCTCGTCTGCGCAACGAGAGCGAAGTTCGGGTGGCTCACCTAACAGGTTGTCGATGGCGACTTGGGGGATGCCGGAGAGGTCGGCGCCGAGGGGGCTCAACGTTCTTAGGATCTGCTTTTCGTGCCATGGACTTATGAACCACTCTGATCCGCCAACTGAGATTCGCCCCGTCATGACATCGTCGGGACGCCACAATCGAATTGATTCGACCGGGTGCGATTCGAGCACACTCTTTGGGTTTTTCGCAGTGCCAGACACGACATCCACGCGATCGGGGCGTAGGACGAATAAGACCTCGTCCTTGGTTGCATCGTTGGGCGAGTCGAGCAATCCAGCGATGATGCGGTTCAGAATCAGGATCAGAATCAGGATCAGAATTCGGGCAAGTGTGATCTGTGCGGCGCTCCACTCGGCGGGGAAGGGAACGGCAAACACCGCGACGAAACTGACGATGCGAAGGACAAGTCCAAAGAACGTGGAGGTTGTGGACGATGCCTTGGATTGCTCATCGCCAAATGCCGGTATCGCTGCCACGATGTCTCCGGCAATGTGCTGACGAGCAACGGCAGTGTGTTGATCGATGGAGCGCACTATGGCTCGGTCTGTGGGTTGGCGAGGAGCATGGTCAGCTCACTGAGCTCGCGGAGGAGAAGCTGTAGACGCTCGTGACCGAAACGGCGTTCGATCTCTTCGTATGTTGCCTCGGACTCCGGGCCGATCAACTCGACGAGTGAGGATCCTTGTGCAGACAATGAGATCGCAGCCCGACGCTGATCGTGGGCGGCAACCGTTCGTACGATCAGGTGTCGAGATTCGAGATTCGCCAAAATTCTCGAGACGCTCGGAGCGAGAAGCGAAGCTAGCTCTGCGAGCGGGCCGACCTCTAGAGGTTCGCTACTAGCGTGCAGCGTTCGAAGTACCCGCCATTGCTGCTCTGTCAGGTCGTGGTCGGCGAGCATCGGGCGAAACAGGCGCATCGCCGATTCGCGTGCTGTCAACAACGCCATTGGCAGCGACTGGTCGATCGAACGAATCCCGCTCGCTGTCGGTGCTGGGGTGGGCCCACTGCTCACTGTGGCTCCGGTGGTCGGTGCTCGGAGCCGTTGGGAAACTCGTCCACGACCGTGTTGCGCAATGTGCCAATCTCGGGCACGTTCACCTCGATCACATCTCCCGGTTCGAGCCAGATCGGCGGATCGAAACGTGCCCCTGCCCCCGTCGGTGTCCCACTGAAGATGATGTCGCCTGGGCGGAGGGTGGTGAACGTCGACAGGTAGTGCACCTGGTACTCGATCGAATACTTCATCGTCGCTGGCGTGTCATCTTGGCGAAGTTCGCCGTTGACCGTCGTGGTCAGATGCAGGTCCTCGAAGTCCCCGATTTCGTCGATGGTGACCAGGTGTGGGCCGTAGGCGCCCGTCGATTCCCAGTTCTTGCCCTGAGTGACGTTGAACTTGGCGTGGCGTACCCAATCTCGAATGGTGCCCTCGTTGCCGAGCGAGAGGCCAGCAATGTGGTCTCGTGCAGATTCGATCGGGATGCGGCGACCCTCCTTGCCGATCACCACGACGATCTCGCCCTCGTAGTCGAGCTGGGGGCTTTCGGGTGGGCGGACGAGCGACTGATCGTGCCCGGTGAAGCTGTCCGGGAACCGTACGAAGACCGACGGATATGCGGCATCGGTGGTGTCGGCGTACTCGGCTGATCGTCCGCCGTAGTTCACGCCGATGCAGAAGATCTTTCCCGGCCACGGCAGCAGTCGGTCATAGGTGATGTCGCCAACATGGTGGTCAGCTGGTTCGTTTACGAACGATGCGGCCCATCCGAGCTGTCCGTTGGCGATAAGTTCGCCAAGGTCGGTGGCCTCAACGCGAGACCCGAGGTCGATGACACCTTCGCCGTCTGCGGTGAGCAAGCCGAAGCTCGACTGGTTCACCGGTGAGGTGCCGGCCGAGTAGGAAAGTAGACGCATGCTAGATTATTACACATGTTAATTATCACTCGTAGAATCGAGTGATGAAGGAGT
>CALBVK010000251.1 GCA_937969345.1 uncultured Acidimicrobiales bacterium
CGTGAGCAGGCCGAGACAGTCAAGGTCCAAAACGAAGAGCGCCTGCGGTCGGAACGAGCTCGCCTCGCGACCGACGAAGAGGTCGCAATCACCCAAGAGAACCTCGATCGAGAGGTCGCTGTTGCGGAGAAGAACAAGGAACGCATCATCGCTGTCGAGGAAGAGCGGGTTCGCAAGGCCCGCAAGCTCGAGATCGTGGCCGCCGAGGTCGAAGTGACCTCCGCGGAGAAGTCGGTCGAACGCGAGAAGGCCGAGATCGCCGAGATCCAGCGTGAACGAGTCGCCGTCGAAAAGACCGTTGCCGAAGAAGTCGAGGCAATCGCCACACTGCGTGTTGTCGAAGAGGCGAACCGTCAGCGCGATGCCATCGTGATCGAGGCTGAGGCCGAAGCACAGGGCGAATTCGTCAAGGACATCAAGCGCGCCGAAGCCGCCGAGAAGGCCGCCTCGCACCTGGCTACCGAACGTGTCGTTTCGGCAAAGGCCGACCTCGAAGCCAGCGATCTGGACGCACGGGCGACCATTCGCCTGGCAGAAGCCGCTCAAGCCGAAGCCGCAGCCAACGGTCTGGCGCAAGCACAGGTCCGTGAAGCTGACGCAGTTGCCATCGAGAAGGTCGGACTCGCCGAAGTACGGGTCAAGGAAGCCGACGCAGGAGCGATCGCCAAGACCGGCGACGCCGAGGCATCGGCGATGGAAGCGCTGCTCCGTGGCGAAGCCGCAGGTCTCAAAGAGAAGGCCGCGGCGATGCGGGAGCTCGAGGGTGTCGGTCAGGAATTCGAAGAGTTTGTCCGCAAGCTCGACGTCGAGAAGGAAATCAACCTCGCCGAGATCGAAGCCGGAATCGGTATCGCCGAAGCACAGGCCCGGGTCATTGGCCAGGGTCTCGAGAGCGCGAACATCGACATCGTCGGTGGATCCGACATCTTCGTCGATCGCCTCATCGGTGCCGTCACCGCTGGCAAGACGGTTGACGGTTTCGTCAACCACTCCGGCGAGAGCCGCGAAAAGCTCGTGGGCGAAATCGGCGGCCTGCTCGAGAACTTCAACTCCGAAGATCTCCGGGACATGTCAGCCGCAGCGGCCCTAAAGGCGCTCGCCGACAAGCTCTCGGACTGAACAGCCAATGGCTGACCCCAACTCTGGGGACACCCCAGAGGTCCACGACGAAGCAGGTGCAGGCACCTATGAGCTTCTTCGAGCGCGCCTGCTCGGCCATGCCAAGACTCTGGCTGAGCGAAGTGACGCCCTAAACACCAAACGAATCGAGTCGTTCGGGTCGAGCAAGTTCGAGGTCGCAGGCGTCGAACGGATTCGCACCGCGAACAACTCGGTGCCTCGAGATATCGCGGCCGCCGGAGGAGACCTGCTCTTTGGCTACAACGTTTTCATTGGTCTCAAGACCGAAACGACGGTCGACGACGTCTTCAGCCTGCATCACTATTCGGCGGTCGATGGTGAGCTGCGGCTCGATACTGCCCCGGACAACGCTGACGATAACTGGCTGCACGACCCCGAATTTCAGCGGGATTTTCGGGAGCTCTACACCTACTACAAAGACGCCCGACTGCTGCAGCTCCAGCGTCGAGAAGGACGACTGCTCGCCGCGTTCCAGACCGGCAAGAGTCTTGAGGACATCCGAGTCTTCCGGTGGTCGGTAAACGCCGATGGTGAGGTTTCGTACCTCGATAATCGTGGCGAACGGGATTACGTCCGAGCCGACCAATTCGACTTCGAATGGGAACAGGTCACGCGTGAGCATCACGTCGATGGCCGGTCGCCCTACGTCAACATTGCCGACATGGTTTTCGTCGATCCAACCGGCGGCGACCTCACGATCCGGCTCGAGAACAACACGCCGACGGGGGAAACCGTCCTCACCGAGTCGGTATCCGACGCCGACCAGGCGCTCGCTGATTCGTCAATCCAATATGCCGTGCTCGGAGACCTTGTTGTCCTGTCGGTTCAGCCGTATCGGGAAGACACGCCACGGGGTTTCATCGTCAATACCCTGACGAGAACCGCGATCCGCAACGACTCGATCCTGACGAGCTGCATGCAGCTCCCCGAGGATCACGGCATCATTACGCCGACTGGGTTCGTGCTGCGTACGGGCGAAGCAAAGCTGTTCGAGACCGACGCCGCAGGTATGGGCTTCGAAGCGATAAGACGTTCACCTAACGGCGAAGACGTCCTCTACGTCTTCCATGAACGGGCCTCGGGCCTGTCGATCTTGCTCGCCTACAACCTGATTCGTCGGGAAGCGTCGCAGCCCATCGCAGCGCACGGTTATTCGATCTTCGACGACGGAAGCTTGATGGTCTTTCGTGAGGACGCCGAGCCAACGCGCGTGCACCCGATGCAAATCTGGAGCACACCGTTTGTTTCCGACGATTTCCATGCCCAACAGCCGATCGGCGACTCGGTGCTGCATCGTCTCGGCAACGCCGACCTCGTCCGCGGCATCTCGGACTCGCTAAATATTGCGCGGCAGGCAGAAGAGACCGAACCATCGTCGGCTGTCTATGCCGATCTCCTCGCGTCAGCATCACGAGTATTGAGTGGCTACTTCTGGCTGGAAGATCCCGAAGTTGGGAACCTGGCCGAACCGCTCACCGAGATTGCCTCGACGGCCACGTTGATCATCGATGAGTTCGAGAAGGTGCAGACGCTCCACGCGTCGGCCGAATCGACCCTCGAAGAAGCCCGCGCCGAAGTTCATGCGCTCATCGACGAGCTCGAATCGTCGCCACCGGCGAATGCTGGTGAGCACGTGGGAGCGCTACGCCGCCTGCGCCAGCAGCGCGGACACCTGATCACGTTGCGCGATGTTCGCTACATCGACACCGATGCGATCGACGAGCTCGAAGCCGATGTGATCTCGGCGTTCGATCGATCGTCGTTGGCAGCAGCGGAGTTCTTCGCTGGCGAAGAGGCGTTCATCGACTTCCACGCCGACCTTGCGTCCATCGAAGGTGCGATCGACAACGCCGAACGCACGACCGAGCTCGAGGAGCCACGTTCCGAGCTTGAGCGCCTCGGTGAGGGACTCGATGTCCTCACCCAGGTCGTCAGCGGTCTGGAGATTGATGACCCCACGGTTCGCACCGAAATTCTTGGCCGTCTGTCCGACGTTATGGCCGGGCTCAATCGATGCCGTGCGATCGGCGAGAACCGACGGAAATCCCTCGCTACCGCAGAGGGTGCTGCGGCGTTCAGCGTCGAGATGACACTGTTTGCCCAAGCGGTCTCCGGCGAGCTCGCACGCGCCACGACACCTGGGTTGGCCGATGAAAGCCTCGGCCGCTTGTTGCTCCAACTCGAAGAGCTGGAGTCACGTTTCGCCGAGTTC
>CALBVK010000252.1 GCA_937969345.1 uncultured Acidimicrobiales bacterium
GGTTCGGCGCAACGGCAGCTGGATTACGACGGTTCAGGGATCGACGGAGTACACCGATACCGCTGGTTCGGTAAACGACACGTACGTCATCCGCTATGACCTCGACGACGGGAACGGCAAGCAGTCGATCGCTTGTGAGGGGGGCGTCACGCCTCCGCCCGACGATGTGTGCTTCGTGTCGCCACTCAACGGTGGTGTGCGCGTTACGTGGCAGGACAAGGACGGCACCGAAGTTGTCCGCAACGACGATGGTTGGGCAGCCACTCCCGCGGCCGGAACCCTGACCTACGACGATCCCAACGGTTCGGTTGATGACGGCTGGCTGATTCGCCGTACTCGCGGTGGCGGCGACGAGGTTTGCCAGATCGTGAACTAGCTCTTTGGGTCGATGTCGGCGGAGCGGTCGAGCGCCTCGGCGACTCCGTCGTCATCGACGTGGGCAACGTGATACCGGGCGAGCGCAGCGACCTCTGGCGCCGCGTTCCCCATGGCGACCGGGTGGCCAACCGCGTCGATCGCGGGGAGGTCGTTCAGGCCGTCGCCGATCATCATGACCTGGTCGATTGTGAGGCCGAGCTCGATGCAGATCGCCTCGATGCCAGTGGCCTTGGTGATGCCGGTTTGGGTCGCTGACACGAACGCTGTGCCTGGCATGATCGGCGAGGTCGCTGATGTAACCGACAGGCCGAGCGGCACGACCGCCGCGCTGACGGCGTCGATGTCGGGTTCTGGGACGACGAACTGGACGCGAACGATGAGGTCGTTGGCGGCGGCGAATTCGGCGAGTGGTGTGCGCACGTAGGGCAGGCCCATGAGGCCGGCGTGTTCGACCGCCGCGTCAGTTTCGTCTTCGACCGCGTACGCATCGGCGCTGTAGAGCTCGAGGGTCCATCCGTTCTCGGTAGCGACGCGGATGGCTTCGGTGACCTGGTTTGTGGTGAGCGCGTGGCCTCTGGCTTCGTTTGTTCCGGTGTGGACTGTGGCCCCTCCGGCATGGAAGACGTGCCATCCGGATGGGTCGAGACGGAGGGCTATATCCCATGAGGCAGCAAAGGCGCCCCGTGCGGTGGACAGCGCAAGATGCTGTCCTCGCTCGAGTGCGCGGTCGACGGCTGCCCACACGCCGTCGGTGACCACCCCGGTTGAGCTCACGAGAGTGCCGTCGACGTCGATACAGATCAGAGGAATCACACGGCAAGGGTATGGATCTTTGCTAGACATCACTGTGTGATTGCGGGCTCTTTTTGTCCGTGGTGGCGCAGTCAAGAGGAGAAACGACGAACGTGCTGAGCGAGCTACCGGATCTTGACGAGGACGTATCGTTCGTCGTCGACGACGGCGCCTCGACCGGCCCTGTTTCACTGCGGCTGATCGTGGCCAGCGTGGTGTCGGGTCAGCGAGCCTCGAATGTCTTGGTGTGGTGGGCTGGAGCGACTGATTGGATGCGGTTCGATAGCCACCCCGACCTTGTGGCTTTGCTTAACCCCTCTGCAGTCCACGACGGTGACATTGGCGATGGTGCTGCTGCCGGCGTCAACTCTGACGACGCCGTGATGACCCGATGGGGCGCATCTGGCGGCGACGTGGTGTTCGCTGACGAGACGGTGTTCGCCGATGACATGGATTTCGCTGATGGCACAGATTTCGCCGATGAGACAGTGGCACCCGACGATGCCGAGGCGGCCACCGATGCCGAAGCCGTCCTTCTCTCTGAGCCAGCTGAGCCGGTAGCGCTAGAGGAAGAGCCAGCTCCTGCGGATGCGTTGGAGTCCGAAGAAGCCCCGGCCGAAGAACCGTTGTATGTCGAGTTTGTCGATATGGAAGAGACCGAGCCTGTCGCCTCTGGTTTCCCCGATCCAGTCGTCGAGCAATTCGTTGCCGCCGATCATTTCGTGCCGTTCGAGTCGCCAGCCGCTGTGGCTCATGATGAACCGGCCGAGGAATCCGATATCGAGCCTGCCGCAGCTTCAATCGAGGGCGCGGTACCGGATTCTGCTGACGACGGCGTGGCAGAGATCGTCGACGACGCCGCGCAGCCCGCCGAAGCAATCGACACTGAGGGTGCTGACGAGGCAGCGGCAGACGACCAACCTTCCGCGGACGAGCCAGGAGCATTCTCGTTCGGGCTGCCCATCCGCGAGGCCAGCGCCCCGGAGGCGGACGAACCAAGCCCCGCTGCGCTAACTGGTCTTTTCAGCTCGGGAGCGAGGGAACAAGTGGGGCTTACCGCAAGCGAGCCGCAGGTTCCGTCGCCCGATGCCCTCGATGCAATTATGGCTGCCCGGATGTCGCTCGAAAGCGTCGGCGCTCGGATCGACGCACTCACCTCGGCAACTCGTCGCACCACCTCGCCTGAGCCGCAACAGTCCCCCTCGAACGATGCTGCAGACGACACGGGCGACAGCAACCAAGAAGAAGATGGCATCGAACGCGAGGAAGACTTGGCCGACGAGCGCGAGTCGGTGCTTATCGCCAGGGTCTCTTCGGTGGAAGCAGCCGACGCCGAGTCGGCTACCGAAGCTACGCCCGGTG
>CALBVK010000253.1 GCA_937969345.1 uncultured Acidimicrobiales bacterium
GTTCTTCCCTCCACGGTGAAGATGCGAGCGGTCTCGGGGTGAGACTCGTCACATTGGATTTTGTATACAATATGCAATCTGACCCGAAATGCAAGCCATTCCGGAACACACGACACATTGATTGAAGGTAACGTAGTGACATAATCGTTTGGTAGCAAACGATTATTTCGGGAAGGTTGCGTATGGCATCGAAACGAGCACTAATAATCGCCCACGAAGCGGACGGTCCCGGTGGCCAGGTCGCGGTTCGGCTCGAACAACGCGGGTATGCAATCACGACGCACGTCGTCACTCACGACCTCGACGCCCCCAACGACTCAACCCCGTTTCCTCCATTCGCCGACTTCGACGTGGTCGCCATCATGGGTTCGATCCGGTCGCTGACCAACAAGTCAGAGATCGACACTTGGGTACACAACGAGCTCGAGCTCATCCGTGCCGCGCAACAGGCAGACCAGCCAATTCTTGGCGTGTGCTTTGGCGGCCAACTGATCGCTGAAGCACTCGGCGGTTCCGTCGAACTCTCCCCGGTCACCGAGATTGGCTGGCACGAGATCGAGGCCGCCGCCGGCCAACAGAACCCCGCCGGACCCGGCCCGTGGATGGAGTGGCACCACGATCGCATCATCGCTCCCCCGGGCGCCACCGTCCTGGCGGAGACCGAAACAGCCACACAGCTCTTCACGATCGGGAAGATGGTCGGAACGCAGTTCCACCCCGAGGTCGACTACGCCCACGTTGCCCACTGGCTGACGACCGCAGACGACGAATACCTCGCCCAATACGGCCAGGACCGCAACGAGATCCTCGCCGACGTCAGGGCCAATGAAGCCCGGAACAACGAGCAGTGCCACGCCTTCGTCGACTGGTTCCTCGACACGATGGTCGACGAGCCACAACCGGTACCCAGCACGGAGCAACCCGCATGAACAGACCACTGATCGGCCTCACCGGCCGCCGCAAGACCGGCGCCGATTTCACGTCGCAACCCGAGTCACTCAAACACCTCGAGGGCGACTGGTACTACGCCGACTACGCACGAGGGGTCCTCGCTGCCGGTGGCCTGCCAGTGCATCTTCCACTCGACGCCGACCCTGCCCTCTTCATCGACCGCCTCGACGGAATCCTCATCTCCGGTGGCGCCGATGTCTGGCCCCAGCGGTATGGCGCTGAGCCACTGGAGACCGCCGATCCGCCCGAAACCGAACGCGACGACTTCGAGCTCGGACTGCTCGATGCCGCCACCGACGCCGCGCTCCCCGTCCTCGGAATCTGCCGCGGCCTACAGATCATCAACGTCCACGCTGGCGGCACGTTGCACCAGCACATCCCGGAACACGCTCGTTACGACGTTGCGCCGAACGGGCCAATCCACGACATCTCGATCGTCGCTGGCACGTCTCTCGCTGGGCTGTACGGCGAGACCCACGAGGTCAACTCGCTGCACCACCAGACCGTCGATACCGTCGGCACGGACCTCACGGTCACCGCCACGCACGAGGATGGAACGGTCGAAGCGCTCGAGCACAACACGCTGCCGATACTCGCAGTGCAATGGCACCCAGAGATGCTCGACACCAGCGAAAGCGACCCGGTCTTCGCCTGGATCGTCGAGACCGCGATCACAAACGCCCGCTAGCCGTCATCGCCCGCTGGGGGCTTTGGCGTCAAAAGCCACATACCCAGCCAGAGGCCAAAGCCAGTCGGCACGAGCAGCCCCCAGAAGCCTCGTCCGACGGCGTCGAGCTCGGGCGTAAATAGCCGACCAGCAGCAGCCACGAAGAGCGTCGCGAGCGTCGTGCCGATGATCGACCAGCCGGCAACCTCCATCCATCGCGTGCGTCGTCGCCACGGGCGAGGACCATGCATATAACGAGAGATGCTTGTTTGGCTCCAGAGGAAGACGGCTCCGGTGATCATCGTCGTAAGACCGACGTTTCGCCAAGTGCGCTGTATCACGAACGCATCGGTGTTCTCCGCTGTGAGCGGAAGTACCGTTATGCCGCCTCGGACGTCGACGACGACCGCACCATAGCTATCTCCCCGCGGTCGGCGCGCCTGACTGTTCCATAGGAGCACCCCTACCTCTGGGTCATCGATGGTGAAAGCAAACGACTCAAAGCCAAGTGGTTGCAACAGGTCCTGAGCTTGCCGAAGCTCTGCGCTGAGCTCGACTGACGCCAAGCGCACATCGGAGGCATTCCCGCCTTCGGGAATCGAGTCAGGGTACGTCCACACAGTCGGTGCGTCCGCGGCAAAGAACGGATGTTGAGAGTGCCGGATCGGCTCTGCTGATCCGGCGAGTTCGTTACCGAGTTCAGAGATATGTGCCCGAAACACCAAAGCCGGGGCGATCGCGACGCCGACAATGAGCGCTCCAGCGACGATCAGGAATCCTCCCGGGCGGCGGACGCCCACCCGGAGGGCCGCAGTGGGCGTTCGGCCCGCATCACGGCGCCAGCCGAGCGTCCGATACACGTACCAGGGCAGCCATGCGATCATCGCAGCGATCAGCACATGAACTCCGAGATGCGACGCGCTCTGTGGCGTACTTTCATCGACGCCTCCGCTCCACCGCATCCCCACGTTGACCAGCGGGACCGTTGCCGAAATAGCAAAGAAATACCAGAGCGCCGACCACGTGCTTCGAGTCTCAATGCTGAGCAACAACGCCAAGGCTGTCACCGACAGAATCTCGACGAACGCTGCATGTCCGTGCATTGCCTCGACGAAGGGCGATTCAAACGCGACCATCGACACACCCGTCACCGCGAGTACGCCGGCATTCCACAGTGCGACCCAAGCCGCAGTGGCAGCCAGGCGGGCGGCACGGGGGATCATGTACGGGGCACGGAAGTGGCGCGGGCTGACGAAGAACAAAGCAGTAGCAATGACCGCCGACGAACCCCAAACAAGAGCCGCACGTAGCACGATTGTTAGAGGCGACGTCTCACTCCACGGTGGTGTCGACTCGGCGGGACCTGGCGCGGTGACCGAGGGCTCCTCAATAGTGTCCAGGTGAGCGCCGCCCTGAAGGACTACGGCTCCAAGGAGTAGTAGGGCAAGACACCCAACGACACCGCGCATAACACGGCGGCTGCGAGCGGCTCGGGCGTCGCTGCGTTGCTGGACATCGTCCCAATCAGGTGCTGACGACAACTCAGCCACATCGGCAAATAGGCGATCTTCTACGGTTGTCATTCGACAGCCTCCAAATGCGCACGCAGTCGTTGGAGACCACGGTGAATGTGTGTTTTGACCGAGCCCGCACTGACCCCGAGAAGGTCTGCTATCGAATCGACCGTCTGATCGTCGTAGTACCGCAGTGCAACGCATTGACGTTGCCGCATCGGCAGAGCAAGTAGCGCATCCCGCAACGCTTGGTCGGGCAGCTCATCTGCGTTGGATGCCTGATGGGTCGGAGCCGTCTTTCGCTCACGGTGCTTTCGTTCGACGATAAGACGACGGACTTTGGAGCGACATGCGTTCAGAACGGTCGACCGCACATACGCGTCGAGCGTCGCCGGCGAAACTAACCCGGGAGGACGCTCGAGCAAACGAGCAAAGCTGTCTTGAACAAGTTCCTCCGCTGTCCATTGGTCGCCGACAAGCAACGTTGCTAACCGAACGAGAGATCGATGCTCCTTGTCATAAGAGGCGCGCAAATCGCCGACCGAAGTGGGTTCTCGGAGCTCGATTCGAACGGATACAGACTCGGTCACGCCAATACAGACGCATTGCAGGTCAGGAACGTTGACACAGCGCCGCGATCTTTTTCACGGTTTCTAAGTTAGACCCGCCGCTTCGCTTGATTGAGCCAATTCACGGCTGGATTGCACGGCTTCAGAACCCAGCGGACGTCACAGCGGCTACGGCACACATCTTGTGCGGGCCCACTGCACACTGGGGGGTATGACCAATGTGGCCGACTCCCCCGCCGACACGCCCGAATATGAAGGCGATCTTGCGCTCGCAGCGTTTAGCGATCTTGGTCCGTGGCAGGTCACACTCGAGGATGCGCGGTGGCGAGATCGGGTCGACACGATTCGATCGGCCGTGCAACGCCAAATTCCCGGCCTGATCAAACCAAAGAAGGTGCCTGCAGGCGGCCGACTGTTCGAGGTCGCTGGTCGACTCGGCGGAGGAATTGCTCTTTGGTATGTCGTCGGCCGTCGCAAAGGCGGATCGCAATCAACCGCCGACCTTTCGCGTCGGCTCCGCGAAGCGGCCGAAGTGCTCGGGCCCACCTACATCAAGCTCGGCCAGATCATCTCGAGTGGCCAGGGCATCTTTCCGACCGAGCTTGTAGACGAATTCATCAAGTGCCGCGACCAGGTTCCCGCCGAGAGCTTCGAAACCGTCAAGACGGTCGTCGAGTCGGACCTTGGGCAGCCGCTGGCCGCCGTCTTCAAAGAGTTCGACGAGACACCGCTGGCCGCAGCTTCCATTGCCCAGGTGCACCGGGCCGTTCTCGCCGACCACATCTCCCCCGGTGGCGGCGAAGAAATCGTGGTGAAAGTCCAACGCCCATCGGTGAGCGAACTCGTCCACCAGGACCTCAAGGTCATGGCGTGGCTCGCCCCGTTCCTCATCGGTCGCATTCCGGTAACGGCGCTGGCCAACCCACCAGCGCTCGTCGAGGTGTTCGCCGAGACCATCGCCGAAGAGCTCGATTTCCGTCTCGAAGCGGACAACATGCTCGACGTTGCGATGTCGCTTCGCGAACTCGGCCAAACCGCTTACGTGATCCCCCGGCCACACCCAACGCTGGTCACCCGCCGCGTCCTGGTCATGGAACGCCTCAGCGGCTTTTCCTTCGATGACGTCGCCGGTATCGAGGCCGCGGGCGTCAACACCCACGAAATCGTTCGCACCTCGATGATCGGCTTCCTCGAGGGGGCCATGATCCATGGCGTTTTCCACGGGGACCTCCATGGCGGCAACCTCTTCGTCCAACCCGATGGGCGTACCGCGCTGTTCGACTTTGGCATCACGGGTCGCCTCACGGAGAAGAAGCGACAGGCCTTTCTCCGGCTCCTGATGTCGGGAATGATCAGTGACGTCAAGGGCCAGCTCGCAGCAATTCGCGACCTCGGCGCCCTTCCCGCAGACACCGACCTCGACGTCGTCTTTCACGACCTGGGACTCGATCAGGCACCTATCGATCCCACTGCGCTCACGCCCGATGAGCTCATCGCCGAACTGCAACGGTTCGTGAAGCAACTCCTCGGCTACGGGGCGAACCTCCCCAAGGAGCTCATGCTCTTTGTCAAGAACCTGATGTTCGTGGATGCTGCAATCGGCACCCTCGCCCCCGATCTCGATCTCTTCGGTGAGGTCGTTCATATCGCCACGTACTTCCAGCAGAACCATGGCCAACAACTCGCGACCGAAATGGGTATTGCGAGCGAAGAGATCGAAGTCGACCTGACCTCGTTCAAGGACAGCGTGGGAATCGATCGGTCGACCGAGTCCGTGACCTACAACGACCTCCAGGCTCGGCGCCAGCTCATCCAAAAGCGGATGCACGACCATCGCGGCGAGACGGTGAAGTCGGGGTTCCTCGACCGCTTCCGACGTCGTTAGCCGCGCTGCGAGCTACGACGTACGACTGAAGAGACTCGTGAATTGCCGACCCGGTGGTTTCGCGTCCGGAACGGGGGCGGCGGGTTGCACGATCTGCGTCGCTGGAGGTTCGATAACAACAGCCGGCAGCGCACCTGACGGCACCTGACGGCGGTCCGTTCCAGACCGTTCAACAAAGCGATCGTCGACGACGGTCAGCGAAGCGGTATTTCGACGATCCGTGAGCGCTCGAGGGGTAAAGACCTCCGGTGCCTCCTCTTCGACCGAGGTCACCTCCGGCTCGCAGAACGTTGGGTGGGGTTGCCGCGTCGCGAGCGGCGCCGATGGGGCCGCGGTTCCGTGGTCGACAACCGCCAGCGGAGCGTCTTGCTCGGGGTTCTCGGCCTTCTCCCGGAGGTACGCGTCGTATCCGGGGCTGAGAAAGAACTCGAGTTCGCCATCCTCGGACGTCGTCACGTGAGTGAACTGGTCCTCGGCTTCGTCGGGCATCCGTTCCATACATGCCTCGAAAATTGCCTCGACATAGGTGACGGCGTCTTTGCCAGAACGGCTCTTCAACATGACAAATGGAATGGACGCGCCTTCGGTGGTCTCGACTTCGGGGTACCACCACTTCTTTGACGACCGCGGATCCATCCCGAGTCCGACTTCCCGGATCTGCGAGAACGAGATGACGTCCGACGTACCGATCAGCCGCTCATGGCGAAGCTGTGCATCGTCAATCTCCGCCCAGCCAACAAGCCGCAAACCAAAGAGGATGGGAACCACGAACATGGGGGCGACGAGTGGATACCCCAAAACGACCGATACCACCATGGCGATTGGTCCAGCGATGAGGAATGCGCCCCAAAGCGAACGGCGTCGCAACGAAGGCCACACGCGGACAGAAGCCGTTTGTCGTCCGCCTGATTTTCCCTTCGTCATTGCTGAGGAATCGGTCGGTGTAGCCCCGTCCTTGAGCGCGACTCCTGCACACAAACACATTGGGGAGAACACCCCTCCCTGGCGAATGGGATATACCCAAAACCTGTTCTACCCTGGCCCACGTGCGCCTTGTTGTAGCTAGCTGCACCGTCGATTACGACGGTCGTCTCACCGCCCATTTGCCCGAAGCCACCCGCCTGATCATGGTGAAGGCCGATGGCTGCGTCGCCATCCACGCAGATGGTGGCGCGTACAAGCCGTTGAACTGGATGAATGCGCCGAATCGCCTCATCGAGGACGGCGCGGAGTGGCGCGTCGTGAGCCCAAAGGGCGAGACGTTGATCATTACGATCCACGAGATTTTCAGCGACTCGAACTGGGATCTCGGAGTTGACCCTGGCCTGATCAAGGACGGGGTCGAAGCCCACATTCAGGAACTCCTCGCCAACGATCCAACGTCGATCGCCGACGGCTACAAATTGGTGCGACGCGAATACCCAACGGACATCGGGCCGGTCGATCTCCTGTGCCGCGACGAAGACGATGGTGTCGTGGCCATCGAAGTAAAGCGACGTGGAGAGATCGACGGCGTCGAGCAGCTGAGCCGCTACCTCGAATTCCTCAACCAAGATCCTCGTCTCCATCCAGTGAAGGGCGTCTTTGTCGCTCAGGAGATCAAGCCACAGGCGAAGGTGCTGGCAAGCGAACGCTCGATCGAGTGTGTTGAGGTCGACTACGACGAGCTGCGCGGGATTGAGTCACCGCAGCTGAAGCTGCTCTGATGTCGTCGGTCTTGTTGCGCTGCGTTGCTCTGCTCCTCGCAAGCCTTGCGCTCTCCGGGTGCGGGCTGTTTGGCGATGACGACCAGGCAGCGAGCCCCGACGAACTGAGCGAGGCCGCGCTCGAAAGCGTCCGCGTCGAATTCGACGATCGCTGGTTCGATGTCGATCCAACGACAGTGCTTCTCGGGTCCGACGGCGAGCCCACCAACGACACGGTCGAGGCGTTGTCGCGCAGTGTCGAGAACCTCTCGGTTCGAGCGACAGCCGCAACCGACGCCGGTATCGAGTACCGCGATGGCGGCTTCGTTGTGATCAACGCGGTCCCGGGGGAACAGCCCGATATTTCTGCTCTTGCGAAGGCGCTCGCCAACATTCAGGAGACATCGGCTGGCGCAAGCGAGGTCGCGGTCCAGGTGCCGTTTGAACCAGTCCCGGCAGCGGTCTCCGACAGCGATGCCCAGGAGTACGCCGACGAGCTCAACGAACGACTCGGTGACGGCGTCGAAGTCGCTATCGCTGGCCAGAAGAAGGTACTGGCGGCGAGCGTTGTCGGCCCGGCCACAACGGTCACTCGAGATGAAACCGGGTGGGACGTCTCGATCAACTTTGCCGATATCGACGAGCCGCTCGCACGACTGTTTCCCAACGTGGGCACCGAAGGCGGCGAAGCCTCGTTCACGGTCGAAGCCGGAGACTCAGAAGACGACCCGTCTCGTGTCGTGATCGTTCCCGGACCCGCAGCAACGGTCTGCTGTGATGAAGCGTCGGTTCGCCGCATCGAGCAGACGCTCACCCAAGAGCAGAGCGTCGCCACACTGTTGTTCAAGAACATCGATGGCGAACGAGGCACAGCGTGGGCACAGGAACTCGGTATTACCGAGCTCGTTGCGTCGTTCAGCACGCGGTACACCCCAGGCCAGTCTCGCAACATCAACATCCAGCGGATTGCCGAGCTCACCCAAGGTGTCGTCATCGAGCCCGGCGAGAGTTTCTCGCTCAATGAGTTCGTTGGTCAGCGCACCGTGGCGAACGGTTTCGTGCCTGCGGGCACGATCGTCAATGGCCATCTCGTGGACAGCGTCGGCGGTGGCATTAGCCAGTATGTGACAACGCTGTTCAACACGAGCTTCTTCGCCGGGCTCGAATTCGAGCGCTACCAGTCGCATTCGATCTACTTCAGCCGGTACCCCTATGGCCGCGAGGCCACAATCTCCTGGCCAGCTCCAGCGTTTGAGATCAGTAATCCAACACCGTACGGAATCCTCATTTGGCCGATTGCGACCGATAGTGGCATCACCGTCGAGATGTACTCGACGAAATGGGTCGACGTCGAACAGACCGGCCAGACCGAACGAGCGGTGGGTGTTGCCTGCACCCGGGTGACCACAGAGCGCACACGCACCTATCTCGATGGGACCGTTGACGTCGACACCGTGTTCGCCCAATACCGCCAAGAAGGCATTGCGTGTGATGGCACCGAGACGGTCAACCCGAACGACACAACCACGACGTCGACCACCATCGACCCGGACGCGTCGACTACGACCACGGTCGATCCGGATGCGCCGACGACCACGGTCGATCCCAACGCCACGACAACAACGGCCGATCCGAATGCGACCACCACGACGACCACCGCTGTCGCTCCAACGACGACCGAAGATCC
>CALBVK010000254.1 GCA_937969345.1 uncultured Acidimicrobiales bacterium
CCAGGCCATGGTCGGCCGGGTCAAGATCGGCAAACCCGGACCGGCCGGGAATCCCTTTGAGCTCGCCGTTTAGGTTGTAGGTCCATGCGTGGTACGGGCAGGTGAAGGCCTTCGAGCAGCCGGTTCCGCTGGCCACCTGCATGCCACGGTGGCGGCAGGCGTTGATGAATGCACGCACGGTGCCGTCGTTGCTGCGGGTGACCAACAGCGGCGTCAGCGCGGCGGTTCGAGCGATAAAGCTGCCTATCTCGGGGAGCGCGGCGGAAGGACAGAACGGAACCGGCAGCCGTCGCAGCATGGCGATCTCGGCGTCGAACCGCTCTTGTGAGTAGTAGTGCTCGACCGGGGCGCGCCACACGGTGTCGCCAAGGTCTGTCGTCCCATTGTCGATATGGCTGAAGATACGTTCGATCGCCTGCTGATCGTTCAGCAGCAGTGAGGTCGGGCTGTTCATGTCTCGTCAAGCATTGCACAGAACGAGCGGACCGCGTCCGTGGCGACTCAGAACGGTCGCCGTCGGTAGCGCCAGGCTGTCGCACCGAGCACGAGGGCGAGCCCATACGGTGCCGCTCTCACAAGTTTCAACGCAGTGACAGCACGTCTGAACGTGTCGGCGTCGTTCACGTGCGGGAACGGACGATCGGGAACGTCGCATCCGAGAAAGTCGCAGAGCGGCTCCCACCCATCGGCGACCTGGAACACCAATAGTTGGTCGGCTGGCACGTCTTGTTTGACCTGGTCGATGTAATCGAGGAAGACCTGCTTGGCGTGCACCGGGTCGGAGAATCGCCCATCGAAGACGCGGTCCCACACGGTGCCGTCCACCAGTTCGTACATGCGACGCGACCTCGGAATCAGGCGAAGCACCCACGACGGCATGAGGCGTCTCATCTCATAGATGGTCGACGATGCACTCTCGTACCAGCGATCGACATCACGGGTCGTCAGCACCACCTTGGCCTCTGGGTAGTGGTCGAGAAGCTCGCGGTAGTAGGTACTCGATGGAAAGTCGACGCACGCCTTGTAGCCGCGAAAGATGTCATCCCACGCGGGTTCGTTGCCCACGGCGACATCGTGCCAAAGCCGCACCTGCTCCGCGCTCGCGTAGACGTTGCGCATGTGATGCGTTCGGTCGTATCCAAGCTGCTCGAGCGCCACTTTCATCGACAGCGTTCCCGTGCGGCCGAAGCCAGCACCAATGACGTCAAGCGTCATAGGTCAGCGCGATCCAAATGCTGACATGTCAGCTCCGAGCTTCCGGCGCACACCGAGACAAATAGGCACATCTCCAAGAGAAATCGACCTCCACACACCGAACGCCGGTCGGTATGGTCGAACCGTGGCACTTTGGCACACCGTTACTTCGGGCCTTTGGCGCTGACGTCGTGCAGTATCCATAGAGGAGCTCAAGAAGATGGACAATATCAGCGAACCCAACCCTCAAGCCGTTGGAATTAGCGATGCGGAACGAGGTCGGATCTTCGTAACGATGAACGCAACCTTCAGGGATGAAGAGAAGTGCAGAGTTGCAATGGAGACGATCGTCAACGATGCCCACGCTGCATACGGTGTCACGTCTCATTTTTGGTTCAGAAGCGAAGATGGAAAGTCGCTGTTTGTCGTCGAGCAATATGCCGATGGACGCGCACTGAGCAAGGCGGTCAGGAGATTCACGACCGCGAGGATCGCCTTCTTCAGGTCCATCAAGGTTGCTGACGTCTCGGCATATGGAGATGTGTCCCTCGGCATCAAGATCGCGTTCGCTCCCCTTTCGCCGAACTACATGAACTACTACGAGGGCTATTCGAAGCCGGCGCCTGGGGCCAGAGAATCCGGGATCAAGGACTTCGAAAGGAAGCGAGTCTTCGTTGCGACGAATGCGACCTTCAGAGATGAAGCTCAGGGCAAAGAGGCAATGAAGGCGTTGGTGCAGATCGCACACGCCGAGGCGGAGGTCCATTCCCACTTCTGGACGAGGGGCAACGATGGCAAGGCCCTGTTTGTACTCGAGCAGTACGCAGACGAGGAGGCGCTCGTCGGTGACCTGGACGCCAATCAAGCGTCGAGAGCTGCGCTTCTCGAAACCATGGAGGTGAGCGACGTCACCGTTTATGGAGCTCAGTCAGATGAGGTCAAGAAGACGCTTGATCCTCTACGCCCCACATATATGGACTACTACGGCGGTTATTCAAAATGAACGAGGGCACCGGCCGCCGCGTCCGGTGAACCCGGTTCCGTTGCTCGAGAGTCGCAATCAGGTTGCCGTTTCGAGCTCGGCGAGGTTGGGTTCGATGCGTTTCGGAAGTGGTGCGACGTCCGCTAGGTCGCCCTTCGCTATGGCGGGCTGCTACAGAGCCACTTCCGGGCGCACAAGCCAAACCGCGCCTGAGCCGCAGCGGTCCAGCGCTCAGCTCGCTGCGGTTGGCGGCAGTCACCCACCCGATTTTGCCCGATTTGTAAGGGGTTCGGCCGGGGTTTGCAAAGGCTTTGACAAGGAGCTTGCAGGATCCCGTAAACCGTACTGACACCGCAGATTCGCCTCCGTATGGTCGGAAGTGCGCCCCCAGAGCCAAGTCGGTTCGCCCCTCAATCTGGCGCAGAAATGAGACCAGCAATGACTACCGAATCCCCCCAAGAAGAAGGGAAGCCGCTCGCTCGACGAGCTGGCATTTCCTTTGCCGTGATTACGGCAATGCTGTTGAGCGTCGTCGCTTTCAGCGGCGTCGC
>CALBVK010000255.1 GCA_937969345.1 uncultured Acidimicrobiales bacterium
CGAGACTCGACTTCCTCAGAGCAGCAGCCATATCGTTCATCGCGTTGAGTTCGAAAACGATGTTGGCGTCCTCGCACTCGATACCCAGAACTTCGGCAACAACATTATGGGTGAAGCCTGGACCGATGATGGCGTCACGCCCGGCTTCATGGCGAAACCGATCGCCGACGATCAGCTCATCTGGCGAGCACACCCCGCTACAGCGTGGACCGGTGAGGAGCTGCTTATGGTCGGCGGATCAAATGGCCCCGGAATCGAACGCCACGCCGTCGCTTACTCGCCGTCGACAGATGGCTGGAGGGATCTCGCTACACCGCCAGGCGCCACGAACAATCAGCTGACCGGGAGCGACGGCTATTGGATCAACAACCGGCTCGTCCTACCGCAAGCTTCCCTTGCGTATGACGTCTCCAATGATGAATGGTCCGAAATCGCCCCATGGCCGTTCCCAGATCGTCGCGGAGGCCTGCTGGAGCAAACGGGTGACGGACTCGTTGCATGGGGCGGATGTAGTGGCGATCATTGTGACGAGCAAAACACTGGCCTGTTTGACGATGGTATGAAATACGTTGCACGGACCGACACCTGGACGCCGATCGCCGACGGACCACTGCCCGCTGCAGTGCATGTCGTTGGCGAGTGGACTGGCTCCGAGCTGGTTGTCATCGTCACCTCATCGAACGAGACGCAGCCAGTGGCGGCGATCTATTCACCGTCGACTGACAGCTGGCAAGAGATGGCCGCGCCCCCATTGCCAGAGCGCAACTCTGCCGCTTTGACGATGAGCGAGGACCGGCTCGTATTGTTCGGCGGACACTCTGAAAACACGTTCGTCAAGCAGAGCGATGGAGCGATATTTACGCTGTTCGAGAAGGAGTGGACGTTGCTACCAGACGCTCCAAGAGCCGCTGCGGGCCACACCATGGTTGACTTCGGATGGTTGATCTACGTTGGCGGAGGGAGGGGCTTTTTGCCACAGGTTCTTCACCTACCAAATGGACGAAGCGAGCAGTACGCCGACTGCGTGCTCGCAGCTGGATTCGACGCTGGCGGCGCACAAGTGCTGTTCGAGAATGGCCGGCCAAGGCGGGTCAAGACCGGGAAGAACGTACCTGCCGAATTCCATGTGCCGTGCCTGACGGCTATCGGCGGCGTCGAAGTTTCCGGCTCGTCCTGGGGCTAGTGCCCACGTTGAACGCACAAAGCACTGACAGCAAACTCTACGAGTTACCGAAGCGGGCGTGCATCGCCGACGGGTAGTCCACAGCGAGTAGCTCGCTGAGGAACGGCGCCGCGGCGCTGCTGAGTTTGGCGTACCGATCGGCAGCGAGCTCGATTGCGGGCTCGGCCTCCAATGCGTCGGGCCATCGGAGGCGGATTCGGCGAAGGTCGTGCACGAGCATGGTTCGCAGCGCGTAGGCCTCGGTCGGTGGCACCTTCGAGAGGTCGATCGGCGAATGTTGGGTGATGAATTGCTGGTAGGCCTGTGCGATGTCGGCGCCGTCGCTGTCGGCAGTAAAAAACCCATCGTCCACGAGCTGCTCGACATCGGCGAACGACGCGGTTGCGACGGCTGGCTTCGAGTCGGGCGCAATGAGGCGGCATAGCGAGCGTGCGTCTTCGGGTGTGCTGCTCGGCGATGCCAGCACCTCACGGCCAATGCGAACAAAACCGTTCCACCGAAGGTCGTCGAGGATCAGCTGTCGAGCGTTGGCGTGAAGGTTCGTCAGAAACAGCAGCGTCCACTCCCCCGTCCAGTTCGCTTCGTCGACGCCATAGATGCGACCGTCGGCCTGGGCCGACTCTTTCAGCGCCAGCTCGGTGAAGTGATAGCGGCTCTGCCTGCCGACCCGTTCGTTGGTGAGCCAGCCGTCGTTGACCAAGCGGGTCATCGACGTGCGCACGAGCCGGTCACTAAAGCCGAAGACCTCGGTGAGCGACAGCATCTGCGACATCCACACCGACGAGGCCACCGGGATGAGCGTGTCGCCAATGATCGTCACCAGCACGGACCGCGCCGAGATGTGTGGCTGGGCCGCCCACTGCTCGACGATCGTGCTGGTCGCTGCGGCAGGCGTCGTCATGACCGGTTGTCGACGACCCGCTGTGCTTTGCCCTGAGAACGTGGGATGGTCTCGAGGTCTGCAATAGCGACAGACGCAGTGACACCGATGAGGTCCTTCACTTTTGCCTTGAGCTCCGCGGCGATGGTGTCCTTGTCTCCGGACCACCCCGGATCGGGCTCGACCTCGATCGCCATATCGGTCATGTTGCCCTCGTTCGTCAACACGAGTTGGAAGTGCGGGCTCAGGCCGTCGACCTCCATGATCTGCGCTTCGACCTGACTCGGAAAGACATTCACTCCACGAACGATGAGCATGTCGTCGGAACGGCCCGAAATGCGCTCGATACGGCGCATGGTGCGTGCGGTGCCGGGAAGAATGCGGGTGAGGTCACGCGTGCGGTACCGGATGACCGGCATAGCGACCTTGGTGAGCGACGTAAACACCAGCTCGCCGAACTCGCCATCGGGCAAGACTTCGCCGGTCTCAGGGTTGATGATTTCTGGGTAGAAGTGATCCTCCCAAACCGTTAGGCCGTCCTTGGTCTCGACGCACTCCTGTGCAACGCCGGGGCCGATGACTTCGGACAATCCGTAGATGTCGACCGCGTCGATGTTGAGGCGAGCCTCGATCTCTTCACGCAGACCATCGCTCCACGGCTCGGCGCCAAAGATCCCGATCTCGAGCGAAGTCGCACGTGGGTCGAGGCCTTGGGTTTCCATCTCGTCGATCAGGTTCAGACAGTACGACGGAGTCACGAGAATGATCCGCGGTTTGAAATCGGTAATCAGCTGCACTTGCTTGGCTGTTTGGCCACCGCCCATCGGCACAACGGTGCAACCCAGCTTCTCGGCGCCGTAATGCGCGCCCAGACCACCGGTAAACAGGCCATAGCCGTAGGCGACGTGGGTCATGTCGCCCGAGCGACCACCCGCGGCGTAGATCGAGCGGGCGACCACGGTCGACCACGTGTCGATGTCGCCCTGGGTGTAACCAACGACGGTGGGCTTGCCGGTCGTCCCCGACGACGCATGCACGCGAACAACATCAGTGCGCGGCACCGCAAACATGTCGAAGGGATAATTGTCGCGAAGGTCGTCCTTTACGAGGAACGGGAACTTGGCGAGATCCTCGAGCGAGGTGAGGTCGTCGGGATGCACACCCGCCGCGTCGAATGCCCGTTTGTAATGACCGACGTTCGCATAGGAATGAGCAAGGGTTTGCTTCATTCGCTCGAGCTGCAAGGCCCGCAACTCGTCAATCGACGCGTTCTCAATCGGCTCGTAACCGGTCATTTCGTTTCTCTCTTTACCACGTAGCTGTTAGGTCAATGTCGAGGACTTCACGCATGCGCGCCATGAGCGGGGCGAAGTCCTCTGACCGCTGGGTTCGGTCGTTCTTCGTCTGCGGATCGGGTTTATCCATAAATCCCCCAGGAAGCACGACGCCGAAACGCTCAGTGATGAAGCGCGACAGTTCGGGCACGATGGCCGCTGTCGGGGCAGAGGCAATACCCGCCTCGACGATCTCGGCTTCCCACGGACCAGATGCACATAGGCCGCCGATCATCGGCATCAACGACGCGAACGCAGCCGCAAGTCGCTGTTGGGCGGTTGGGTCGGCGAGCAAGCCATCGATGAGCGCCTCGGCGTGACGCCGATGATACGACTCTTCCCGGCTCGCGCGGACGGCCGCGTCGGCCAACGGTTGATACGACGACCCTTCAAGAAACGACCACCGACGCCCCTCGACCATGTCGTAGATCCAATGACGAGCGAGCGCCTCTGCCCAATCGACCGTGGCGAATTCGACGAGCCGACACGAGCGATACTCGTTGGCGCCTCGCCCATAGGCCAGAGCGTCGATCGCTTCATCGGTCGGTTCGACACCATCGAGCTCACACACCAGCTCGTACAACATCACGGCATGACCGAGCTCGTCCTGGCCGATGCTCGCCAGGGCGAGGTCTTCCTCGAGGAACGGCGCCACACCAATCCACTCGGTGTGCTGTTGCCCCATGAGGTGTTCGTCGTCGGCAAACGCAAGCAAGAACTCGCGGAGCGCTTCGGTTGGAACGCTGGTCATGACTTGTCCTCTCGAATCGCCGCGTCATTCCCATCCTCACGGATGGCCTTACGCCGAGCGGCCACAGCCGACCCATCGTGATGGCGGTGCGGCTTGTCGGCGTTCGGGCCGACAAAATCATCGTCGCCGACGATGAGATTCTCGCGGTTGACGACCCACACCTTGTTGCCTTCGGCTCGACGGATGTAGCTCTCGCGCGCCATGACGAGGGCGAGCTCGTCGTTGGCAGCGTCGAGGGCACCGGCATGACGGAACTCGTCCTTGCCGTCCTTCTTCAGGAACACTTCGTATGTCGCCACATCAACCTCGCATGACTTCGACGGTTTCGGTGCAGGCCTCGCAGCGATGCACGGACCGGCATCGGCTGGGACCAAACATCGACTTCTCTACTGTGGGCCCGCCACATAGTGGACACTCCGGTGTGCTCGTACCGATCTGCACGGCCACGGTGAACTCGATCTTCAACGCCTCTTTGCCCCGGACGCTTAAGCGTTCCGGCGACCATGCGGGGCTTCGAAGCCAAGAGACCGAGACCTCGTCAATCCCATCGACCGCCAAGACCGCAGCCTCCACATCATCGGCGATCATCGCTAGGGCCGGACACCCGGAGAACGTCGGGATCAGGCCGATGCCAACAATTCCGTTTCGCACCTCGACGTGTTCCAGCAACCCAAGGTCAACAATCGACACACCGGGATATTCAGGATCGTCGATCGAAAAGACAGCTTCAAGAACGGGAGCTATGTCGGCTCCCCCATCGGCCTGTATACGCACGGAGTGGACGCCTCCGGCGAGAGGAGAGCGGAGCTCGCGTAGCGAACCTGAAAGGTTCCGCGGATCTCGACCGGAAGTGTCGAGGTGTAGTGAGGCGATCACGTCGCTGATCCCTCCAGAGCTTCTCGGGCCCACGAGGTTCCCTCCCAGTTAGCTTTGGCCTCGCCGATACGGCGAGCCGAATCGGGGCCACCTTGGGCGAGGGTCTTCTTCAACGGCTCCCAGTCGATCGGACCGACGTCCCACTTCTTGGTGTCTTCGTCGTAGGCGAGATCAGGGGCGGGCACGCTAAATCCGTAGCTCTGCAACATGGGCACAAACTTCTGCACCCACTTGTCGCGGAGCACCTCATTGCGTTCGCTCTTGATGTGCCAGCGAAGCAACACGTCGTTGGGTTTCGAGTCAGGCCCAAAGAGTTGCAGGGCAGGCCAGAACCATCGGTCGAGGGCACCTTGGAAGATTTCCTTCTGCGTGTCGGTGCCCTGCGCGATGCGCATCATGCGGTCTTCCCCGAGGCGCATATGGAACCCTTCTTCGGAGATGATGCGTTTGAGAATGCGTCGATACGGGCCGTAACTGCAGTTCTTAAACACGGCCTGTTGACTGGCGAGCGCAGCGGCGTCGACCAGGAACGCGATGGCCACCTGATCGCCCCAGGTCTCGGCCTTGTAGTGGAAGACGTTGTGGAAGCGGCTCTTGCCGGCCATCAGGTCTTCGAGCATTTCGGTGCGGGTCTTGATGCCCATGTCGGCGGCCACCATGTACAGCAGGTGCCCATGTCCAATCTCGTCTTGGGTCTTTGCAAGCACGCTCATCTTGTGGCGGAGTCCCGGCGTTTTCGGGATCCAGTCACGCTCGGTCAGCCCACCCATGTATTCGCTATTCGCGTGCATCTCGATGAAGGTGAACACCGCAGTGCGATATACATCGGGCATATCGTCATCGACCTCGACAATGCCCCCATCGTTCAAGAATCCCTCGAACTCGTCCATATCGGTCCACGTTCTAGCCATGATGCTCCTGATCCGAATCTGTGGAGTTTCCTGACCGAATATCGAACACCAGACTCCACAGATTCGTCATGATGGGGCTCCGTTGATGCCGGGGGCGTTGGCG
>CALBVK010000256.1 GCA_937969345.1 uncultured Acidimicrobiales bacterium
GGTTCGACTGGGCGTTTCGGTCAGTTCGGTGGCCAGTTTGTCCCCGAGACCCTCGTTCCGGCCTGTCAGGAGCTCGAGAAGGCGTTCCGGTCGGCCTGGGCGGACCAGGAATTTCGGTCCGAACTAGCGACGTTGCTCGCCGACTATGCCGGTCGCCCATCGCCAGTGACCGAGTGTCACCGGTTGGGTGAAGAACTCGGCTACCGAGTGCTGCTCAAGCGTGAAGACCTCAACCACACCGGCTCGCACAAGATCAACAACGTCATGGGCCAGGCGCTTCTCGCAAAGCGAATGGGCAAGACCCGCTTGATCGCCGAGACGGGCGCTGGGCAGCACGGCGTGGCTACCGCGACCGCAGCGGCCCTCTTCGGTATGGAATGCCGCGTGTACATGGGCGAGGTCGACATTCAACGCCAGGAGCTGAACGTCTTTCGTATGAACCTGCTCGGTGCTGAGGTTGTGCCTGCAATGAGCGGCTCTCGCACGCTGAAGGACGCGGTCAACGAAGCAATGCGCGACTGGGTCGCCAAGGTCGAGGACAGCTACTACTGCCTCGGTTCAGCAATGGGACCACACCCGTACCCGTGGATGGTTCGAACGTTCCACGAAGTGATCGGCATCGAAGCCCGCGAGCAGTGCGCCCGCTTGCTCGATGGCGGCGTACCCGACGTCGTGACCGCCTGTGTTGGCGGTGGATCGAACGCAATCGGCATCTTCTCTGGCTTTGCCGATACCGACGCGGAGCTCGTCGGCGTCGAGCCGGCTGGCGGAGCAGCCGTTGGTCGCAAGGTCCCAGGAGTCGTACACGGGTCGAAGTCGTACCTGATGCAAGATGAGGTTGGCCAGGTGCTCGAAGCCGAGTCGATCTCGGCCGGGCTCGACTACCCAGGCGTCGGCCCGGAGCACGCGCACCTCGCCGACATTGGCCGGGCTCGGTACGAGTCGGTAACCGATGCCGAAGTCATCGAGGGCTTCCAGCTGCTCGCTCGAACCGAAGGCATCATTCCGGCTTTGGAATGTGCTCATGCTCTGGCGTGGATGTCGCGTGAGCGTGCATCGCTCGCGGGAAAGACCGTACTCATGAACCTCAGCGGACGAGGCGACAAAGACGTGGCGCAGATGATGGACGTGTTGGGACGATGAGCGAGATCGGCAAGTTTGAACAGGCATTGCGCGCTCGGCGCGAGAGCGGCGGGAAGATTCTGGTCCCGTACATCACCGGCGGTCTCGGCGACGACTGGATCGAAACCTTGCACGCTGTTGCGGCAGCTGGCGCCGACGGGATCGAGATCGGTATCCCGTTCTCGGACCCGGTGATGGACGGGCCGACGATTCAGGAGGCCAACGACCGAGCGCTGTCCGCTGGCGCCACACCGCAGTCCATCCTGGCCGCCGTGCGCGAATCGGATATCGAGATCCCGCTCGCGGTCATGACGTACTACAACATCGCCTTCCGGGCCGGCGACACCCGCTTCGCCACAGATCTGGCCGACGCAGGTATCTCGGCGTGCATCCTCCCCGACCTTCCGCTCGAAGAGACTGGTTCGTGGACCGAAGCGGCCGACGCTGCCGGAATCGAGACGATTCTGCTCGCCGCGCCAACCGCGCCCGATGAGCGACTCCCACGCATCTGCGAACGCTCCCGTGGCTTCGTGTACGGCGTTGGACTGCTCGGCATTACGGGCGTCCGTTCGTCGCTCGCAAAGTCCGCTATGGACATCGCAACGCGTCTGAAGGCCGTTACGGACAAGCCGGTACTGGTCGGTGTTGGCGTCGGCAACCCCGAACAGGCGGTTGAGGTCAGTACTGTGGCCGATGGCGTCGTGGTTGGGTCAGCGATCGTCAACCGCATGTTGAGCAACGCAGGGCCCGAGGGAGTGGGCGAGCTTGTCGCCGAGTTCCGAGCTGCGCTCGACGCTGGATAGCAACTGCTACTCGGCTTTGCCGATCGTTGCTACCCGTGGTCCGGGCTGCGGTCGTTCGCAGCTGATGATGCCATCTTCCACGAGGATCGTTGCTTCGATGGTGGATGCAATACACGTGTCGTCGACGGCGGTCGACGCAAGTAGTGCGTTGCGAGTCACGACGTCGTTCGTCATCGGTGGCCCAACGTCATCAATGTCGTAGACACCGGGTTCGATCGTGAGGGTCCATCCGGTGTCTGTCGAGAGTTGTGCTGGGCTTCGATCGAGCGGAATGGTCATCACCTGAAATTCGCTGCTCGAATCGAGGGGAAGTACGAGCACCTCGCTGGTGAGTTCGGTGTCTGTGTCGATGATCGCTGCCAGCGCATCGTCCAGTAGCTCGTCGATTGCGGCGCGATCGAGCATGCTTGCGAGGAAGGTCGAATCCGCGGTTCGTTCGTAGGGAACCCACATCGTTTCGAGTGCGGCGGTTTCGATGAACAGGTCCCGTTCGAGCGCAAATCGCTGCGTCGACATGGCGTCGCGAACATGGCCGTAGCTGACCCACTCGGCAGATCCTGAAACTCGCACCGTGAACTCGCCCAACGTCGCCTCGTCGGCAGCGTTTGCGCTCATGGTCGTGATCCGAGCGTCGGCGTCAACGATCTCAATGACGTCGGTTGTGGCTCCGCTGGAGCGAATCGTGTGTGGGCGGGACCGTATCGATTCGATGTGTGCCCGAACGTCGGCAACGTCCCAGCTGGAGACGTTTAGTGGCTCGACGAAGTCGGTGAAGGCGAGAATGTCCGGCGGGTCTGCGGGGGCGACGATCGTCGGTGCGACGGTGGGAAAGGTCGTCTGGTCGTCAGATGCGGATGTACACGCCGTTATCGACAGACAGCCGCACGCGATGAGGAACCAACGAATCATTGATACCCGGTCGGCAGCTGGGGCCGAATGATGAAGGTTGCGGGGGAGCGATCAGTGGACCATCCGGAACGCGAACCACGCCAGATTCACGAACGCGAGGCCGACGATGAAGGTTCGAACATCCTTTGACAATCGTCGGGTAGTGATGACCACGATGACCCAGAACGGAATCATCACCGCCCATTGGACGAAGACGGCACGATCGGTGCGTGGTAACACCAGGTCGAGCAGCAGGTCTTTCACAGCAGCGGAAACTCTGGCGACCGCCAATTGATTCCGTCTCCTCGAAGAGTGCGTCATTGCGCAGCGGTGACCAGAAGCGTCCTCACCGTCTCATCTATGGTTGAGCGTGGCTACTTCTCATGACGTAATCGTTATCGGCGGAGGCAGCGCAGGCCTGGGAGCCGCCCGGAATGCTGCGACCAACGGGGCGAAGCCGCTGCTGGTGACCGACGGTCCCATCGGCGGTGACTGCACCTGGACGGGTTGTGTCCCATCCAAAGCGTTGATTGCCCAAAGTAAGCAACGGGTTTCGTTTTCCGACGCGATCGCAACAGTCCATCGAGCGATCGACCAGATCGCATCTGCGGAGAATGCAGACGTGTTGCGCGCTGAAGGTATCGACGTGGTCGACGGGCGAGGGAAGATCGCCGCACCCGGCGAAGTCGTCGTAGGCACGTCTCGATTTCGTGCGAAGAACATCGTGATCGCGACCGGTTCGAGAGCAACGATCCCACCAATACCGGGCCTCGACGACGTGGCGTACATCACCAACCACGAACTCTTCTCGTTGAAGACGCTGCCGAAACGCCTTGGCATCATCGGAGGAGGGGCGGTCGGCTGTGAAATGGCGATGGCATTCGCTGGCTTTGGTTGTTCGGTGGCGCTGTTCGAGGGAGCAGAGCGGCCTCTGCCGATAGAAGAACCCGATGCGTCTGCGGTCGTGGCGTCCGCCATGCTCAGCGCTGGCATCAGCCTTCACCTCGGAGCCTTCGTCTCGAGGGTTGCAGAGACCACCGATGGAATTCGCGTCGACATCGACAACACCTCCACCACGGTGGACACGCTGCTCGTCGCTGCTGGCCGAACACCGAATACCGAGGGCCTCGGTATCGAGGAGCTTGGTATCGATGTTTTGGCCAATGGCCATATCTCCGTGGATGAACGGCTCCAAACCTCCGTCGACAGCATCCGTGCTGCAGGCGATGTCACCGGCTTGTTGCCCTTTACCCACTCAGCCGATGAACAAGGCCGCATGGCCACCGCACACGCTCTGGGGCTCCGGGCTAAGTGGAAGTACGACCCATCGACTACCCCCTGGGTTACGTTCACGACGCCAGAGGTCGCTCGAGTTGGCGTGACCGAACGCGAAGCACCGTCGGGTGCGCGTGTGGCTCATCTGCCGCTGCACCATGTGGACCGCGCCATCACCGAGGGTAAGACCGATGGTTTCGTGAAGCTGATAGCGGGACCGAAACCGATCACCAGAAATATGTTTGGCGGACAGATCATTGGCGCCACGATCGTGGCCGAGCGTGCAGGGGAAATGATCCACGGCCCAACACTGGCCGCACGACTCGGCATGTTTGTCGGGCGCCTCGCCCAGGTCACCGTGCCATACCCGACATGGACGACGGCAATTCAGCAGGCGGCCGGCATGTTCTTCCAGCCAATGAATGGCATTGAGGCACGGCCTCCAGAGCGCCAATAGCGGCCCGTCGGAACGCCTTCGCTAGCCGTTGGCCTCTTCGGCGATACGAGCGCTGAACTCGCGCAATCGTGCCAGGGCGTCAGAATCGGCAGGGATTGCTTGTGCGGCGAGGTCCTTCTTGATGTCAGCGAAGACATCGGCCTCGAGGCCGCAGTCGACACATGCGTCGAGGTGGGCACGGATCTGCTCCATGCGCGTCTCGTCGAGCTCACCGTCCAGATAGGTCTGGAGGCGAAGTGCGACATCTCTACAACTCATCATTTTCTGTGCCATCTCAGGTCTCCTCCAGTGGGGAAGCCTCAAGGTGCTGCCGAATATTCCGTCGAGCACGATGCAATCTTGACATAACGGTGCCAACCGGGATGCCGAGAGCGTCGGCGGCCTCTTGGTAGGACAGCTCGTTGAGATCGACCAGTTCCACGACGCGCCGGAACTTCTCGGGAAGTGCAGCGAGCGCCGCTTCGATAGGAGCCTCAAACTCCTTGTCGAGCAGTTGGGATTCGGCGTCGGCTGCTTCAGCGGACTCGTCGGCCATACGGGCCATAGTCTCGTCAGGATCGTGCATGAGTTCGGGGCGCTTGCGCCGGACTCGATTGACCTGGGCGTTTCGCATGATGGTCAGTAGCCATGCTCGCGGGTAACGGCCGTCGAACCGTTCGATCGCGCGGTATGCCCGCAGCAGGGTGTCTTGGACGAGGTCCTCGGCGTCGCTCTTGTTGCGCGTGATCGAGTAGGCGACCCGGTAGAGGACATCGAGTTCGGGAACGACGTACTCGTTAAACCGAGCGTCTTGACCGACCGGGCCGGTCGAAGGGGCGTTGGACACGGAGACACCTTAGTTGGTGCGTTGGCGCAACCTAAATTCCATCGAGGGACAGGAAACCGAGCGTGACGTTTTGCCCGTGTGTAATTTACGTTGCGAGTTGACATGATCTCGTCGGGATTCGGGACTGTTGACTTTCCAACGAATTTTCACGTAAATCCCACGCTTTGCGGCATGTGGTCCACTAGGGTGACACTTACTTGTAATTCGCAAGAGGGCCCGCCAGGTTGGTGGCTTAGGAGGAATCCAGAAATGAACAAGAGTGAATTGGTTGCAGAGATCGCTTCGAAGGCGGGCGTAACGCAGTCTGATGCAGGATCGTGCGTCGATGCCATGATGGAAATCATCGCAGGACAGGTGAAGAGCGGCGGCGAGGTAAACATTCCTGGCTACGTCAAGTTCTCACGCAAGGACACCAAGGAGCGCATGGGTCGTAACCCTCGCACCGGTGAATCTCGCATGATTCCTGCCGGCACCGCAGTGAAGATCCAGGCTGGATCGAAGCTCAAGGCCGCAGGCAAGGGCAACTAGATCTTCTCGATCAACAAAAACTAGTGAACGGGGCGACGTTTCGACGTCGTCCCGTTTGCATTTTTAGAACTGCCCCGAAGCTGAAAGGCTGTAGCTATGTCCCCATTTCCTGCCCCCTCTGATGTGCTTCCGCATCGTGCCCCCTTTCTCTTTCTCGATGAGATTCTTGAACTGGTGCCGTGTGACTACGCCAAGGCATCGTGGTCTCTTACCGAAGATCAGTTCTGGTTTCCTGGCCATTTCCCAGGCCGGCCAACCCTTCCGGGCGTGTTGATGTGCGAAGCGATCGCCCAGATGGGGGCCTACACGGTGTTGGCCGACCCCGAGAAGTACCAGAACAAGCTGCCGCTCTTCGGCGGGCTCGACAAGGCCCGATTCCGCAAGCAGGTGAGTCCTGGTGACACGGTGCAGGTCGAGTCGGAGATCCTGAAGCTGTCGGCGCGTGCTGGCAAGGGCACAGGCCGCGTTCTGCTCAACGGCGAGGTCGCGTGCAGCGCCGACATCATGTTCGTCGTTGTCGACGCCTGAGGGCTCGTTACTCGCCGCCGGGCTGCCAAATAGTTTCGTCCAGGGCTGCTTCGTAGACCTCTTCTACCGCCGCCACTGGTCCTTCGATGGCCGCGTGGTCTTTGAGCATGGCGACGCCATTCGGCAGTTCATCGGCTCCAAGCCAGCTATCGGTGTTCCACAAGCTCGAGCGCCGAAATGCCAATGCACAGTGCACATACGCCTCGGCTACGTCGACTCGAACCACGACCTTGGCAGGGCGGTCTCCAAGCGTGAAGGACGAACAAAGGTCGGGGTCGGTGGACAGGCTCGCTGTTCCGTTGATGCGTAGCGTCTCGCCCAGGCCCGGGATCATAAAGAGCAGTGCGACCGACGAGTTACCGACGATGTTCTCGAAGGAATCGAGTCTGTTGTTCCCCGCCGAATCTGCCCACCCGACCGAGCCGTCGTCGAGCACCCGAGCAAAGCCAGGTTGACCGCCCTTTGGCGATCCGTCTACTACACCGTTTGTGTCGGCCGTGGACAGGACCATGAACGGTGACTTCTCGAGAAAGTCGATGCAATGCTGATCGAGCGTGCCGATGACTTTGTCGAGCGGCGCTCCGGACGGCTCGCGGTACACGGTGCGCAGTTCATCTCGATTGGTGATCTCCACAGTCAGAGCGCTCCCGCAAACAGGTTCAGCATCTCGCCCCAGGTCGAACAAGCGAGTTCG
>CALBVK010000257.1 GCA_937969345.1 uncultured Acidimicrobiales bacterium
GTAACCGCAGCCCCCGCCTCCAGCAGCTGGCCCACCTTTCTGCGAGCGACACAACCACCCCCGACCACCAGCACAGGTTTTCCGGCGAGGCGAAGATTCACCGGAAAAGGTCGGGCGTCGGGGAAGACGGATGCGCTCATAGCCCAGCAAGCTAGACACCAGACAAAGTCGATCAGTTGTCTGAAACCGAGGTTGGTCGATCCGATTTGTCCGGATGATTGGCAGGGCGGATATCAGCCCTGCTGGCCTAGCAACCTCCTAGCGCGTCGACCACCGGGGCGAACGACACGGGGTCTCGAACGACGTAGTGCGAGATGCCGAGGGACTCTCGGAGTCGCTCGAGCTTGTCCACGACCTGCTCGACCGACCCGAAGAGTGCGAACGGGCAGTCGGCCAACTGCTCGCTGCTCAAGGACCACTTCTCAACAATCTCCTGTTCGAGCTCGTCCGAACCCGCTCCGAGGCCCACCCGCTGCACCAATGCCGAGCATTCGATCGAGCCGAAGCGGTCGCCGGCTGCGTCTTCGAGCCACCGGCGACGCTGAATCAAGCTGTCGAAGCTGAAGCCACCCGGTCCGACCGCTCCCCCAGGGCCATGTGTCAGGCCGGTGTATTGGAAGATGTCGGCGTGCCGCCCAGCGATTCCGACAACTCGCCGGCCGTTGCCACCGATGAGGATCGGCAGCGGACGCTGCACTGGTTGGATACCAAGATCCTCGACGGCGACCTGACGATGGACGCCGCGTAGTTCGGCTGCGCCGTTGTCGAGGAGCGACCGAATCACCGTCACCGACTCCTCAAACTGGTCGACGCGTTCCTTTGGAGGCAGTAGTGGAATACCGGCTGCATCGTGTTCGGATTGGGTGTAGCCCGTACCGAGTCCGAGGACGAACCGTCCGCCGGTGAGCCGATCGATGCTCGCAGCGGTGCGGGCGATAAGCACCGGGTTATGGAAGGCGTTATTGAGCACGAGCGGGCCAATGCGCAGTGAAGGTTCCTCGATCGCGGCGACCACCAACGACGAGAACGGATCGGCCTCACCGAGGTGATCTGCGGTAAAGAACTCGTCATAGCCGTGGGCAACACAATCGCGGGCGGTCTGGCGCACCGCGTCGGGGTTGTTGAAGTCCATACATTGCACACCAAATCGGAAGGGCCGTATCACGCTCGCGACCTTAGCGTTCTGCGGTGCTGGCAACCGCTAGATGTCCTACGTTGAGGACATGGATTGGCTACGACTTCTTTCGAAGTACACGAATCAGCTCGCAGACACGGTGGACGGAGCGGAGCTGACATCGAACGTCCCGTCCTGTCCGGCGTGGGACCTCGCCGACCTGGCCTGGCACCTGGTCGAGGTGCAGGATTTCTGGACCTGGATCATCACAAACCGGCCAGCGAGTCCCGAGCACTACCCAGAGCCGACCCGTCCGCCCAACGACGAACTCACCGGCGCCCTGCGCTCGGGTTGCCGCGCCCTCGTCGAGTCGCTTGAGGCCGCCAACCCAACCGAGGAGGCCTGGAGCTGGAGCGACGACCACACTGTTGGCTTTACCTACCGGCGACAGGCACACGAAGCGTTCGTACATCTCGCCGACGCATGCCTCGCCGCAGCCGTCTCCCCGCCTAATGCATCACCGGACTTCGGGGCCGACGGAATCGACGAGCTGATCTCGATCAACCTCTCCATGCCCGAGTGGGGATCGTTTACGCCGGGCGATGACGATCGACTCATCTCGATCAATCCGACCGACACCGCAAACTCGTGGACGCTGCGCTTCGGGACGTTCAGCGGAACGTCGCCAAACACGGGAACGACCTACACCGACGAGCCACAAGTCCAACCCAGCTACGGACCGGCGACGACGATCGTTAGCGGCGACGCCGCCACGCTCGACCTCTGGATGTGGGGGCGAGCGGACACCGGTACAGTCACGATCACTGGAAACCGGTCGTTGGCCTCAGAGCTACGAGCGGTGATCAGCGGCGAAACGCAGTAACAACAGCGAAATCGGCCTGGTCTCGCGCTAGCGGCGGGGTGGAAAGAGCCGTTCGAGTAGCCCGTACTCGCCGAGGGTGAGCGTGCCGGTGAGATCCATCTCGACCACGTTGGAGAACAGCGTGTCCACCGGTTCGTCGATCGCAATCGCGCCGATCTCGACGGAGCCTTCCCGCTCGATGTAGGCAATGACATCACGCAAGTGGCGTTCGAGGTAGGTATCGCCGTTTGCGTATCGTGTTGCCGCTTCGGTCGGCGCTCCATCGCTCACGACCACTAAGAGCTTGCGCGGCTCTGGCCTCGAAATAAGCCGTTGGTACGCCCACACGATCGCCTCGCCATCGACACTCTCGCGGAAGTGCTGTGTGCGCATGAGCGCGGAGACCGAGTGACGACTGCGCTTCCACGCGGTGTCCGCGTCCTTGTAGATGATGTGGCTCGTCTCGGCGAGACGGCCCGGTGCCTCGGGCTGACCTGCTCGGCGCCATTCGTTGCGTGGTTCGCCGCCGTTCCAGCTCGCGGTCGTGAACCCGAGGATCTCGCTCGTGGCTCCGGCTAAGTCGAGGGAACGTGCGAGGGTGTCGACGAGCACGGCGACCGTCTCGTGTCGCTGGCGCTTCATCGATCCACTGTTGTCGAGGAGGAACGTGACCACGGCGGGTGCGGTTGGCCGATACCGCTCCTGGCGGAACACCGCCCGGTTCATCGGGTTCGCAATGACCTGCCCAAGTCGTGCCGCATCGAGCACACCTTCTTCTTCGCCCGACCGCCATCCGTCGCGCTCGACTCCCAAGAACAAGCGTCGCAGCCGTCGGGCAAGCGCAAATGGGCTAACGGCTTGCGCGGCGATTTGTTCGTCGAGCTTGGCCCGCAGATACCGTCGCCGTTCGAGCGGGAACAGGTCTTCGGCTTGCAGTTCGACGTCGTAGGCCGAGTTGTAGATGTGGTAGCCACCGAGCTCGTTGAGACTGTGCGCTCCGGTCTCGCCCGACTCTGCGACCGCCCCGGTGCCTGCCTCTCCCTCGGGCATGTCGACCTCGCTCCACTCGGGCGGAATCAGGATCGTCGAGTCCGACATCGTCGCCGCCTCGTCGGTAACCGGATCGCTCCCGTCGAGGATCATCTCGCTTATCGCATCGGCGAGCGATCGAGCGGCGACGGCAAACGCGGCCTGGTCGGCGCGATGTTCTCGAAGACCCTTGAGCGCGACGCCAATGATCGGCGAGATGTTTGCTCGGGTGGATTCGATCTGGTCTTCGATGAGCTCGTCGTGGATCGGCGAGATCAGCCGCGAACGCACCATCTGGAGCACGGTGAAGATCAGCAGTCCGGCTGCGGTGTTGGTCAGATCCTGACCGCGGCACCACGTCCGAAAGGCCTGGTCCATATTTCGCCGGGTACCTACGAGTGCGTCGGGCACCAGCGACTCGCACCGCATCTGTTCGCACATGTCGAACACGACACGGGCAAGGACCTCGGTGGGTTCGGTTTCGGCAAAGAGCTCGGGGTCGCTGTAGCGAAGGCGGACGCCGATGGCGTCGTATACGCCGCGGGCGAAACCCGAACCTTCCTCACCGTCGCGGCCTTCGCCATTGTTCGACGGCTGCAGCAAGTACGGGGCCGCAAGAGCGATCGGGCGATCGCCAACGACGAGCGCACCGCCGCGGTACTCGGCGGTCGGGGCCTTGCCGAGCGCGCGCAGCACAGCGGCGCCGTTGCGTTCTTTTGCGCGTGCCTCAGCGTCCACGGCTAGGTGAGTTCAGTGTCGAACGCCCGCTGGAAGTACTCGGCGACGATGCCTTGCTCGGCCTCGTCGCACTTGTTGACGAACGCCAGCCGGAACGCTGAACTCGGGTCGCCGAAGATGCCGAGGTTCTCGGCCCAGCTGATGACCGTCCGAGGTGACATGACCGTCGACAGGTCGCCGGCCGAGAACCCGTCGCGGGTGAGCCCAGCGACGGTGACCATTTGGTCGACGACCGCGGGGTCGGCGTCGGGAACCTGTGCGAGCACGATCTGAGCTTCCTTGGCCGGGTCCAAGTAGTTCAGCGTGGCAACCACGTTGAAGCGATCGATCTGCGCCTGGTTGAGGACTTGAGTGCCGTGGTACAGGCCCGTGAGGTTGCCAAGGCCGACCGTATTTGCGGTGGCGAAGAGCCGGAACGACGGGTGCGGCGTGATAACCCGGTTCTGGTCGAGGAGCGTCAGTCGACCGTCCTTTTCGAGCACGCGCTGGATGACGAACATGACGTCGGGGCGACCAGCATCGAACTCGTCGAAGATGAGCGCAACCGGATTCTGCAACGCCCACGGAAGCATGCCCTCAACGAACTCGGTTACCTGCTGTCCGTCGCGCACGACGATGGCATCGCGACCGACCAAGTCCATGCGGCTGATATGCCCGTCAAGGTTCACCCGAACCGCTGGCCAATTCAGGCGTGCCGCGACCTGTTCGATGTGCGTCGACTTCCCGGTGCCGTGAGCACCCTGCACCAGCACACGCCGGTTGTGCGCGAACCCAGCCAGGATTGCGAGCGTGACCTCGGGGTCGAACGAATACGCCGGATCGATAGCGGGCGTCCACTCCGAAGGCTCGGCAAAGGCCTTCACCTGCAGATCAGAGGAGAAGCCAAATATGTCTTGGGTGTTGACCAGGTTGGTCGGTGTTTCGTTCACTCCGTAACGCTACAGCCAGCTACCGTGCGGCCATGTAGGACGAGATGACGTTTCGAAGATCATCGGTCTTCGCCTGAACGTCGTCGAGATCGTCGAAGTACATCATCGCTTGTTTGTTCGACCCACGTTCGAGCAACGGATGCTCCCCCGGGATCGAACCCCCATTGGGAAAGATGAGGCTCGCACGTTTCCTTGATGACCAGTTGAAGTAGCAGACAATCCCGTCGTACTCGAAGCATGGAGCCCGGTACTTCACGGTCTCAGAGATGTCCTCGTCCTCGA
>CALBVK010000258.1 GCA_937969345.1 uncultured Acidimicrobiales bacterium
GTCATCAAGGAGATGAACCGGGTTGGTCTCGTTGTAGACATGAGCCATTCCGCCGATCGTTCGACCATCGAAGCCGCCGAGCTCTCCGAGCGGCCGATTGCGATCACCCACGCCAACCCGCACAGCTGGCACCCGGCGCTGCGGAACAAACGCGACGACGTGATCAAAGCCGTAACCGAGAACGGCGGCATGATGGGTTTCTCGCTCTACCCGCATCATCTGAAGGACAAGACCGAGTGCACGCTCGAGAGCTTTTGCCAGATGGTGGCTGATGCCGCCGAAACCTTCGGCGTGCAGCACTTTGGACTCGGCAGCGATCTGTGCCAGGACCAACCCGACAGCATCGTCGAATGGATGCGCGTTGGACGGTGGACCAAGGCGATCGACTACGGCGAGGGATCGGCGGCAGCGCCGGGATTCCCGCCGCAGCCACACTGGTTCGAGACCAACAAGGACTTCGGGAACATCGAAACAGGGCTCGCTGCAGTCGGGTTCGGTAACGACGATGTCGCCGCCTTGATGGGCGGCAACTGGTATCGGTTCTTCGACGAGAACTTCGGGCCAGCCTTGTAATGGCTCGCGTGGTCGAACGTCGGAACCCCGACGTCGTGATGCGTCTGGAACGAATGGGATCGTTCCATCAGTGCCGGTTGTCGTTTATGCGCACCTTGTTGCGCCGAATGAAGAACGAAGCGTGGTCCTTCGAACGGCCTCGATTCGATATCGACGCCGATGGCGTCGGGACGGCCTTGTACACGGCGACGACTCCCGAACGCACCTACACGCTCGTCGCGTTCGCGCACGACCTGCCCGACGACCTGCGTTCGGATCGCGTGATCGCTACGGCGTGGGACACCACGTTCACATTGCACGATGGGGTGCCCACAGACGATGATGTCGAGCGACTCCGGGCCAACGTGCCGCTGCAAGAAGCCGGACGTGTCAGCGGCAGCGAACTCACGCTGTCACGAGCGAACCGTTCGCAACGCTTGTGGAACTCGGTGGTTGAGTCGCTCGCAGCTGGACAGCAGCCCGACCGAGAACTCATCGAGAGCGTCGGGTATCTCATGCGCACTACCGCGGTGTATGGCAGCGGCAAGTTCGGTGCCGCAGACCGGGAGTCCATTGCGGACCGGCCCGAGCTGCTCGCGCCGTTCCAGGCCGAGATGCTCACGGTCTTCTTGATTCGGGCGTTCGTCCTCGACCTGGTCGAGCACATGGCGAGTGTCTCGTCGCCCAACGCGGTGCCGCTCGACCCTGCGCTCCGTCGACGGTTCGGTATCGGAAACTCGACGGGCCTCGGCATGGCCCCGTTCCTCATCACGCACCCCAAGCTGATCAACAACTGGATCGTGGCCAGAGAGGAAGCGCTCGCACGCGTGCGGTCGGTCGAACACGCCGCCGACGATGATGTGGCCATGTTTCGAAGCATCGTCCGCCGAGCTCGCACGCTGGTGAACCTGTGGAACTCCGATCATGACATCCAGGTCGCCAAACTCGCCGCGCTTCGAACCGACCTCGACGTACTCGATGCGTACCTTGCCGTCGAAGCCCTCGATGGCCGATACCCGTGGGACGCGCTGGTGACGTGGACCTCCGAGGCGTTGTCCATTGAGGGGCAAGAGCTCGTCGTGTCGATGGTGCTCGAACCGTACGGTTCGCTCGTCGATGAGCTCACCGATTCGATGCACGCTGATGAATCGGCGCCGGCACTCATCGACGGCACCTGTTCGATTACGGAGGTTCGTCGGTCGATCGCGGCGTCCTACGACTGGGCGCTCGATGTCGATTGGTCGGCTGAAGCAGCCAATGCACGCGCCTGGTACGTGTCCGAAGAGAAGCTCGAGCCACGACTTGGCGAGCGCTATCACGAGCCCATTGCCGACTACGAACAGCCGTTGCAGCCCGGGCGAGATGCGGCCCGCATGTACAACGACCTGCATGAGTGGGAAGGTCATCAAACGCTCGGCGCGTTCTTGCGAGAACATCCTGAACATCGACATACCGCCCGCCGTCTCGCCGTTCTGCAGGACGCTCCGTACGCCGAGGTTCGAGACAACACGATCGACGCCGAGATGCTCCCGATCGATCTGCTTCGCGCAAAGCTGAGCTTCTTTGGTGCCACGCACTTCGACCCGCGTTCGGACCGATGGGTCCGGATTAACATGTTCCGGGGAGCGCCGTTTCCACACGAGCTTGCTCATGCAGATCCTGATGCGTGGACGTACCCGCCCGACGAGGCAGCTACCGGGTCCCTTGTATGAACCTGTCGTTGGGGGAGTTTCGTGCTCTGGTCGCCAAGGCCGTCCGCGGGGCAGGGTGCAGCTGGGGAATGACCGAGGAGGCCGCGTATTCGGCTCGCCGTCTTGCCGAGTTCGGGTTTCCGGCCGGGGAGATGGTCGTTCGGCTACTCCAGTCGATGGAAGGGGCAGCTCCGGGCTCGTTGATGCCACGCGCAAGCTGGAAGTCCGCCGGTGATTCGCTCTGTTCGATCTGCGTCGGAACGGCTATCGCTGATCAAGCCGGCTGCAGCGATCTGTCGCTTGGCCCAACCCACGAACCGGCGTTGCTTGCGCCTCTGTTGATGCGAACGCTTCCTCAGGGGTCGGCTTCGCAGTACTCCCTGCGCTGGGACGGTGGCGGCTGTGATGTGTCGGCATCGTCAATCACCCACATTGGCGATCAACCCGCCAAAGCGGTGCCCGTCAGCATCCACCGACGTGTCACCGGCGACGACAGCGACGTGGCGATTCGGCACACGAGGGTCGAGATCGACCCAGCCGTTATGCGAGCGCTCGAGGGGTTTGCCCACAACGTGTACGCACCTGCCACCGATGAGAGCCGAGCTGCCGGTGCCGGCGGCGCCGACGACTGAGCGGGTCGAGAGCTTTTCGACCTGTGTCATACTCGCTCAGGTGGATACAGCGACGGCGGAACAACATCTAGTGGCGATTAACGGGGCGCTTCGAGCAGGCTTCGAAGCCTCGATTGCGCCGATCCGGGACCGCTATTGGTTCGGGATCGCGGCACTTGGACCCGCAGCGGTCCTCTGGCGAGCCACGTGGCGATTTGATGGACGTGGGCCATGGGCCGCTGAGTTCACCGTTCTCCGTGTGCTCGCTGCCGTACTCGCCCTAGTCGCCCTCGGTGCACTCGTATCGTATGTGGCCGATAGCGATCGGACGGTCGTGCCCCTCGCTCCAGTGATGGGAGGTCCGACCACCCGCTGGCTATTTCTGGCATCGTTCGCTATGTCCTTTGGGGTGGTGTTCTCAATGGGGCTCGTCGAATTCGTTGATTATCGACCCTTGGCCTTGCTGTCGTACGTCGTGCTGGCGTTCGTTCCTCGCTATGCGTATCGCCGCCACTCCACGGCACTGCGGGAGTCGTATCCATGACCTCCGCAATGAGTAACCCGCTGTTGGTATCGCCGACACGTGCGGCGTTTCTTGGGGTGTTAGTGAACACCCGGCTGGTTGAGACGTCGTTCTTCGCAGAACACTTTGTGTTGACAATGGAGGAGACGGCCGAACATCTGAGCGCACTCAAGGACGCTGGCTACGTTAAGGAGCGTCGAGGAACGTTCGGTATCGGGAAGCGCCGTTGGCATCGCATTACCGGCCATGGCCAAGTCGACTTTGCAGCACACCTTGAGCTGGTTATTTCGTCGGCTGGCACCGAGCGACCTAGCGATTCCGGCTAGAGCTTTTCGACGCTCCATGTTGCGGGGTCGACGATGTTGCCCAGGTTGATGTGCCAGCGGCGTGATTCTCCCGCAGCGATGTCCTCGTCGACTCGGAACATGCGGTTGCCCCAGCTCGTTACCGGCGCCAGGGGAGAGGTGGTCAGCGTCGTCTCGTCGTCGAACGATGCGGTGAACCACACGCACAGACCATCGACGATCATGTCTTTCTGCGCCTCACGAGCAACGACGTGGTCGACGGGAAGCGACTCAACCGATTCGAGCGTGTGTACGTCGAACTCGAGAACCGGGGAGCGGGTGCCCATCGTGGTCGCGACCGAACCTGGGCGCGTCCAGAGTTGTTCGGTGCGTCCCGTGTCGAATCGGGCCGCCGTGTAGGAGCGCTCCGTGGCGCTGAGGTCGATGCCATCGGGAAGGTCGATGTTCCAGAAGCGCCGTACCCGCATCGACTCGTAGAAGCTGACCGGTTCGACGAACAGTTGAAACCGCGCAGGGAGGATTTTGCCGCCAGGAGCCAGGACACGATCACGAAGATCGAGAAGATTCTCGAGCATGTTTTCGTTGAAGAGTTCGTCGCCCATCTGTTCGTGGATGATGACGTCGACAGGTTCGGGCGGTGTGAACTCTCGGCTGTTCGCCTGCACGAATTCGATGTTGTCGATGTTGTTGAGTTCGGCGATCTCACGAGCGACATCGATGAAGTCGGAATGCTCGACCGCGTACACCTTGCTCGCTCCCGCCTTCGCCGCCATGAAGGCGAGCAAACCGGTTCCGGTGCCAAGGTCCAGAACGACGTCGCCCTCGCCGACGTTTGCATGGATGCCCTGGTGGTACGCATTGACACGCACGCTGTCGCTCAGCATTTCCTCGTGTTCGGAAAGGCCGGCGAAGTTCGTCTCGTTCATGAGGTCGTACACGATGCCCATGAGTCGATCGCTGGACGCCAGCTTAGACGCTCCGAAGCCCATTGCGGATCGAACCGACCGTGTCGCTGCCTGAGTTACCCGTGTGCGCATGACCGAAGGCTACGGCCATGACAGCCAGTGAACAGCAAGGAATTTCCGATTATTCAGATCAAGGGTGGGCAGACGGTCTGCGTATGCGCCACGATGTGGCGGTGGCGTAGCAGTGGCGGCCGCAGCGGTTCTCACCGTGGTGGGTCGGGCGAGCGGCCAACATACATATTTGGTGATCGTGGTGGGAGCCAACAATGAACAAGCGGCAGAGCTATCTGATTTTGAATCCGTATGACGAGGATGCGCAGTCGTTTATCGCTGCGATGTCGTTGGCGTTCGGACTCCGACCGATATGTATCTATACCGACCCGAAGGACCGGTTTTACACCGAGCGAGCCAAACCGCATTTGCGAACGCTCAACACCGAGGAAGAGATCACGACGAACATGGAGAGTCTCCTCTCCGTTGTCGATGAGTTGAACGACCGGTACGACATACGAGCGGTCATTCCGTTTCGCGAACACTATGTCGAGGCGTCCGCAGCAATGCTTGAACGCTGCAACGTTGATTGGATGGCTGGCCCCGACCTGGCGCTCTTTCGGGACAAGCACCGGCAAAAGAGCACGATTGCTCAGCGAGACCCGTCGGTGAGAGTGCCAATGAGTCGGTTGGTATACAGCGAGAGCGACGTGTTCTCCGGCGAGGTTCCGGACCGTTTCGTGATCAAACCCAATGATGGAGCGGGCAGCACCAACCTTGGGTTTTTCGAGAAGGGCGACCGCACTGAGGTCGCTGCGCATCTCGCACTCGCCCCTGGCGAGACCTGGATCCTCGAGGAACGCATCGACGGCCCGGAGTTCCGTATCAACGGCCTAATTCGTCGGGATGGGACTGTTCAGGTGCTCTTGCTCACCGAGTACATACCACTCAAGATCTCTGACACGTTCACGCTCGCGTACTCGGCAGAGGTTCAGCTGACCACCGACGACGAACGATGGGCGTGTCTGGTCGACTACGCCGAGCGGACACTCCGCGCCAGCGGCCTTTGGGGCAGCCCCTTCCATCTCGAGGTCAAAGTAGACGACAAGGGTCCTGCCATGATCGACCTCGGTGGGCGGATCTCCTCGGACGGATCGGGCTTCATGATGAGCGTCACACATCCGGACAGACCCGATGCCTATGCCGTTGCGGTTCGTGACTATGTGGGAGACAACGAGTTGGCCATGGACCCGCCGAGCTACGACTCGTACAACGAATACTCGATCACATCGATCTCCGGCATTTCAAGCGCTGAGGGCTACATCGTTGGCATCGACGGTGTAGACGAGGTCGAAGCTCGACCCGAGTTCTTGCGGTGGATCGTGAAGCCAGAGATCGGCGAGCAGATCACACCGACGCGAGACCTGCGCTCCTGCCCGTACATCGCCGTATTTCGACACAGCGGCGGCAGGGAACAAACCCTCCAACTTCGCGACTGGCTCTATGAGACGGTGAAAATCACCGCCGACCCTGAGCTGCTGCCATGGGCACCGGTTCGGGTGAAAGGCCTCGTGAACAAGGCCAGCACCCGTGGCGCTTGGCTCGCCCAGTCCAGGTCTGGTTCGTAGCCGCAGCGGAATTAGGGTTGCGGTTATGGCCGACGGGTTTCTTCAAAAGGCGTACAACCTCGAAACACAAGCCGATACCGACGCGTACTACTCGGCGTGGGCGGCGAGTTACGACGACGAGCTCATTGGACAGGGCTATCGGACCCCCGAGCGGTGCGCAGTTGCCCTCGCAACGTTTGTGGCCAACGACGCACCGATCCTCGACATCGGCTGCGGCACCGGACTTTCGGGCAAGGCGCTAGCCGCGGTGGGATTCACGAACCTCACCGGCAACGATGTCAACCAAGAGATGTTGGCGCTGGCTCGTCACGCTGGTGTGTATCGGGAGGTTTTGGTCACCGACGTCGATGATCCGTTTCCGTTCGCTCCCGGCACCTACGCGGCGATCTCTGCGGTGGGCGTAATCGGAGTCGGTGCGGCTCCGTTGAGTGTTCTGGGAGAGGCGCTCGCAGCGCTCGCTCCCGGTGGACACATGGTGTTCAGCTTCAACGACCATGCGCTGGAGATACCCGAATTTCCTGCAGCTGTCGCAGAGGCGGTGGAGTCCGGCCTGGTCGAGCAGGTCTTTGCTGAGGACGGCCCGCACATCGAAGGCCTCGGCTCGCGCTCGATGGTCTACGTCCTGCGGCGACGGTAGGGCTCGGCGAGCTACCCGTCGTGTGCTTGGCCCCGGAACTGTGCGGTGTACAGCTGGTGGTAGAAACCTTCGAGCTCGAGTAGCTCGTCGTGGGTGCCAGCTTCGGTGATCTTGCCGTCCTGCAGTACCAGGATCTTGTCGGCATCACGGACGGTCGACAGTCGGTGAGCAATCACGAAGCTGGTGCGGCCCTCCATCAGCTTGAGCAGCGCACTCTGTAGCGCTCGCTCGGTGCGGGTATCGACCGAGCTCGTGGCTTCGTCCAGGACGAGGAGCTTGGGGTCAGCGAGTGCGGTGCGGGCAATGGCGATCAGCTGACGCTGGCCAAGCGACAGGTTGTTTCCGCCTTCGGAGATCACCGTGTCGTAGCCGTTGGGCAGCGAGGTGATGAAGCGGTGGGCGTTTGCCAAGGTCGCAGCAGCCTCGATCTCCTCGTCCGTTGCGTCGAGTCGCCCGAAGCGAATGTTGTTTCTGACCGTGTCGGTGAACAGGTAGGTGCGCTGCAAGACGATGCCGAGCTGGTCGCGTAGCGAGTCTTTCTCGACGTCACGAATGTCGAGGCCGTCGACGGTTACCGAACCGGCGCTGATGTCGTAGAACCGGTTAAGGACGTTGATGATCGTTGACTTTCCGGCACCGGTTGGCCCAACGAGGCCGATCATCTGGCCGGGCTCGGCCACAAAGCTGATGTCGGAGAGAATGGGTTGCCCCTCGACATATTCGAAGTCGACGTGGTCGAACACGACGCGGCCCTCAACGTCGGGGAGCGTCACCGCGTCGGCTGCGTTCACAAGGTCGGGCTGCTCGTCGAGCAAGTCGAAGATGCGGGTGCCTCCGGCGAGGGCAGCGAAGATCGAGGTCACGGTATTGGCGATGCGTCCAAGCGGTTGGCCGACCCGGCTCGCATAGGTGACGAAGGCGGCGATCAGGCCGATGCTCACCGGTCCACCCGGCGCGCTGTCGGAGACGGCCAGCCATGCTCCGATGCTCACCACCGACACGGTCGAGAGGTTGCCGAGTCCGAACATAAGCGGCATCATCACCGCGGTGAGGCTTTGTGCCCGAATGCCTAGAGCCCGGGTTTGTTCGTTGACCTCAGCAAATTCGGCTTCGGCCTGTGCTTGTCGATCGAGCGAGATGACTGCTCGTTGCCCGGTAAGACGTTCCTCGGCGGCAGCATTGAGCTGGCCGATGGCTCGCTGGTAGGCACCGAAGCGTGGCCCGCTCATCTTGCCGAGCTTCTGCACGATCCACATCGAGAACGGAACCGGTATGAGAACGGCGATGGTGAGCCTCCAGTCGAGGGCCACCATGATGACGAGCAGCGCGCTCATCTGTACGACTGCCCAGAAGATCGTGAGGAGGTTCTGGCTGAGCAGCTGATCGACCGCGTCGACGTCGTTGGTCACGCGGCTCATCAGGTCGCCCGTGCGGTTTCGGTCAAAGAATCGGATCGACAAGGACTGCAGCTTGCGGGCGAGTTCCTTACGAATGTCGAGCATGATTCGTTGGGCGACCTTGGCGATCATCCGGCTGTAGACGACAGCCGAGCCCCATGCGATCAGGTAGGTGACGACGAGCAGGACGATGAGCCGTTGCAGCCCGCCCCGATCTTGCACGGCGATGAACTCATCGATTGCCCGACCCTGAAGCCACGGCGCGAGGAGGCCACTGATCGAGGAAACGATCACGAGAACCGCAGCGATGATGATCTGTGCTCGCCACGGTCGCACGTACTCGAGGAGGCGCTTGAAGGTGCGTCCAGAGTTTTCGTCTCGTTTGGCGCTTCCGAGAGGGGTGCCGCCCGGGCCTCGCCGTGATGCCAGGTCTTGGCTACCTCGCGACGAATTGGACTGTCCGGTTTGGGTCGAGGTCATGCCACCGGCTCCCCGAGCTGTGAGCGGTAGATGTCCTGGTAGATCGGCGAGGTGAGGAGTAGCTCTTCGTGTGTGCCGTACGCAGCGACCTCTCCGTCTTCGAGCAGGACGATTACGTCGGCACCCAAGGCGGTGCTGATTCGTTGTGCGACCAGAATCACGGTCACGTCGACGAGCGAGTCGAAGACCTCTTGGATTTTGGCCTCGGTCTCAAGGTCGACGGCGCTGGTCGAGTCGTCGAAGATCAGGACCTTTGGATCGACGACCAGCGTGCGGGCAATCGCAAGGCGTTGGCGTTGTCCACCCGAGAGGTTGGCGCCGCCCTGTTCGATGACCGCTTCATAACCGCCCTCCATAGCGACGACGAACTCGTGTGCCTGGGCTGCCTTTGCGGCAGCGATGATTTCCGCGTCGTCGGCGTCGGGTCGACCGAACCGGAGGTTGTCGGCCACCGTGCCACTGAACAGGTAGGGCTCCTGTAGAGCGATACCGATGTTGCGGCGCAGCGAGCTCTTGTTCAGCTCTCGTACGTCGATACCGCCGACACGGACGGTGCCGTGTGAAGCGTCGTAGAAGCGGGGGATGAGGTTGACGAGGGTCGACTTGCCCGAGCCAGTCGCTCCCAGGATGGCCACGGTCGTGCCGCCAGGAATGCGCAGGTTGATGCCGCGCAACACACAGTCGGACATGTGAGCGTCCGCCCGATAGTGGAACGAGACGTCGTCGAATTCGATATCGAGCGGACCGTCAGCTGTCGGCAGCTCCTTGCCGTCTTCGGCCACGATCACATCGGCTGTTTGATTCGTCACCTCAGCGATGCGTTTCATCGACGCGCCCGCAGCGGACAGCAGCGGCTGGAGGAAGGCGAAGAACATCATGGGCATAGCAATGAAGGCCATGAACTGGATGAATGCAACGAGATCGCCCTGGCTTAGGTTGCCGTCGATGACGTTGCCGCCACCGATCCACAACACCGCAGCGATCCCCATCGACGACAACAAGATCAGCGTGGGGAACAGCGCAGCAACGAGTTGGTTTACCAACGTGGCGTCGTCGGCGAGATCGCCAGCCGCGACGTCGAAACGGCCAACTTCGTGGTCCTGGCGGACGAATGCCTTGATGACCTCTGCGCCCTGAATGTTCTCCTGAAGGACAGTGTTGAGACGATCGAGACGCCCTTGTACCGCGTCGTACAACACGTTCGATCGCACGATGACGTACCAAACGAGCAAGCCAATGACCGGCACCATGACGAACACGATCGGTACAAGCGATACGTCGATGACGACGATGGCGATCAATGCGCCTATGAAGCTGACGGGAATCTGCACCACGAACGACACGCCGATCGACAACAAGGTGGTGACCTTGGTGATGTCGCTCGTCAGACGCGTGAGGATCTCGCCCGAGGTCAGCCGGTCGAGGTTCCCAAACGACAGATGTTGTACGTGGCTGTAGAGGTCTCGACGAAGATCGGTGATGGTGTGGAAAGCGAAGCGGACGCCGAGAAGGCTGGCGATGGCAGACGAGGCCATGCCCGCAACGATCAGGCCAACCATAAAGAGCGCTGTTTGCAAGACGGTCGAGGAATCCTCGGCGGCGATTCCCTCGTCGATGATGCGCGACGTGAGCAGTGGAATGGTGAGATTTATCAGCACACCCACGACGGACGCGATCGAGCCAGCCGCAGCAAAGTGCCAGTAGGGGCGAGCCCACGGCCAGATCAGCCTGATCGCGTTCATCGAGTCACGCTAACGCCATGTGCCTCGGCTGTGGCGAAGAATGCCGATGTGTCGAATTTCGACTAGCCGCCCTGGACCGTCGACAGACGGCGGGTCAGCTCCTCGCCGTCAGAGTTGTACGTGACGAGTTCGATCTTATCATTGATCGAACCCTCGCCCGAAAGGACCACACGACCAGCGACCGGTTGCATCCAGACCGACTGCTCGTCAACGATCATTTGAACCACAGCAACTTCCCGAGCAACGTCGTAGTCGAGGTGAAAGGCACGGTCCGTAGAAGGCTCTCCATAGCTCGCTCCCATGAGGACCGGATAGCGACCGCCATCTGGGTCGGCGAGGTCCAGGTGTTCCTCGACGGTCGGTGGGACGATGAAGCCGTCAGGGTCATCGGGTTGTTCGACAAGGTCTCCGCTGCCGACGGCACTCCCGCTTGAGATTCTCGTCGATTCGCGAAAAGTGGAACCGATGGATCCAGGCAATTGGAAGAGGTTGTCATCAGATTCTGTGATGACCGTGTCAGCAACACC
>CALBVK010000259.1 GCA_937969345.1 uncultured Acidimicrobiales bacterium
CATGACTCGCTTCAGCGACATTCGCGACTCGGTGCCCGGCTTGTCTGACCGCCTCCTCAACGAGCGTCTCAAGGAGCTCGACGAACTCGGCGTCGTCAACCGGTGCACCGAGACACGCGATGTCCACTACTACCTCACCGATGTCGGCCAAGGAATCGAGCCAGTCCTCGCATCGGTCGAGACGTGGGCACAAGAGCTCTCCGCCGTAGCGCCATTGCCGAAGTAGTTAAACGCCTGGCATCAGGCTGAACACAGCAAACAACAGGGGCGCGAGTGACATCGAAATGACCGACGTCGCCGTTTGCACATAGCGACTATCCAGCCGTGTTGCAATAACCAACGACGAGGCGAATGCCACGAGCGGGAACCAGAAAACAAGCTGAGCAATCGGAGCGAACGATCCGTTACCGCACAGCGCTGCTGCCGTCGACCCTTGCTCGACACCAAGGTCGCCAGGGTTCCTCCAACACGTGTAGTCGGCAAAGAAGGAACAAGCGGCAGAACTGGCGAGCACGAGAACACCAGCCACCAACGCTCCCACGGCAGAAAAGCTCGTCGTGCGGTGACCTGGACTGGGCTCATCGGGCGGCGTGTCCATAACCGATGCTACGCCGCAAGCCGTGCGAACAGCATCGAGCGCGGCGAAGCGCCGGCACGTCTTCAATGACATGCCGGCGCTCGCTCTCGCAGGGAGGCAAGCGGGTTCTAGGCGTCTGCGAGCTCTTCACAGCTCCACGAGTCTTCGGCGTCGAGGTCGTCGGTCCAGGCGGCGTCTATGTCGATGTCGTCTGTGTCGCCTGCTTCGCCCTCCTCGAAGGTGTCAGCGTCAATGTCGTAGGCCGCCATGAGCGCTTCGTACTCGTCATCGGTGAGCGAATCGACGAAGTCGAAGTAGTCGTCGTCGGACAGCTCGTCCAAGGCGTCGAGATCGAAGTTCTTGTCGGCATCGCTGTCTTCGATGTCGATGTCCTCGAACGCACTGTCCTCGAACGCACTGTCCTCGAACTCACTGTCCTCGAACTCGCTGTCCTCGCCGAAGAGGTTCTCGAACTGCTCATCACTGAGTGAGTCGACATAGGCGTAGAACTCCTCGTCGGTCATTGCATCGAGTTCATCATCGCTCAGTTCTTCGACATCGAAGTCGTTTCCTTCGTCGTCATCGTCGTCGAACTCGGCCATGTCAGCCTCGGAGAAGACGGTCTGTTCGAGCTCGTCGGCCTGACCAGCCTTCAAGAAGTCGGCGAACGCGGGCACCTCGGCGTAAACGCCTGGAGTCTCGCCTCCACACTCATCGCCCCAGCTCGTGATGCCGGCGAGCCGTGGGCCGTTCGGTGTCTCGATGACAAGCGGGCCGCCGCTATCGCCGTAGCAGGAGTCCGTTCCGGTGCCTCCCGCACAGACCTCGGTGACGGCGTCGGTATCGAGCTGAGCGTTGCAACTGGCGTCATCAACGAGGGGAACGGTTGCCTCGAGCAAGGTGTTCGAACCCTCGCCGTCTTCGCTGACTGCACCCCAGCCGGTGACCGTTGCGTTCTGCGCCGCGGAAATCTCGGCGATCGTGGCAGGAGCGATGACTTGCACGGCGCCTCCCAAGTCGAGTGGAGTAGCGAGCTTCACGATGGCGATGTCACCGAGCTCATCCTGTGCATATCGGGGGTGGTTCGTGAACGAGGCCACCGGACGATCTTGACCGGAGTCATCGTCGGCTTCGCTCACGCCAGCGCGGATCGTCATACCCTCGGCCGTTTCGCCCTCGAGGCAGTGAGCTGCGGTCACGATGGTGTTGGCATCGAGAATCGAGCCACCGCAGAAGTGCTCGCCGCCGCTTTGCAACGAGACCTGCCACGGAGTGGTGGGAGCCTCGGTGCCGTTGACGATCGCGCCAGCGCTGCCGGTGCCGACCAGAAGACTGGTTCCGACGATGGCGACGCCGAGCATTCCTGCGCCGAGACGCTTCATGACATTCGAAGGACGTGATTGGGTCTGTCCTGGGTTGGTGTTGTGGGTGTTGTTGGCCATTGAGGCACTCCTTGTGTGAGGGGATGCCAAGACAATGCAGTGGCCAACTTTCGCCAACCTGAACGACCCTGAACGCGGCGTTCAGGTTCGCCAAGCGCCATCGATCAGTTTTGGGGTCAGACCCTCCGCCTGATCGATAGCAACGCTCGACCCGTGCCTCGATCAACAATGGGGTCAGACCCTCCACCTGATCGACCGGGCGATTTAGGAGGTGATCCAGTCGATCTTGTCGAACGCTGCCCACAGTTTCCGGGCTCGTTGAGGGTTCGTCGCTTGAACGAAGCTGATCTTGCCCTCGAGGTGCGACCGGAACTGGGGATGTCCCGACCGATTCGCGGCCGCCGGGCCGTTGACCAGCGCATCATGCAGCACTGCTCGCAGCCGGTCGTAATCACGCCGATGCAGGTTCAGGTGTTGGTTTACGACCATCCCGGTCAGCACCTGCCGTTGGTGCTTTGAGCGGCGGCTCGTCTTCGCCTCGTTGACGATAAACCCTTCGTCCCGCACGATTTCCTTCACCAGTGGGAGAAACCGCTGCAG
>CALBVK010000260.1 GCA_937969345.1 uncultured Acidimicrobiales bacterium
GACGCCGTAGCCGACCCGGCCAAGGCACCACAGATGGCCGCGTACATGAAGGGCCACTTCGAGTATCTCGGGGTAAGCGCCGGCGACCGGCGAATCGTGTCGAAACCGATCCTGCAAGCGGCAAAGACTCTCGACCGCACCGCGCTCCTCGACCAGGTCGAGGCGCTGTGGTCCGAACCCGAGCGAGAGTTTCACTACGTCGGAATGGACGCGATACGCGCCGGAGCCAAGCACCTGCTGCCGGAAGATCTCCCACGTGTGCGAGCACTCATTCTCCAAACCCCATGGTGGGACACGGTCGACTCGCTCGCCGTCCACACCGTCGGCACGATGGTGACCAAACATCGCGAGCTCGTCCACGAGATGGACGATTGGATCGAATCCGAGGAGCTGTGGATTGCTCGCACGGCGATTCTGCACCAACTCATGTACAAGGAACGCACCGACACCAACCGGCTGTTTACCTACTGCGAAATGCAGATGGAGCACACCGACTTCTTCATGCGCAAAGCCATTGGGTGGGCGCTGCGGCAATACGCCCGCACCGACGCCGACGCTGTGGTCGCCTTCGTCGAGAAACACGACGACGCACTTTCAGGTCTCAGCAAACGCGAAGCGCTCAAGCACCTTCGATAGTTCCGGGAGCGGTTAGAGCGGCATCGTTCCAACGAACAGACCGGTCGCTTCGACCAGCGGCCGACCCTCGGCGCTCACGATCGCACCCCGCACCCGTACCGTCTTCGATCGGGGCAACTCGGACTCGCCCTCGACCCTATACGGACCACCGGACAACAAAACCGGCTGGCGATAACGCAAGTCGAGCGTCCCTGTCGCGACTTTCATGTCCAGAGCTGCCGACGCGAGCCGGGCGCAGAAGTAGTCGAGCACCGTCGCCGACAACCCACCCTGCACCCATCCAGGGGCGCCGACATGTTCGGGTTGCGGTGAGAACTGTGTGAACCCCGAGACGATCGTGCCGACCGAACCGGTGAGTTCAACCGTTGGGTACAGCGCTCGCATGATTCGCTCACCCTCTTGCACGGCTATCGCGGCGCGAGTGGCAGGATCGATCTGATCGGAAGTCATCGTTTCGGAACGGTAGCGCCAACCCGAACCGAACGGGAGTGTCGAACCGAAATGCTGTTCGACGAGGAAATTTGCGCGACATGTTCATTTAGACGACACCGCCCGGCTCGATCTGATAAACCCGCGCGGGCAAGGATCAGTCAACGGCTGCTTGCGCAGTTGCACGCGGGCCATCACACAGGAGATGAGAAATGCATAGACCGACCACCCGATCTTCGATGAGAACGGGCGCTAAACGCTCCCTGTTCTCTATTCTCGCCATGCTCGCGACCATCGTCGCCGTGGCCCAGCCGGCCGGAGCCCAAGACGCTGCACCCACGTGTGCGGGCCAGGAAGCGACCATCACGGCGACCGAAGCGGGAGTCATCGACGGCACCGACGGCGACGACGTCATCGTCGGAACCTCCGGAGCAGACACCATCAACGCTGGAGCTGGCAACGACATCATCTGCGCTGGTGGCGGGGCCGACATCATCATCGGCGGCCCGGGCCGAGACATCATCAACGGCGAGAACGGCCCTGACGTCATCGCTGGCAACCTCGGCAACGACGTCATTCGCGGCGGCGCTGGCAACGACGTCATCCGCGCCGGCTTTGGCCAGGACATCGTCTTCGGCGGACCAAACGCCGATGACGTCTCCGGCGGCCCAGGCGTCGACCTCGTTCGTGGAGGCCTCGGCAACGACATCGTGTCCGGCAGCAACGGATCCGACATCGTCGAAGGCGGCTCTGGCGACGACATCGTCCGCGGCGGTGGCGGCAACGACATCGTGCGCGGCAACGCCGGCAACGACGATCTCACCGGTGGCCCCGGTCGAGGCGACAGCCTGAACGGCGGACCCGGAACCGATGAGTGCCGCGACCGTGGCATCAACTCTCGATTCACTGCCTGTGAGAGCGATTTCGAACTCACCATCTTGCACATCAACGATCACCACTCTCACCTCAACCCCGATAGTGGCGACCTCGATCTCGCCGGCGAAAGCACACGTGTCTCCGTCGGTGGCTTCCCATCGGTTGTCGCAAAGATGGACGAGCTCGCCGCGGCGAACGCTGACGGCAACGTCGTCAAGATCCACGCAGGCGATGCAGTGACCGGGACGTTGTTCCACAGCTTGTTCGCAGGCGAAGCCGACGCAGCGCTGATGAACGAGGCCTGCTTCGACATCTTCGAGCTCGGCAATCACGAGTTCGACGACGGCGACCAAGGTCTTGCCGATTTCCTCGGGTTCCTCGGTGACACGGAAACCTGTGACACCACGGTGCTTGGCGCAAACGTGGTCCCCGCCGTGGGTACCCCGCTCAACCCTGACGGCACCGTGTTGTTCGAGCCGTTCACCGTCATCGAATACGGTGACGATCGGGTTGGCTACGTCGGCCTCGACATTGCGAACAAGACCAAGAACTCCTCGAGCCCGCTCGAGACCACCGAGTTCCTCGACGAGGTTGAAACCGCACAGCTTTATGTCGATCAGCTCATCGAAGACGGTGTGAACAAGATCGTTCTCGTGACGCACCTTCAGTTGGCAAATGATCTTGCGCTCGCAAGTGAGGTCACCGGCGTCGACGTCATCGTTGGCGGCGACAGCCACACGCTGCTCGGAGACTTCAGCTCCGTTGGGCTCAACACTCAAGGCCGATACCCAACTCGGACCGCTGACGCTGCCGGCTCGCCGGTCTGTGTCGTGCAGGCCTGGCAGTACTCAGCCATCGTCGGCGAGCTCAACGTCGGCTTCGACGCTGACGGCAACGTCAGCAACTGCGAAGGCACGCCACACCTGCTCCTGGCCGACTCGTTCATGCGTCGTCCAGCCGACGGCGAAGACCGTGTCGAACTCGAGGGTGCTGACCGCGACGCGGTGATCGCTGCGATCGAGGCCAAGGCCGAGCTGTCGATCGTCACCCCCGACACCGACGCTCAAGACGTGCTCGACACGTTCGCTCAGGAAGTCGAGCTCCTCGAACTTGAGGTCATTGGCTCTGCTCCCGAGGACCTCTGCCTCGAGCGCATCCCCGGACAGGGCCGAAGCAACCTGTGTGACGTTGCCGATACCGCGGTTATGGGTGGCGACATTCAGCAACTCGTGACCGAGGCATTCCGTGTGCGCAGTTTCGAGTCGGACATCGCTATTCAGAACTCCGGTGGTGTTCGTATCGACATCCCGCAGGGTGAGATCACGATCGCCGACGCCTACGAACTCCTGCCGTTCTCGAACACCATCGTGAACTTGGAGATGACCGGTGCGGAGATCAAGGCAACCATTGAGGAAGCGATCGCCTTCGCCATCGCTCCGGATGGGTCGAGCGGCGCCTACCCATACGCGGCGGGGCTGACGTTCGATGTCGACCTCAACGCTGCCGACGGTAGTCGTGCAACGAACCTGATGGTTCGCCGCAACGGCGAGCGCGACTATGTAGCCCTCGACCTCGAGGCCACTTACACGGTTGCAACCAACAGCTTCGTGGCAAGCGGTGGCGACAACTACGCCACCTTCGAAGCCGTCAGCAACGATGGGCGTGCAACGGATACGTTCCTGAACTACGCCCAGACGTTCATCGACTACATCGAACAAGATGTACAGGGCAGCTTGGCCAAGCTGCCAGCGTCTGAGTACTCGACGCAGAGCTTCGTGCCATTGGCCGAAGAAGAAGCCGCATAGTCACAGGGGCAAACCAGCTCTAGTAACGCAGCCCCGGTCCGCGTCAGCGGGCCGGGGCTGTGACGGTTTTGCCCCGGTGCGGGTCGGCGACATTGAGGCCCTAGGGTGACGTGCCTATTGCGACCGCCGGACCACCCAACGGAGCGGTCCTTTTTGCGTGTCGCACAGGAGCCAACTCCAATGTCCGCTCGTCATCCGTGGCTCGCCCGAGTCGTCGTCGTAGGGGCGATTGTGGGCCTTCTCGGGGTGCAGCTCAGCACCGAAGTTGAGGCAGCCGACGCAGGTTGCACCGTCGAGCGAGCCGAAAATCGGGTCGTGCTGACGTGGGCTGATGATGGCGGTCGACACATCGTGCGACGAGACGGACTATGGCTCGCAACCCCCGGTCGTGGCGTGAGCACGTTCGTCGATGACTCCCCGACCAAAGATGGCGAATATCTCATTCGAACGCGAACCAACGACGGTCGGGTCCTCGACCGGGATTGTGCCGAAGCAGCACAGCCAGCGGCCCGTCAATACGTGGTTCATGTGAGCATTGATGGGTTGCGCTCGGACCATGTGACCGCCGAACTCATGCCAAACTTGTCCGGGCTTGTCGATACGGGGGCCTCGACAATGAATGCGAGAACCGATCCGTCGATTACCAAGACACTCCCGAATCACACATCTCAATTCACCGGCCAATTCGTCTGGGGGCCGACCGGACATCGCATCACGGTTAACGAGGATCCCGGCGGCACGGTCCACGACTATGCCGGTATGTATGTGTCGTCGGTGTTCGATGTTGTGCACGACCACGGAGGACGAACCGT
>CALBVK010000261.1 GCA_937969345.1 uncultured Acidimicrobiales bacterium
GGCCGACAAGCCGCCGTCGAGAACCCACAGCTGGCCGCTCGCATACCGTGCTTCGTCGGAAGCGAGCCAGTTGACGAGGTTTGCCATGTCGGTCGGCGTTCCAATGGTGCGAAGCGGGTGCACCGCCCGCGCCTCGGAACGTACCTCCTCTGGATCGGTCCCTTCGGGAAAGAACTGTTGCAACATCGGTGTGTCGATGTAGCCGGGACAGATCGCGTTCACGCGAATCCCCTCTGGGCCATGGTCGCACGCCATTGCTTTCGTTAGCGCATGAACCGCCCCTTTGGTTGCGCAGTACGCGGCGAGCCCGGGATCGGCAATGAATCCGTCGTAGCTTCCAAAGTTGATGATCGACGCATTCGAGGACCGACGCAGCAGCGGCAATGCGTACTTGGACGTCAAGAACATCCCGGTCACGTTGATGGCCATGATCTGGTTGAACTGCTCGAGCGACGTCTGCTCGACCGTCGCTTCGACCTCGATACCCGCAGCGTTCACGAGGACGTCGAGACGGCCGTGCGCCGCGTCGACGGCTGCCATAGCGGCGATGACCTCGGCCTCGCTCGTCACATCGAGCCGTTGAAACGTACCAGCACCGGCATCATCGCCAATCGAGCCGTGCTCGGTCAGGTCGGCTGCGAACACGTGGGCCCCTTCGGCCACGAACCGTTCGCAGACCGCACGGCCCGCTCCCCCTCGCCCGCCGGTGACGAGGGCCACGCGTCCCTCCAGCATTGCGCCCCGAGTGGAGGTCGTTGCGGTGGTCCCGGTCATGGTGTGCCTTTCGTTTCGAACGATGCGTACGCGTCGAGCACAAGGCCATGGAAGTGGTGCAGTGCATGCTCGCTTAGACCCGACCCCGATGGATCGTTCACGATCCGCCCCTGTTCAAAGGCGGGCGTCCCCATGCCACGTTGCACACTTTCGACCAAGTTGATGTCCTCTACCTGGAGGACCTCGTCGAGGTATCGAATCGACTCGAGTTCGGCCTCGTTGGGTTCAGCCGACTCGAGAAAGAAGTCGTACGTCTCATAGGTGAGCTCCGGGCCGGCGGGAATGATCTTCAGGATGATCATGTTGCCCCGGCCCGGGTACCGCATGATGCAGGTGTTTGGCCACAACCACCACACCGCATGATCCCTGACGGTCGCATCACTCACGTCATACGCGGTGTTCTCACTCTTGCCGGCCTCGGCCATATGACTTGAGTAGATCCCGTGTGTCGTCACCGAGTAGGTGTCCATATCAACGAGCGATACGAAGTCCTTGTGCGCAACGTGGCAGTGGTAGCACTCGAGGAAGTTGTCGACGACGTTCTTCCAGTTGCTTTTGATCGTGTAGGACAAACGGTGGGCGAATGTCAGGTCGTCGACGTCGGGGGCCCACCGTGCGATCTCTGCGCCAAGGTCGCCGGAGACTTCAGCCAATGAAGGGGTCTCCAGGTCGAGACAGATGTACACGAAGCCACCGAACTCTTCGATCTGCACCGTGTCGAGACAGATGGATGAGGTGTCGAAGTCTTCGAGGTGGCCCGTATGGCGGGCTGCGAGCAGGTTTCCGCCGAGGTCATAACTCCAGGCGTGATACGGACAGACGATGCTCCTCGTTGTCCCGTGTCCCTCAAGGAGGTGGTGTGCGCGGTGTTTACAAACGTTGTAGAACGCCCGCAGGGCCCCATGGTTGTCGCGCACAGCAACGATCGGCATGCCGGCGATGTCCTCAGCGACGTAGCTGCCAGGCTCCCGCAGCTTTTCCCCATGGCAGAGCCACTGCCAGGTGCGCCCAATGATGGCTGCTTGATCTGCGTCGAACCATCGAGGTTCGACGTAGGCGTCGGCATGCAACGACATCGACGCACCCGGTGATGGATGCCAGCCCGTTGAGATTCCGCGATCCGTCATGTCTCCCATGAGCCACGATAACCCAAGTTTGAACGTTCGTTCAAACCATGATGCTCACCGCTCGTCGTAGTGATCGAAAGAAATATTGCCGCAGACCGCAAACTATTAGGCACTCAAGGCCTACGAGCACTATCTTGAGTGCAGGCGAAGGCGGGCTTCGTTACAAGACTGTCGACTCGACTCCGCGAGTGATTCGACACGACCATTTGCACCATCGGGAGGCGCAAATATGTACGAAGCATCTGCATCGCGGCATCATCCACGATGGGTCCCAGCGCTCCTCCTTGCCTCCATGATCGGCTCCGTCCTTTCCTTCGGCGTCAGCGCGGCCTCGTCGAACGAAGGAACAACGGCCCAAACCGGCTGCTGGGACGAATACCGCAGTGTGGGCCTCGCCACGACCGTGAGCACACGTGCCCCCAGCCAACAAGACTTTGTACAGGTCGTGGTTCCCCAGGGGCTCGATGCGGACGATTGCACTCCCGGTGTTGGGTGCTACTACGGCACAGCTACCTCGGAGCCAACAGTTCGCCGGATTTTCGTGCCCCACGGGGTCTCCCCTGACGTTGCCTGCGACGACTGGGGTCCGGGCAAGGTGCTTCGGAGTCCGTTGGTCGATACCCCGGTCGTTCCTGTCACAGAAGCCGGACTCTTGCCCGCCATTTCCGTCGCGACCAGCTCCGTCGCTAGTAGATCGACGCAGGATACGTCGACGACGACGGCCATCGCCCAGACCACGACGAGCACCCCTCAGGCCACTACGGCCCTAGCAACGGTCCAGACGTGGGAGCCCGGAAGCGGGTTCGTGGAGAACTTCGATGACGACAACGGGTTCGAACGATTCCGGATCGGCGTGTATCACCGCGATCAAGCCATCGTGAACAACACGACCTGGCAGGGCGACCACGACCTCGACTGTGGACCTGCCACGACCACGAGGACGATCCAACGCGATCGACCCGACGACATCTTCTATGTGTGCGAGGAACACCTACTCACCGCTGTCGGCGATACCGCTGGGTATTCAGCGGCCTTCTTCAGCCCGTATCAGACCTTCACCGAAGAACGATCGGTGTCATGGGCCGCAAACATCACCGATCTTGGCTCTCGCCAGTGGTGGGAAGTCGCAATTCTGCCGCTCGATTCCGACGACTTCGTCGTGGTCGACTGGCTGTCACCGGCCCCGTCGAGCCTCGATGCGTACCCCGAAGAAGCAGTCGTGGTCGGAATTGGGCCATTCGGTGGCGACTTTCGGGTGACCGGCAACGGCCAAACGACCGAGCCACTACGCGACACGTTGTGTGCGACCGACCCCGAGGGTTGTGCGTCGAAGACCATTCGACGTCCCTTCACCGTGACCGACAACGGCGACAACACCATCACGATCCTTGCGCTTGGCGAAACCATCACGGTGGCTGGATCGTTCCCCGACGGCGGATTCAAGGTGGTCTTCACCGACCACAACTACACACCCGACAAAGGCATCGATCCCATTGGTCACACCTGGCACTGGGACGACATTGCCATTCGTTAATCCGCACCGCACTGAGGTTGAACACACCACATGACTTTCCTATCTCGAGTGATATCCGTTGGCCGCGACCGTCTCGGTCCAGCCGTCGCACAGCGCCAGCCAAAGCGCGTGGACTTTCCACTCTCCCAATTCGGCCTTCGCGAGCGCAACGGCCACGTCACCGACGCTCATGGCGTTGTTCTGCGCGAACTGGTGGACGAGTTCGGCTCACCGCTCCACGTCATACAAGCCGATGCACTGCGAATGAATGCAGCCGCAGCCATGGCGCCGTCGTTGGCCCGACGAGGTGCCGACGTGTTCTTCTCCTACAAGACCAACCCAGTACCAGCGGTTCTCGAACGCATCCACCGAAGCGGCATGGGGGCCGAGGTCATCTCCGCATATGAGTATTGGCTCGCTCGACGTCTTGGCGTGCCCGGGCACCGAATCATCTACAACGGACCGGCGAAATCTGCAGAGTCTGTGGCCGCAGCCATCGAGGACGAGGCCTTCTTGATCAACGCGAACTCCGCTGGCGACCTCGCATCGATCGCGGCTCAAGCCGCAGCGGTCGGGAAACGAGCGAACGTCGGGATACGGGTTGCATTACCCGGCATGTGGGCGGGCCAATTCGGGATGGACTCGGCCTCGCTCGATGTCTTATCGATGGTGACGAACGCCCGGGCGAGTGCAGACCTCACCCTTCGTGCGTTGCACTTTCATCGAGGAATCACCATGCGCCGTATCGACGAGGTCGAAGCGTACCTCGACGACATCTTGAGATTCGTCGACTATCTCGGTGCCGAGACCGGCTGGTACCCCGAGGTCCTCGATGTCGGCGGCAGCCTCAGCTGCCCCACAACATCGGGAATTTCGACCAAAGAATTCCGGCTGAATCGTGCTCTCGGAACAGACATCACCCCTCCGGATCCGCGCGATTGTGTCACCGTTGGGCAAATGGCCGAAGTCAGCCAAGCCCGAATCCATACACACTTTGCTGCACGCGACATTCCGGTGCCCCAGGTCGTTCTCGAACCAGGCCGAGCAGTCGTCGCCGATACGCACTTCCTGCTGACTTCGGTGCTCGACGTGAAAGCCGATGGAGAGATCACCCATCTTGTAGCCGACGCGGGGACCAACATTGCCGAGTCCGTCACAAACGAATTCCATCAGCTCTTCAATCTGTCCAATATGCACGGTCCCGCCGACCAGGCATATCGAATCGCCGGGCCGATCTGCACGCCCGCCGACGTCACGTACAACAATTGGCGAATGGCAAAGCCAGCCGTCGGTGACGTACTGGCAATCATGGACACGGGTGCGTACTGCATTCCCTTTTCGACCTCATTCTCCTTCCCGCGGCCACCGATCGTCCTGCTCGACGGCGGACGGGCAACGGTTGTTCGCAGAGGAGAAACGTTCGAGGACCTTATTGGCCGCGACATCGATCTGCGGGTGGACGAACCGAAGTGACGCCCCATCCGCCCGTTGCGGTCTTTGACGCCGACCTCCCACCGGGGCTCGCATGTATTCGGTCGCTCGGCCGTGCCGGAGTTGCGGTGACGGCGTTTCACTCGTCTCGATCTGCCATGGGCAGGCACTCGAAGTTCACCACCGAATTCCGAGAGTCGCCGAGCATGCTCGAGACCGATGCGTTCATCAGCTGGTTACGCAACGAGCTCGAGAGCGAACGCATTGGCCTCATTGCACCGACGTCGGACTCGATCATGTTCCATGCGGCGTGCGCAGCCGAAAGTGTGGGCGGTCCACAAGTCGTTGGCCACGCAACGCCTGACGCAATCTTTGACAGCCTTCTCAAGCACCGTTTCGCTGATGCGCTAACAAGGGCCGGGTTTCCAACGCCAGCGACCGCGGCGCCCACCTCACTCGCCGACGCCGAACAATTTGTCGCCGAGGTCGGATACCCGGTCGTCGCGAAGCCTCGAACCCACATCGGCGTCGGTGTCGAACGCGGTGAGATCATCGAGAACCGCGACGACCTTGTTGCACATTTCAGGCCCTACGAACTCGGAGACGGCCATCGTTACGCGATCGAGCGCGACCCAAATCTCGCGTGGCCGCTACTCCAAGAGTTCATCGACGTTCCGAATCTGGAGATCGTCAGCGTCAGCGGATGCATTGGGCCAGATGGCGAAGTGCTTGCACTCGGGCACTCCTCCAAGGTGCGCCAGTGGCCCCCTGGGCTCGGCATCGGAACGCTCTTCGTGAGCGAGGACCATCAGCCCTTTACCGACGCTGCGGTCGATGCCGTCCGGGCCGTTCTCGGCATGGGAATCTTTGAGTTTGAGGTTTTGTATGACCCAGCGTCGCGGAACTATTGGGGAATCGACCTGAACCCGCGAGCGTTTGGACAAGTCGCCCTCGATATCGCACGAGGCCAGAACCTTCCGTTGCACTGGTACCGCTCGGTCACCGGCCTCGACGTCGCCGACGCCACGGTTCCCGACACACTGCCAACGCAGTGGCGCCTGGGCCTGCCCCTCACGGTCGATCTCATGGTCGAGCTGGTGCGGGGTGACCACCGTAGAGAAACGCTCAAGGAACTCGGCGGTCTTTATAACCGTTCGGGAGTTGGCGCCACCGGCGATTGGGGCGACCCGCTTCCGGCGCTGCACTTCCAACGCTCGATGCTTCGCCACCCCGGTGGCTTAGTACGACCGTTTCTGTCGAGCGATTAGCTCGTTCGAGCAGCCTTGCGCATAACCTCGATGAGCGCCGCTGCATTGTCCGCGGCGTTGTGTTCGCGTTCGACGAGTGCTCGCGCTGCGGCACCGAGCGCAAGCCGCCGATCGGAATCGACCAGGAGTTCACGCAGCGCAACAACGAGGCCATCGACATCTCCCGGGCGCACCAAGAGCCCGGTCTCACCGTCCTTGACGATCCCCGAGATCGCAGCCACATCCGTCGAGACCAACGGCAGTCCAGCTGCACCGGCCTCGGCGAGCACCATAGGCAGGCAGTCGCCATGAGTCGGCAGGCAGAAAATGTCCGCGAAATGGTACTGGGCGATGAGTTCTGGCGCATTGGATGTAAGACCGGTATGCACGAAGACGCCCTTCTCGGCCGGCACTGCGGTGCCCGTCACGAGATGTAGTTCGAAGTCCGGAACTGCAGGGTCGGTTCGCAAGATGCGTTGTGCAGCGAGCAGCTCGTCGCCTCCTTTTCGAGCGAGGTCTCCCCCGACGAAGAGAATACGGAGCACACCTGCAGGACGAGGGATATGCCCCGGCCGCTCCCACTTATCGACGTCCACGCCTGGAGCGATGACGGTGATCTTGTCGGGGTCGACACCGTACTCATCGACCAAACCGTCTTTGGCCCAGCTCGACCATGTCACCAGCGCCTTTGCCCGGTCGTAGCAGCGTTGGTTCATCCAGTCCTTCACCTGCTCGCTTCGGCCGGTTGAGGTTTGGTGATTATAAAACTCGCCCAATGCGTCGTATTGCTTTGGAGTCGCATCGAGCGAGACGACGGTCGGAACGCGTTTCATCCACGCTCCAAGCAGAATCGCTGGCACCTGGGAGTGGACAAGGATCGCCGACGGCCCTGGCACACCTCGGTCCCTCACCGTTCGGGCCAGGTTCCGATTCGCTCGGACTCCAGCACGAATCGTCCAGTTCGACCAGCCAGGAACGCGAGCGGCCATTCCCGAAAAGTCGAAGTCGACCGGCACAAAGACCGGCTCAACGCGGGGCAGCTTGGGGACCAAGCTTCGCAGGTTCTTGCCATGGGTGATGTGTCCGAGCGTCTGCTCGAGCACAAGCCACGGGATGAACGGTTGCCCGTCTTGGTCGTCACCGTGATCGTGGCTCGTTCCATCGATCAGAGCCATGAAGGCCTCCGCTGAGCCGAGGCCGTCGGCGACCCCTTGGTAATAGTGCAAGCCATACAGTCCGCTCAGTAGCTGTCGGTTGAGGTCTTTTGCTCCGAACGTATTCCCGAGCGACGCAGCCCTTTCCAAGATCTGCTGCCCAGCGGCACGCAGGGAGGGGCGAGGAATGAGCGCTCGTACAAGCGCCCGCTGCAACGGGTTCCGCTCGTCAAAGAATCGAGGAATGTGTTGCAGGTCCTGTTGCTGTTGGTTGTTGGCGAAGAGTACGTCGTTCTTGCCGTAGTCATAGGCAACTTTGGCCCACGACTCAAAGGACCTCTCGGCGTAGTGGTATGCCGTGGCATTCGGCGCGAACGTAAACGACTGTCCAACGAGCTCGAGACGGCCAGCGAGTTCGATGTCCTCGGATCGCAACAGCGTCGTGTCGAATAGTCCAGCGTCGAGAAGCGCCTGGCGCCGAACTGACGCGTTGCCGGTGTAGAACTGCCGGGGGTGCAGCACCTCGCCGCTCTCAAAACGGGCGTATTGCTTTTCCAGTTGGTATTGCTCCCAACGGATCCACGGTTGCAACTCGACATCGGTCGGCGTCAGCATAGGACCGACGACGACGGTGGCTGGCTCAGCGAGGTGCCGCGACATGTGTGCCTCGAGGCAGTGCGGTTCCGGCATGACGTCATCATCGAGGAACATCACGACCTCACCTTCGGCCGCCAAAATTCCGGCGTTCCGTGCCGACGCCGGACCGGCGTTGTCTTGGACAAGGAGGCGGAGCGGGTACTTCCCAGTGAACCCGTCGACCAACGCATGTGTCCCATCGGTACTTCCGTCGGAGACGACCACAACCTCGAAGGTGAAGCCTGGACGACTCGCCCCCGTCGAGGTGATCTGTCGGTCGAGGCACGTCAACAACCGACCTAAGCGAGCCTCTCGGTTGTACGTCGGCACGACGACCGTCAGATCGATTCCGGTATCGAACATCACCATCGAATGGCCAAACGTGCTGTGGTACCTTGGCTCGCATGAGCGAAGTGTGGGACAGGTTCAAGGCGGACGCGGCGCGGTGGATCTACCCCGAGAAAATCGGCGACCCCAACGAACTCGGACCGAAGGAAATTGCGGTCCTCTTGCGCCGGCATCGCGAGTTGCGTGCCATTGCGTGGTTCCGACTCGGAGGCTGGGGACGAGACCGAGGCATCCGAGGGTCGAGTTGGTACGTCGACCAACGACTGCAGCGAGTGTTTGGACTCGATGTCCCGGTAAACACCGATATCGGTGGCGGCTTCTATATTGCTCACACGGTCGGCGTCACTATCAACGCAGACAAGATCGGGCGTAACGTCACGATGGTCGGTGCGCTTACCATCGGCCTCAATGGCGAAGGCGGCGCTCCGGTCATCGGCGACGAAGTCTATGTTGGCGCTGGCGCTCGGGTCCTCGGCGACATCCATATCGGCGACCGAGTGAAGATCGGAGCGAACTCGGTTGTTCTCCACGACGTAGCCAAAGACCTCACCGTCGTCGGCGCTCCGGCCAAGCCAACGTCGAGGTCCATCAACGCTGCCTCGTCGAACAACGAACTGAGCGCGTAGAACGTCGCCTCTCGGATCGACCCCTCGGGACGCTGGAGCCGTTCGTGTCACGTCGCCTCCAGCTCTTCGTGCAGTCGACCAATCATCGCAAGACACACCGCGAGCAAGATGAGACTCTGCGTTCCCCACGAAATATCGACATAGCTGTAGATCGTGTAAATCGGAATGAAGATCGCCGCCGACGCAGCGATCACCCGGTCCTTGGGGTCCACGACCGATACCGCAGTTTTCATGCCGAGGAACAATGCCCGGCCAATGAAGTTGAACATGGCGATAAAGCCGAAGTAGCCCGCCTTCAACCAGATCCACATGATGCCGTTGTGTGTGATGTACTCCCACCAAATGAAGCCAAAGCTGATGTCCGGAAGCGGAATTGGCTTGTCGTACTTCTGACCAAACCCGATTCCCATCACGGGACTTCGTTGAATCGTGGCCAAAATGTCGAGGTGCTCGATCACTCGGTAGGCATCGGACGATTGATCTTCGAGCGACGCTGACTCCGGGGAAATCTGTGCCTTGACGACACCGGCCGGAAAGCCGAGGATCCCAGACGCGTTCCAGAAGACGAGAACATAGGCGACGAGGAAGAACACGGCCATGGGGCCGAACTGCCAGAACCGGCGAACGTCGACTGCCGCGACATAGATGAAGACAAACGCCATACAGAGCATCAGTGCGGCAATTGCTGAGCGACGTTCACTCACCAGGTAGATGAAGACCACGGGAATACACAACAGCGGGATCACCAGACGCCGTTCAAAGCCGCTGTCACGGACCAGCCACGCAAGGATGATCGTCACAAACAGCAGGTTCATGTGAGACGCCGCAGAGTGTTCGATTGGGCTGTTGAACAGGTCGGCTCCGGGAGTGGTCAGATACCAGTACATGCTCCGGGCGGCTTCGACGCACAGGGCACCGATCACGACCCAACTCACGATGTGCACTTGCTTTCGAGTCCGGATCAACGTGCTGGCGAGGACATAGACGATGAACAACGTCGCAAAGGGCCTTGCCTCCCATAGCGCGATCGTTAGATCCCCGCCGCGGCCCACGCCCCAAACAAACCCGACGACGATGAAGAACATGAACGCCGATAGCGGCCAAATCAACGGCGGACGAACAAACGTGAGACGCCGAAGCGTGATGTGCAACAGCACGCTCACAATCGTGGCGACCAGGTAGGTCTCCATTGGGCTGAAGACGACCGCGTCGTTGATGTACAGAACCGACTCGCTACTCGAACCATTCTTGAGGAACGGCCACCATGGAGTGTTTACGTCATCGGCGAGCAGTCCAAAGAACGTGATGATGTACACCCCAAGCACCGGTCGAAGCAGAATGGCGACGAACCCGAACGCGTACAACCCCAGTGCGGCCGGAAACCCAGCATGGGCGGAGAAGAACGTGACCCGCACCAAGAAGAGCGCGCCGAGAACCCCGGCGGCGTAGGAGAGCCGCCAACGCCAGGTGGCGCGCTCGACGAGCGTCTGTGCATCGACTTCGGTCCGCGCCGTTATGGATTGCATCTCAGGCGAAGCGGAAGGAGTAAAGCGCCGAAGCGCACAGGACGCTCAGCGCCAAGATGACGAGGTTAACGTTTCGGCCTTCTTGCATCTTCGTCCCAAGGATCGACACGGCAAGCAAGAAGAACAGTACGACGAACATGATGCTCAGCTTCCGGTGATTCCCATGAGCCACTTCGGCGTGTCGAAGTCGACTTGGTTGAGTACGACCCCGGCGAGATAGTCCTTTCCGAGATCTTCGATGGCCGCCCGAACTTGGGCGACTGGAGCCGCGCCCTGTCGAGCGACGAGAAGGTATCTGTCGGCATACTCGGCCAGTGCCAGAACACCCGAGTGACTTGCGACCGCTGGCAGGTCGAGAATCACGACGTCGAATGACTCGCGGAACGCTTCGATGTCATCGTTCAGCGAATCCGAGGTCGCGAAGAGGGAACGTTGCAATGGAGCAACCTCACCTGAAGTCACCATCGTAAGACGCTTACCGGTGTCCTCGCGTCCATCGGCGGTGATGCCGATGATGTCTACGTCGTTGGCTCGTTCTTCTGCGCCCTGCTCTTCCCAGTTGAATTCGAGGAGACAGACATGAAGCCCTGAATCGTGAGCAAGAACCGTCGCAAGGGACCGAGCAACATAGCTGTTGCCCTCTCCCGCTACCGTCGAGGTGACAGCCAGACACTGCAGATCACGTTCGACTTTCGAGCGGGCCATGAGAAGTCGCATCTGCTCAGCAACCTCGTAGCTCACAACGTGTTCGCCTTGGCCGGGAACGGCGATGGACAACGCGTTGGCGGGGAGGTCGCGGCGACGTCGCAGGAACTTGGTACGGCCGGGGGTGCCCTCGGTCGTCGACGACTGCTCGCCAGTTTCAGCTATTGCCGACCTCGAACGCTTCGAACCGTCGAGGAGCGTTAGCCGTCCATCGACCTGGTCATCGGGAACTAATGCGGAGGTCATGATGGACTCACTTTCGGTACGACGGCCAGTAGATCTACGCCGAGAAGCTCTTCAACTTCGGAAGGGAAACGGAGCGTCGTGTCCGACGCACTAGTAAAGGCCAACACCGCAGCGCTCATCGCTGCGCCGAGCACACCGAAGAACACGCCGCTGATCAGCAAATCGATGAGACCGTTCTCCGGGGTATCTGGCAGCGCTGGTGCATCCACGATCGCAAAGCCCTGTCGGGTACTGCTCTCGGCCTGGGCGGTTGCAAGCCTTGCCTCTTCACCCTTGGAAACCGCCAGGCTGTAGCGAGCCTCAGCGTTCGTGATTTCCTCTTCGAGAGATCGCAACGCAATCTGCTCATCGATTGGACGATCGGTCACGATATTTGGTCCGGGGTTAGCCCGCACCCAATCGCCCAAGTTCTGGCGGGCCACGTCGGCGTCGGCCCGATATCCAACAATGAGTTCTTCAACAAACTGTTCGGCCGATCGGCTCTGCGCCAGGTCGGCATCGATCTGCCATTGAATGAACGTTTCAATGGTCGCCGCCGACAGGTTGCGAGCAACGTCAGGTTGATCCGAGTATGCAGCGATCGTGACGAAGTTCTCGCCACCGGGAATTGCTTCGATCGAGGATCGAACGACCTCGTAGATCTCGGCGTCAGGTTGGCCGGGGTAGCTCATCTTGCCCTTAGCCCCGGAGAGGTCGAGGACGCTCTTTACAAAGCTCTCGGTCTCGAGCAGGCCATAGAGCTCGGTGGTAGCCAAGTCCGACGGATAGCTATAGCTAAATCCGTCGACCCGCACTTCGGTGAGCGACGACAGGAAGGAGCCATTCTGCACAAAGACGACGCCTCGAGAGCTGTACTGCTCGACGCCACTCGCCATATAGATTCCGAGCGCTCCAAAGAGCAGCACCGGGAGAATGTACAGAACCTTGTGGCGGAACAAATTGTCCACCGCTCGGAGAACGAATCCCCGGAAGTTCATGTTGCTAGTCAAGGCCTGCTCCTATGAGTGAGTAATCACGCTTTTCTGTGGTCGAACTGTCGATCTTGGGAACGAATTGGAACATCCGGTCCAGCCGCTCGCGCTTGAGCGCTCGGGCCTGCCGGTACGACGGCAGCTCCATCGTCGGGGTCATGCCTGCGCTTCGAATCTGGCTGAACGCAAGACTGAGCTCCTCGACCGTCTGTCGCCCAACGCGTCCGTCGCTCAACGAGATTGCTTCGGACTCGATCGAGACGCGCTCGACCCGAGCTTCGGTCCGGCGGAACTGGTCGGCAAAGGCCATCCACGTCATCTGACGAAGGATCGACGGGATGAAGACCGAAAAGTCATCGAAGTACCGCTTGGATAGACGCTGTGGTTCTTGGAGCAGCCGATACAGCCATTCGAAGCCGATCGCTCCAATCCACTTCGGCGCTCGCTTCCGCTGTTCGGAGATGAAGTCGAGAGTTCCACCGATACCGATCGCCACGGGAACCCCGAGGCTTGCGGCGTGGGTTCGAATCCAGCGCTCCTGCTTTGGGTGTCCTAGCGCCACGCACAAGATGTCTGGGTTGAACTCGCGGATTTGATCGAGATAGACCGCATCGGTCTCGCCGCGCGATCCAACCATGCACTCGATGCTGGAGATCTCGAGTCCTGGGTTTTCCTGGCGCAGGATACGGGCGGTTGCTTCTCCACTTCCGGCGAGGCCTCCGAACAACATGATGCGATGTCCACGCTCGACGGCGACAGCAGCGAGCGATGGAACGAGGTCGGCACCCGCAACGCGTTCGGGCAGCTTGACTCCGAGAACGGTCGATGCCCACACGATCGGCATGCCATCGGCCAACGCGAGATCCGCTTCTCGCAATATGGCGTGCACATCTTCGTGATGGTGCGCCGTGACTAAGAAGTCAGCGTTGACGGTCACTACTTGGTGGGACCGTCCGGTTTCACGACCCGTCTCGATAAACCCATGGATTCTCTCGATCGCTGCAGTCATGTCGCACTGGTGGATGGGAATTCCCATCTGTGAGCAAGCCACGCCGTCTCGATGATCGGGGTGTACCGGTTGGTGAGCAAATGCAGTGGTCATGACACGAATCTCCGCGCGTTGTCGTGATGGTTTTGGTCGTGGTTGATCTGGTCGTTGGTGGTCTTGAGTTCGGGCGTCGTTGGACTGTCGGGGTGATCGTCGTTCCGGCTAGTTCGGACCCAGTCGGTCGGGCCTTGTCGAAGCGTCCGGCCGAGAACGCCGAGCTTCCATACGATGTTCATCGGGGCCCGCAGCAGGCTTCGGTAGACGCTCAGTGGCGCGCCAGCGAGGCGCAGCGAAGTAAGAATGTGCAACGTCTGGAGTCCGAGCGAGCCAAGACCGATTGCGGCACCGATCGAACGCGTCCGTCCAGTACCGGCAAGTGCAAACCCGGCCGCACCGGCGCCGGTTGCCGCCGCAAGCGTGCCGAAGGGAGGCATCGCAATGTCCAACGAGGCGTCGATGTAGGCCCATCGTTTTTCGTGGCGCCTCCCGCTGGCTGCACGAAGAAGCCTGGGCACGTACGTCTTGGCGACCGATCGCCGGCCGGACTCCCACCGCTCGTGTTGCGACGTGGCGGCATCGAGTGTGTCTGGCATCTCGCCGCGAACGACCGCTCTCGGAGCAAAGTCGACGGTCTCACCGGCGAGCAGGAGCCGCAGACCCATATCGAGATCCTCGGTCAGATGGGACGACCACGGGAATGCCCGAGCGATCCGCTCGGAGAAGGCCATGCCATTGCCGTATAGAGAAGAAGAACCGCCAAGGCGAACTCGCCCAGCCGGGCGCACGAGATGACGGACAGCAAACGCCGCACTGCGAAGGTCGACCTCGCCTCCCGATCCTTCGCCTCGCACTGCGTAGTGTCCTTGCACGACCTCTGCCCCGTCTGCGAACGACGCATCGAAGGCACGAAGCAAGTCGGGTTCGACGACGGTGTCAGCGTCCAAGATGATGAACGCGTCGTGTGGCTCGCCGGTGGGCAGCGCTGCCAGCAGCCACGTCAGCGCTGGTCCCTTGCCCGGGTTGTCGGGGGCTCGACGCCGGTGAACGTGCCCTCCCGCTTGCTCGGCAATGTCGGCGGTTCGGTCGGTGCAGTTATCGGCAACCACATGGATCTCATAGAGGTGCGCTGGGTAGTGCAGTTCACGGGCGGCAGCGACGGTGTCCTTAATCAGCACCTCCTCGTTATGCGCCGGTATCAGAACCCGGAAGCGGGTCGAGGGTTGTGTGTCACCCCATTGCCTCGTCCGCTGATCACGAAGCTCCCCGTGCGCGGCGATACCAATGACGGTCAGGTACGTGGAGTAACACGCTCCGACCACCGTTGCAGCGCTCGAAAGCGCTATCGCCGTTCGAGGAACCAGGCTCACGACGGAACGACCGCCTGACGCATCTGTGCTGCCCACTCTCCTTCGGCAGCCTGATACTCGAGTCGGTCCGCGATTGTTCGGGCGTAGTAGGAAACCTCAGCACGTTCTTCGACGAGACGTCGTCCCGCCTTGCCCATCTCGTGGCGGCGAGAGGGATCTGCGAGGAGCTCGATGATTGCTTCGCGCATGGCTCGAACGTTGCCCGGTCCAACGTATTTGCCGGTTTCACCGGCAACGACGACATCTATCTGTCCCATCGTTGCCGTGCAGATCACCGGCAGCTCCATGGCCATTGCCTCCAAGATGGTCGTGATCCCGGCCTGGAAATCCACTGGCTGAAGTGGGACGACGCATAGGTCGGCTCGGTCGTACAAGTCTCGAAGCTCGTACTGGGACAGCTTGGTGATGGTGACGTTGTCCGGGATCTCGGTGTCACGAGCGTTGTCTTCGCGCTTGGACCACGGGCTTGCACTGGCGACCACAACATCGACGTCGAGACCAACAACGGCATCGATCAGCGTCGGGTAGTCGCGGAATTCACGTCCAGCGGTTACCAACAGCGGACGATCCTGAGTTGCTGGCCGATCGCGGTTCTGCTTCTCGAAGAAGTTCGTATCGACCATGAAGTCGATCTGGGTGACCTTCTGTCCGGGCCGGTGGAAAAGGTCGTGGGCGGCTCGTAGCTGGCTGGTCGAGTAGACCAGGAGCTCGTTCACGCCACGGGTCAATCCGAGTAGCCGAATGACCGCTCGTTTCTTTCGAGCGGAAATGCGATGCGCGATCATCACGTGCCGGACGTGATGGCGGGACGCGAACTGTAAGAAGAACGCGAATGGAAGGCCGACCTGTTCGCCATCGGTCAAGACAACGTCGTAACTCTTGTGGTTCCGAAAGAGGTACCACGCCATGGCTACGTCGGGTCCAAGGACCGCGGCAAACAGCTTGCCGACGACGTCGGACGCCGCGCTTACTGCGCGACGGTCGAGCAGTTCGGCATTGGCCGCCTCGGCAATTGCTACGTAGTCGGCGCGAGGCCGCTGCCCGCTCTCGTATTCGTCGTTATAGCCATGCGGGACGTTGCCCGAGACCGTAACGACCCTTCGGTGCCTCGCACCCTGTTCCAAGTTGTTCATGACATGCTCCCGCGTCGTGAACTGGCGACGGTGAATCGCCAGTGATCTGCACACATCTCTTCGAGTGTGCGCTCTGCCTTCCAACCAATTTCTTCTGCTGCTCGTTGTGGGTCTGCGTAGACCTCGACCGCATCGCCATCCCGCCGTGGATGGACCTGATACGGAATGTCGTGCGACGTCGCTGCTCGACACGCTCCAATGATCTCGAGAACCGATCGGCCAACCCCTGTGCCGAGATTCAGCGCCGAGAATCCGGTCCGTGTTTCAAGCGCTTCAAGCGCGCTCACGTGGCCGCGCGCAATGTCGACCACATGGACGTAATCCCGGATGCACGTTCCGTCCGGGGTGTCATAGTCGTCACCGAATACGGTGAATTCAGACAGTTCTCCTGTCGCAACTTTCATAAGGAATGGCATCAAATTGTTCGGAATGCCACCAACTTCCTCACCCAAAAGGCCGCTCTCGTGAGCGCCAATAGGGTTGAAGTACCGTAAGGACATCACCGACAGCGCTGGTTCACTCGCACACAAATCGGCCAGGAGCTGCTCAATAGCCCGCTTCGTGAAGCCGTATGGAGTCGTCGGAGCGAGTGGAGACTGCTCGGTAATTGGCAGGTGCGTAGGGTTTCCATAGACCGTGCATGACGAAGAAAAGACGACTCGTTGGACACCAAAGGTCTTCGCCGCCTGCAGGATCGGAACCGTGGTGCCGATGTTGCGGTCGAAATAGAGCAACGGTTCGCGCACCGACTCGCCGACGAACTTTCGGCCAGCGAGGTGAACAATGGCATCGAAATGTCCGGTCGCAAGGAGGACGTTTACCGCTGATGTGTCGCGCAGGTCGAGGTCATGGATCTCGATCGATCGGCCGGTGATGCGCGCAATGTCTGCGTCAATGCCGCGCCGACCTTCGGAGAAGTCATCCACTCCGGTCACATGATGACCAGCGTGTAGTAACTCAACCGCAGTATGGCTGCCGATGTATCCCGCCGCACCAGTTACAAGGACCCTCATCGATCCTCCCGAGGGAGGTCGATCAAGCCCCTTGAAAAAAGGACACGACGATCAGTCGATTCTGTTGTTCCCACTCTTTTCCCGCTCCCGCTCCTGTGCAACGAAGGTGCACGGATCGAGGAGGGTACGAACTGACCCCACCACTTATCGCCACGCCTTCGCCGTCAGTAATCGCGAACGTAGCACGATGCGTCGATCTTGTGCAATCGCAACCCTCGCACCGTGTGAATTTTTGCCCACATTGATATCAGCGACTCATGTTGACTGCGCTGTGTGGGCAAACCGATCTTCGGTATCCCTACAATGGGAGTATGAACCTGGCGGGCGGGAAACCACGAGGGACACCGCGGTGTCCGCGATCGTTGATTTATCTATGCGCAATGGCGCTACTCGCCTCCTCGTGCGGCGGCTCGACGCGAACATCAACCGAACCGCTCGACGCGATTTCGGTGACGACATCGACCCTGATCGACACCGATGCGGCCGACGATGATGTCGAAAACACGCCCGTTACTGTGGCGACAAACACACCGCCCGAACCAGGTTCAATCGCCTCCGACGTCATCTTCATCGACCAATTTGGCTATCGACCTGGCGACCCGAAGGTCGCTGTACTCGTCGATCCCCAGGTCGGATTTAACGCAGACGTTACGTTTACCCCCGGCGAAATCATCGAAGTACGGCGGGCAGAGGACGATTCAGTCGTCTATAGCGGTGCTACAGAAGTGTGGGCCGACGGGGCGGTTCACGAACAATCCGGCGACCGGGGCTGGCTCTTCGACTTCTCCGAAGTCGACGAAGACGGCACCTATTACGTGGTCGACGCGTCGTCGGGCGAAGCAACCGGATATTTTGACATTGGCGAAGACGTCTATGACGACGTACTCCGGGCGGCACTTCGAGTGTTCTGGTTCAACCGGGGCAACGTTGAACACCCTGAAGAACTTGGCGGACCCTGGAACGACCTGGCGGCGTATGCCGGTATTCGCCAGGACTCCGAGGCCCGGTCGGTAAACGACAAAGACAATGCCGACACCGCGCTCGACCTCAGCGGGGGCTGGTTCGATGCCGGCGACACGAATAAATACGTCTCGTTCGCCAGCGAACCCGTCCACCTGCTGCTCGCCGCATACCAATCACAACCACAGTTGTTTACCGACGACTTCGACATACCGGAGTCCGGCAACGGCATCCCCGACCTTATCGACGAGGTCCGCTGGGAGATCGACTGGCTCGAAAAGATGCAGCTCGAGGACGGAGGGGTGATCACCAAGGTCGGAGTCATCGACTGGAGCGCCCGAACAGTGCCAAGCGACAACAGCGGGTTCCGCTATTACGTGCCACCGTGTTCGTCGGCGGCAATCTCCGCATCGGCGATGTTCGCACATGCAGCACTCGTCTTCGCCGAGATCCCCGAGCTCGAACAAGATGCCCGACGTATTCGTGAGCGAGCCGAAGCCGCCTGGGATTGGTACCAAGAAAGCCCGAAGAGAGATAACTGCGACTCAGGTGAGGTCAAGGCGGGTGATGCGGACATGAGTGTCGAGGCACAAGCGGCGACCGAAGTCGTGGCTGCGATCTATCTCGGCGCCTTGACCGGCCAGGAAGAATACGACGCCGTGATACGGGAACGGTTCGACTCGACGTCGCCGTTCCTGCACGACAGCTTCAATAGCTACTCGCCGCACCACGGAGATGCCCTGTTGTTCTACGCCTCGCTGCCGACCGCTGATCGAGCCACCGCCCGAGCGATCGAAAACCGGATCGTGGACCTCCGGAACACTTCGGCACTGTATGGCGTCGACGTCGACGCTGACCTTTACCGGGCGTACATGCCCGACGGCTCGTACCACTGGGGTAGCAACAAGGTGAAGGCGACGATCGGATATTCGAACCTCGCGTTGAGCAACGTCCCCGACGGGCTCGAACGGGCCCTTGGCCATCTCCACTACTTCCACGGCGTCAACCCGATCGGAACCGTCTACCTCTCCAACATGGAAGACCTTGGATCCGAGCGCTCCGTCGAACGACTCATGCACTACTGGTTTGGGCAGGGCTCGATCTACGACGTGGACCACGGTTCAGTCGTCGGTGTTGCACCCGGGTACATCGTCGGAGGCCCGAACCGCGATTACAGCGGTGCCGCTGCACCACCGGCTGCCCAACCTCCACAAAAGAGCTACCGAGATTGGCATGATTCACTCGAGCCGGTTTGGGAGATCACCGAGCCAGCCATCTATTACCAGGCGTCCTACGTCCGTCTCCTCACTGAAATTCTGGGTGCCGACGAATGACCACGACACCAACAGATGACGTCGTAGAGGGCCAACGCAACACGCTCGCTCGAAACTTCAGCGTCATGATGGGGAGCCAAGTCACGACCTTCATCATCTCGATGGCGGCGACCGTGGTTATCCCCCGATACCTCGGCGCCGAAGTGATCGGCCGCTTCCAGCTCGCCCTGGCTATCTGGGCCATCGGCCAAGCGGTCATCGGGTTCGGTATGGACCTGGCGATTACCAAGGCCGTTGCTCGCGACCATGGTCTCGTCGGCCACCTTTGGGCTACCGGCATCGTCGCACGGTGCCTGATTGCGGTGCCGGTGACCATCGTGTTGTTCGCCTATGCCCTGGCGATCGACTACAACGATGAAGTCCTCTTCCTCCTGGTAATACTCACTGCCAACGCCATCGTCGTCGCCGCAGCGGAAGTTTCACACGACATCCTCATGGGACTTGAGCGGATGGGCCCCGCATCTGCGGCGGCCGTAGCGTCACGGATCATCGCCGTCGGCGGCGCTGTTTGCCTTCTGCTTCTCGGGTTTGACGTGTACGCGGTTGCGATGATGATGGTCGTTGGGTCGATCGCCAGCTTGGCAGTCCTTGGCGTTGCGCTTCGTCGAGCCTGGGCCACTATCGATAGCGACATCGGCCTCTCCGTCAATCGAGCAGGAATTGTTGCCTTGCTCAAGGACAGCCACCCGTATTTCTGGGTGTTCTTCTTCATGATCGTGTACCAGCAGGTCGATATCGTCGTCATTTCCCTAGTGGTCGAAGACGACGCCGTACTCGGCTGGTACAGCGTCTATGACCGGCTTGCGAACATGTTGATGTTCTTGCCATCGGTGTTCATGTCGGTTGTCTTCCCCACCCTCTCCCGCTTGTACGGCGACATCAACGACGAGGACCGGGCAGCACATGGACTGCTGACGCAGCGAACCTTCAAGCTGATGTTGCTCCTGAGCGTCCCCGCCGGATTTGGGCTCTCGGTAATCTCGCGTCCGCTTATCGAGCTCGTGTTCGGCACGGAGTTCTCGAACGCATCACCGATCGTGGCCATCGGCGGAATCGTCATCTCACTGACCTATCTGAACACCATCTTTGGCATGTTCCTCATCTCGATGGACAAGGAGCGGTCACTATCGATCTTCATCGGTCTCGGCGCGGCGTTGACCATCCCTCTCGACATCTTCCTCGTTCCCTTCTTCCAGGCACAACTCGACAACGGGGCAATCGGGGGCGTCGTTGCGTATGCGATCACCGAGTCCGTCATCCTGATGGGCGTGTTGTACCTCATGCCGCGCGGTGCGCTGGGACCGGGGGCGTTGTCGTACGCGCTCCGAGTCGTCGCAGCCGGAGCGATCATGGCCGCGGCGATCTTCCCGCTCCGCGAGCTTTTCCTCGTGATTCCGATCATTGCCGGAGCCTTCGTCTTTGCCCTCGCCGTCGCCGTGCTCAGAATCACGACGAGCGAGGATCGAGATATCGTCCGATCCGCTATCCCGGACCGGTTCTTACCATCGTCGATGCGATAGCTCGCTGCGCCTACGGTCCGGAGAAGACGCCGCCGCCGTCGCCACCGAGGTTTTCGTAGTAATCCCGCTTCGGGTCGTAGTCGATGCCAGCGGCTTCTGTTGCACGCAATTCGGAACGACCGACCACGTGCCAGTGAACCTCGTCGGGGCCGTCGGCGAGTCGAAGGGTCCGCTGCCCCGCGTACATGTCGGTAAGCGGCGTCCACTTCGATACGCCCGTTGCGCCGTGCACTTGAATTGCTTCGTCGATGATCTCGCAGACACGAATCGGCACCATCGCCTTTACCGCACTGATCCATACCCGCGCTTCGGCGTTTCCGAGCTCGTCCATTGCCTTGGCCGCGGTGAGGACCATGCGACGCATTGCTTCGATATCGATACGAGCCTTGGCGACCGTCTCAACGTTCTTGCCAAGGTTCGCGATCGGCTTGCCGAAGGCTTGGCGAGTGAGCCCGCGCTTGACCATCAGGTCGAGAGCCTTTTCTGCCGCTCCAACAGAGCGCATGCAGTGATGGATACGTCCCGGGCCTAGACGCAACTGGGAGATCTCAAAGCCCCGACCTTCCCCGAGCAGCATGTTCTCGGCCGGTACACGAACATCGTTGAACCGGATGTGCATGTGACCGTGCGGGGCATCGTCGTTGCCAAAGACGTGCATTGGACCAATCACTTCATAGCCACGGGCATTGGTCGGGACAAGGATCTGGCTTTGGCGTTGATGTGCTGGACCGTCAGGGCTGGTCTCCAACATGCAGATCATGATCTTGCATCGAGGGTCGCCGGCTCCGGAGATGTAGTACTTCTCCCCGGTGATCACCCACTCATCGCCGTCTTTGACCGCACGACAGGAGATCTGCTTTGCGTCAGAGGAAGCTACGTCGGGTTCGGTCATCGCATACGCGGAACGGATCTCACCGTTGAGCAATGGCTTCAGCCACTGTTCCTTTTGTTCTGGCGTGCCAACGCGCTCGAGGACCTCCATGTTGCCGGTATCAGGAGCGTTGCAATTCATCGTCTCCGATGCAATCGGGTTCTTGCCGAGCTCGACGGCGATGTAGGCGTAGTCGAGGTTGCTGAGTCCCTCCCCTGTCTCGGCGTCGGGCAAGAAAAAGTTCCAGAGACCCTTCTCGCGGGCCTTTGCCTTCAGACTGTCGAGCAGCTCGAGTTGACCTTCGCCATAGCCCCAGCGTTCCGCACGATCTTCACCCAGTCGAAAGAACTCATTCGTGTGTGGGTCCACCTCGTCGGCGATAAAGGCCTTTACGGCATCAAAGAGCGGGCGGGCGGATTCAGACATCCGAAGGTCGTACATCTCCGGAGTGCTCGGCAGAGCGGTCATTGAGGTCCTCTCGATTCGTATCGTTGTCCGAATCCTATGCCGTCCGGGCAGACATCTCCGTGCCGGAACGCCAGCGCGGCGAAAGCTGCTTGAATGACAGGGCGCACCCAGACCCCAGGAGGCCTCAACATGGTCGATGCCAGCAACGTCGAGTTTCAGGTAAAGAGGCGGGAGCTACCAACACACCGCACCGTTCTTGTCGACCAGGAGCCGCTCGTGCCGGGCGAGATTCGAGTGGCCATCGACCGGTTCGCATTTACGGCGAACAATCTCACCTACGGTGCCGCCGGTGATCTTCTCGGGTATTGGCGATTCTTCCCCGCGAGCGACAACGAATCCGACGAATGGGGCATTCTTCCCGTGTGGGGATTTGGCGACGTGATCGAGTCGACCGTCGACGATGTGCCTATTGGCGACCGGCTCTACGGTTACTTCCCGCCGGCGTCGACAGTCGTGATGTCCCCTACCGATGTCCGGCGATCGAGCCTGACCGACGGCGCCGCCCACCGACAGAAACTCCCACCGCTCTACAACGGTTACCGCCGGGTCCTCGCCGATGCCGACTACGACCGTGCTGACGACGACGCAACGGTCCTGCTCGGTCCGCTCCACCTCACCTCATTTGTTCTGGCCCACAAACTGTCGACCAACGCGTTCTACAAGGCTGAACAGGTCGTGATCGTGAGCGCGTCCTCAAAGACCAGCCTCGGGCTGGCTTACGCGCTTAGCCGAGATGAAGACGCACCAACCGTGATCGGCGCAACGTCAATGCGCAACGCCGAGTTTGTATCCAACGTTGGCCTGTACGGAGAAACACTCGTGTACGAGGGCATCGAGAAACTGCCGCAAGCTTCGACGGTGGTGATCGACATGGCCGGGAACCCAACGGTCGCGTCGTCGATCGCTGATCGGCTCGGTTCGCAAGTGCAGCGATACATCAACGTTGGACTTACTCACTGGGAAGAACAGGGTGCGACCAACGCCTTCTCCGGGCGACCCCAGCCCGCCAATGTGGAGAGCTTCTTCGCCCCCGGCTACATCCTTGAGCACATGGGCGACTGGGCGCCAGGTGGCTTCGATAGCGCGTCGTCCGCCTTCCTTCGAGATGCTGCCGACGCGACGTTTGGCTGGATGACCGTTTCGCATCAACGGGGCATAGACGGCCTCGCTGCGACATATGAGGAAGTCTGCACCGGCACACTCCCTCCTTCGGTCGGAGTGGTCGTCGAGATGTCAGCGTCGCGATGATGCTTCCCTAGTACCTCAGGAAATTCACATGCACATCCGCGAAATTCACGTATACACGGCCCCGCTCGGCGCCAAGAAGACCTACAACATGTCGAACTCGACCGTCGAGACGCCGGTCTCGACCATCGTTGCGGCGATCGACGCGGAGGGACTCGTTGGGTACGGCGAGGCATGTTTGGCGAGCCCGCAGTTCCAGCCGGCACACAACGGCGGCGTACGTGCCTCGCTCGACGTTCTCGCTCCTGCGATATTGGGGCATGACCCCAAACATGTGACCACCATTAACGCGTCGATGAATCGGGCGCTCACCGGACACACCGAGGGCAAAGCAGCTCTCGATATCGCATGTTGGGATCTCGCTGGCAAGCAACTTGGCATCAGCGTCGTGGACCTCCTCGGCGGGGCCCAAATGAACGACGTCACGACCTACCACGTGGTCGGAATTAGCACTCCTGACGAAGCTGCCGAGACAGCCACCCGACTCCAGGACGAGGGCATCACCAGACTCCAGCTCAAGGCCGGGGGCCGACCCATCCACGAGGACATCGCGAGCATTCACGCCGTCGCTGGCGTCTTGCGGCCGGGTACGGACCTCGCTGTCGACACCAACCGCGGCTGGTCCACGGCCGAGGCCGTGCATGTTTCCCAAGCCTGTTCGAACATTGCCATGTCGATGGAGCAGCCCTGCGCGACCGAAGCAGAGCTCGCTCAGGTGAAGTTGCAGGTGGGCCATCCGATCATCGTCGATGAAAGCTCGACCGACGTTCGATCGATTGCTCGCATGATCTCTTCTGGACTCGCCGACGGCTTCGGTTTGAAACTCACGAGACTTGGCGGGTTGACCCCAATGCGAGCCGTGCGAGACCTCTGCATGGCGACGCGTACCCCAATGAGCGCGGACGATGCTTGGGGTGGGGACATCATCGCCGCCGCTGGTGTTGCGCTCGGCGCCACGCTCGACCCCCAGTTCAGCCGCGGTGCGTGGCTCGCTCATCCGTATCATGACACGCACTACGACGAGGCCAACGGTCCACGTATCGTCGACGGTTTCGCCACGCTTCCGACGGGCGGGCCGGGCCTTGGTCTCGTGCTCGATAGAGCACAATTCGGCGATCCCGTCGCCGTGTATCGATAGCCTTCTGTGCGATCCAGTAAACGATCCGCATCGAATTTTCGCCCCGAGGTTCGACGCGTTCTTCCGGCGGTCGTCGCCGTACGTTTCGCGCTCAACGTTGCGACGCGAATGACGTATACCTTCCTGCCCGCCATCGCCCGTGGCTCGGGGCTTTCGGTCACCTCGCTCGGCCAGGTTCTCAGTATTCGCGAACTTACGTCGCTGAGCGCCCCGTTCACGGGCCGTGCCACCGATTCCATTGGGCCAATGCGAATCATGGCGTACAGCGGCGTCCTTGCGTCGTTGGGACTACTGCTCGCCCTCGGCGGCACCATGGGGATCGTGGTTGGGATGATCGTCTTCGGATTTGGTCGGACCGCCTACCAGGTAGCGATGCGTTCGTGGGTTGCCGACGCGGTGAGTTATGAGCGTCGCGGCCGGGCGACCGGACTCATCGAACTGACATGGGGCGGAGCATCCCTAATCGGCCTACCGGTCGTTGGGTTCCTTATTGCGAGCATTCGCTGGTGGGCGCCGTTTCTCTTCCTCGGTGTCGCCGCCCTAGTCGTGTCGGTCCGCATCGCGACCTACGATCCGTCCACAGGCCGGACGTCATCGTCGACAAGCCGCAAGCCCCACATGTCGAGGTTCGCAATCGCCGCGATAGCGACAAACGGCTCCATCACCGCAGCAGCACAATTCCTGTTCCTCGGACATGGGCTTTGGCTCGAAGATACCTACGGACTCAATACCGCCGAGATCGGGTTGGCGATCGTTGCGGTCGGATTCGTCGAGGTAATCGCCACCCTGGGGTCGTCGCGGCTCACCGATCGGCTCGGGAAACGGTGGTCGATGCTTGCCGGCACCTTGGTGATGACCGCTGCCATGATCGTGCTGGCAATCTTTAGCGCTCCCCCGCTCCTCTTCGGCCTCCTTCTTCTCGCCATTGCCTTTCTTGGATTTGAGTTCGGCATCGTCTCGGCGATCCCCTTGCTCTCCGAGCTCGACCCCGGAGCACGGGCGCAGATGATCGGTCGCGATGTAAGCGTGTCGACGGTCATCCGTGCGATCATCACGTTCGTCGCAAGCGCGATCTACGTCCGCAGTGGTTTCTCGACGCTGATGGGCATTGGGGCCGCCGCTGGGGTGCTGGCATGTCTACTCGCAGTCTTTGCGATGACCGAACCCGATCCCGAGCTCGCCATCACCGACGCACCTACCTAGCTCGACTTCACCCGCTCACCGACCATGCAGCAGTCTGTGTCATGGACGAAGAACTGCGAATCGGTAACCTGTTCGGCGGCGCTGCGGCGGGGGGCTTCTTCGACATTCCTCGACGTCCCCTAGGAGAGCTCGATGGCGAAGACATCGTCGTCTTCGGTGCTGCGACTGCGACACCGTATGCATCCGTCGGCGCCTATTGCGCCGACGGGCCAGCGGCGATCCGGGCCGCGGTTGGGTGGCCCGATATGGGAAACCACTACGACTTTGATCTCGACGGCACCTTGCTCGGGTCCGCTACAGCGATCGACTGGGGCGACCTCGATATCTCCGACACCGACTTCGAGCAGAACCGGGAGCGCATTCGGCGCACCGTTCGCGAAGTGACGAGCGCTGGAGCGGTCCCTCTTGTTCTCGGTGGTGACGATTCGGTGCCCATCCCGTGTCTTCAGGGTTTTGAGGACCATGGCCCAATCACCATCTTGCAGCTGGATGCGCACATCGATTGGCGTGACGAGGTTCAGGGCGAACGGATGGGCTTATCGAGCAACATGCGACGGGCATCGGAGATGCCGTGGGTGACCAACATCGTGCAGGTTGGGGCTCGCGGCTCGGGTAGCGCACGCTCACAAGACGTGGCCGATGCCAACGAGTGGGGCGTCACGTTCTATCCGATGCGGACGGTTCGGCGTGATGGCTTTGCTCCGGTCGTGGACTCGATCTCTCCGGGGGCGTCGGTGTACATCGCGCTCGACATCGATGTCATGGATCCCTCGGTCGTGCCAGGGGTCATCGGACCAGCTCCGGGCGGGTTTCACTACGGCGAGGTTGTCGACCTGATCGAGGCTGTCGCCGACCGGGCGACGATCGTTGGCGCGAATCTTGCCGAGTTTGCGCCGTCGGCTGACGTCGGCAATCGCGGCGCGCTCGCCAGCGCACGCATAGCTGCCACCATCATGGGGCTCGTGGCTCGCCAGCGCTAACGGCTGTCGATTCAGCGAGGGAACGACGCCGTCACGACGGCTCCACGTGGCTGGTTCGACGAGATCGAGAGCGTGCCGCCGTGTGCGGCTACCAGCGAGTTGGCAATTGCGAGGCCGAGCCCTGGCGACTCCGGCCTCAGCGAAACATATGGTTCGACGACCCTCGAGAGCTGGTCATCGGGGATGCCAACGCCATCGTCGCTGATCTGGAGCAGTACGACGTCGCCGCTGGCCCGTAACCGAATATCCACGGTCACGCCCGGCAGATTGTGCCCAAAGGAATTCGCGAGCAGGTTCTGCACGATTCGAGCAATGGCGTGCTCATCTACCGGCGCCGATACATCATCGAGAACGCTGCGTACCGACCGCTCGTCCGTGCGACCGGCAAAGTGATTGATGGCCGCATCGACGAGCGGGCCGAGTGGCTGCATCTTCAGGGCAAGTTCCGGACCGCCTCCGTCGGGATCGTTTACGAGGCGGAGGTCGCCGACGAGCGCCTCGGCATGCCGTGCGTACTCGACGAGGTTGTCGACCTGAGTCACGAGCTGCGAAGTCGGCAGCTGCTGTTTGACCGATTCGGTGGTGATCCGGATCGCAGCGAGAGGGGTCCCTAGATCTTGGGCGATCGTCCGCACAGCTTGCGATCGGCGCCGAGCGGTTTCTTTGAGCTCCCGGTTCGCTGATTCGAGCTGATTTTCGTAGGTCACAAGACCACTGATATCTCGGAAGGTCGCTCGATATTCGACCGCGTCCCCTTCGGCATAAATCGCCAGCACATCGACGCTGACGGGGAAGTTGGAGCCATCTTTGCGATAGCCGACGGTCCGGGTGCTGAACGCCGGATACGCGGCGCTGAGCGACGTTGCGTTGTCGATCACGTTGGTGATGTCGAAGAACCGATGTGTGCTCGGTAGCTCTGCTAGCTCTTGGTCGGTGTACCCAACGAACGCTGGCAGGTTCGGAGAATGGAAGGTGCGTTGCAGGTCGGCGTCGAGCACGACGACAACGTCGGCGGTGTGTTCCGCGAGGTAGCGATAGTGACGTTCGCTCAACTCGACTTTGCTCCGCATTTCGGTTTCGCTGGCAACCACCAGGCGCAGCCGTAGGAGTTGTTCGGCAACTTCGGCAAGTCTGATGAGGTCCGACCGTTGTGTCTCGGTCAGGGTGTTTGGCGCCGTGTCGAGCACGCACAGCGTGCCGACCGCAACGTCGCCAAGCGGGCGCAACGGCACGCCAGCGTAGAACCGCAAATGAAGGTCTCCGGTGACGAGGTCGTTGTCGTGAAACCGAGGATCTTCACTGGCATCACGGACTTCGAAGATTCGCGCATCGGCCGGTAGGGCGATCGCATGATTACAGAACGCCAGCTCTCGAGCTGTGCCCGCTAATGCAGTGCCTACTCTGGCGGCGAAGATCTGCTCGTCGTGATCGAGAAGGGTCAGGAGACTCATCGGGGTCTCACACGATGAGGCTGCGATGTCGGTGAGTGCGTCTAGGGAAGCGTCGTCGATGACCTCTGTTCCCAAGAGGTCGTGTACGAGTTGCAGCCGTTCCGCTTCACCGGTCGCCGATGCCATCTTGGCAACCTAGCCGATATCGAGAGACGCCTGCCCGAAAATCACTCTTCGCCACATGCCTCGGACAACCGGGGTTGGACTACTTACGTTGCCGCGAACGAGGCCACCGATCCCTCTATTTCGGTTTGTATGCGGTGAAGCACCGCGCGATGAGCAGCGCCCCCCTGACCGGTACGCCAGCACAGGTGATGACCGCTTTCGACTCGCTCGACAATCTTGCCGACCGGAACCAACAGCCCTCGTTCGACGAGGTCGCTCAGCAGGTGTCTCCACCCGAGCGCAACCCCGTTTCCGGCGATCGCTTCTTGGATGACGGTTGGATACGCGTTGTATACGAGGCGGGGAGGAGGTGGT
>CALBVK010000262.1 GCA_937969345.1 uncultured Acidimicrobiales bacterium
CCGTCGAGGTATCCGACGGATCGATCTCACCGAGCCAGAGGTCATCGTCGATCGGGCGATGTCCAACCTCACCGGCTACGGCCCGTTGACCGCACTGCTCGAGGACGACGACGTGTGGGAGATCATGCTGAACGCTCCCGAGGAAACCCTGCTCGATGAACGAGACGGCGAAGCGTCAACCGCGATTTCCGACGAGGACATCGCCGGATACTGGCGGATCCTGATCGCTGCGAACCAAGACCGCCTGATCGAGCCGGGCAACCCGGACCTGATCCTTCCCGGTCAAGAACTCACTCTTCCCCCGGTGCCATAACGGACCACGAAGTACGCCCTCTATGTGAGGTCGTCGGCAGAATCACCCAGCAAGTAGCGGGCTCCCGCTCCGAGGCTTACGGCCTTGTCCTCGGGGTTGTAGATCGCGCAGCGATCGAGGCTGAGACAGCCACAGCCAATGCACTCATCGAGCCGGTCGCGCAGCTGGGTGAGCTCCTCGATCTGATCGTCGAGTCGTTCTCGCCAGTTGGTGGAAACTCGGCTCCAATCGTCCTGGGTCGGGGTTTGGTTTCTCGGCAGCCCATCGAGTGTTGCCCGAACTTCGGAGAGGGGCCTGCCAACACGCTGCGCCGCGAGAATGAAGGAGATGCGCCGGATAGTCTCTCGGTTGAACCGCCGCTGGCCGCCGGAGGTTCTCGTCGACACGATAAGCCCTTCCTCGTCGTAATAACGGACCGCCGACGCGGCTACTCCACATCGATCGGCCACTTGCCCTACCGTGAGAACGTCGTCTCGTTGAGCCGGGCTGTACTTCGGTGGATTTTTGGCGACCACAGATTTCCCCTTGACTTCAAGTGAACTTGAACTTTTATGGTAGCCCGTATGACATCGACGAACACCTCCGAACGCACCACGACAGCCACCGTCGGCTCCGTCTCTGAATTCGCCGTAGGCGACATGAAGATGGCCAAAGTTGGCGAGCGCCGCATTGCGGTCATCCGGACCCAGTCCGGCATCCACGCTCTCGACAACGCCTGCCCACACCAGGGGTACGGCCTCGTCACGGGAGCGCTCGCCGACGAGATGGTGGTATGCCAGTGGCATAACTGGAAGTTTGATGTTCGCACCGGCCAGTGCACGCAGGGTGAAGAGGACGTCGCGTGTCATCCAGTCACGATCGAAGGCGACGACATAGTCGTATCGGTCACCGACCCGACGGACGAAGAGACCCGCACAGCGACATGGCCGAGCCTGCGCCGAGGCATCGAGTCCAACTACATCGGTCAGGTCTCTCGAGACACGGCGAGGTTGCTCAACGCCGGCGCTCGACCCCAAGACATCCTCTGGGAAGGTATCCGTCACGGGGCTCCACGAGCGGAGTGGGGTCCGGGCCACGAGATGGCGATGGCCGCGGATTGTCTGACCATTGGGTTGGAGCGGTCCGGTGACGATCAGGCGCTGGCGTTGGTTCAGGGAATCAGCGGCCTGGCCGAGATCGCGCGAGATCGCAAACCACACGAGCTTCCCTCCCCCGATGCTTCGCCCGACTTTCAGCAAGCGGTGGAAGAAGAGGACATCGATGCTGCACGGGCCAAGGCACTCGCATGGATCGCCGATGGCAGCGACCCGGAGATGGTGCGCCATGAGTTCATCACGGCGGCGTCGCGTCATCACCTCGGATACGGACACGGAATCATCTATGTCCAGAAGACCTTTGAGCTGCTCGACCATGTTGGCTGGGACAAGGCCGCCGACCTCCTGCCCCACTCCGCCACTGCCACTGCCTGGGAGACGCGTGAGGATCTCCTGCCGTACATGCGCAAGACCATGCGAATCATCGACGCCGCAGACCTCGATGCAATGGCCCTCGTCGAACGTTCAGCCGTTTGGGAAGACCCCGAGCTGGTCGATCGACTACTCGACATTGAGCAACCTCCCATCGAGGTTGCCATCGAGGCCGTGATGGCCGGCGCGGGCATTGCGGGGCTGCTCGATGCGCTATCGATCGCCTCGGCCCGGCGCATGTTGCGTCACAGCCTCGAGGTCGAATTTCTCGATGACGATTCGTTCGGCTGGCTCGATATCACCCATGTGATGACCATGACCAATGCCGTGCGTTGGGCGTGGAGTGTCGACCCCGGCCCGCACGTTGCGCGCCTTGCACTCTTCGCCACCTGGCTGTTGTTCGACAGCAGCCGGGGCGAGCAGCGCCACGGAGTCTCCGACGAGGTCGTTGCGAACCCTGAAGCCGGAGACCTTCGCAACGCAATCCGGTTCCGCGATACCGACGCTGCGCTCAACGCCGTCGCTGCCCTTGACCCATCGACTGCTGGCGACCAGCTGATCGATGCAGCGCTCGCCGATCAGTCGGGTGCGTTTATCGTCGTCGCCCATCAGATCAAGCTGAGCCTCGCCGCAAGGCTCGAAGCCGAGGCAACAGGGTCTCACCTACCGTTGCTCGCCGCGGCCCGCTACCTGGCTTCGCCCCGCAATGAACGGTTCGTGCGCCGCAACGTCACCGAGTCACTCGACTTCATCAGAACCGGCAAACCCCCACAACGCTAAGCAAACCCCCACAACGCTAGGCAAACCCCGAATCTGTGGAGTCTGATGTTCGATATACGTGCATCAGACTCCACAGATTTGTGGCGTCAGTCTTCGCCGTTCAGGCGGGCGACGAGTTCGGGGGTTAGCGCGTCGATGACGTCCATGGTTTCGAAGTTCTCGACCACCTGGCTCGCACGGCTCGCACCGGTAATGACACTCGACACCTTCGGATTCGAGGCACACCATGCCAACGCGACCTGTGCGGGTTTGCAATCGAGCTCGCCCGCAACGTCGACGACGCGGTTGATGGTTGCCACGGCCTCGTCTTCTTGCAGTTTGTCTTGCAGATAGCCGTGGCGCTCCAGGCTGGCTCGGCTGCCATCGGGGATTCCGTCGGCATACTTGCCGGTGAGCAGGCCTCCCGCGAGCGGACTCCATGTGGTGAGACCGAGTCCAATGTCGTCGTACAGCCGCTTGTAGTCGTGTTCAACCTTGGTGCGGTTGAGCATGTTGTATTCGGGCTGTTCCATGACGGGCTTGTGGAGGTGATGCCGCTCGGCGATTTCGAACGCACCACGGATCTCCTCAGCGCTCCATTCCGACGTTCCCCAATACAGGGCCTTGCCTGCCGCGATCATGTCGTGCATAGCCCAGACGGTCTCTTCGAGCGGAGTGTCTGGATCTGGGCGATGGCAGTACACAAGGTCGACGTAATCGAGCTGGAGGCGTTCGAGCGACCGGTCGATGCCGTTCATCAGGTATTTGCGGTTGAGCGTGAAATGATTGTTGACATCGTCGGAAATGCCCCAAAAGAACTTGGTGCTGATGATGTAATTCTGGCGAGGCCAACCGAATTCTTGGAGCGCCTGACCCATCAGGGTTTCGGACTCGCCGCCAGCGTAGGCCTCGGCGTTGTCGTAGAAGTTGCACCCGGCATCATGGGCGGCTGCCATCGACTCGGTTACTGCGTCGAGACCTTGCTGACCTCCGAAGGTCACCCACGACCCGTACGAGAGCGTGCTTACTTTCAACCCGCTGCGACCCAACCTGCGATACGTCATGTTCGTCATAGGAGCAACCTATCAAGCCCGACAATCCGCCCATCGATCAGGTATGGGGTCAGACCCCGGAACTGATCGAGGACGCGACAATGGCGCCCCCGAAAGGGCGCCATTGCTCGTCGGTCTTTGAGATGCCCGAAGGCGTAGTTAGACGATCGCGGCCTGTGGTACGAAGCTCAGCCCAAGAGCGTCGATACGAGGAGCGGCCCCGTCGATGCCCGTTCCGAGGATTGCGGCGAGCGCCTGCAAATCATCTCGGCGAATCGTGAGCACTCGACCGTTGAAGTCCTGGCGTTGCACCTGGATCATCGTGAGGTAACGAGAGAGCATGTCGGCCTCAGGACCACTCAGCTTCTCAAGCTTGGTCAGGTCGATCGTGATCGACGAACCAGGTGCCCGTGTTGGGCGATCCCGAAGGTCGATCTCATCGACGACCTCGACACCAAAGTCTGGTGCGCCCTCGATCGGCAGCAGCTGGTCGACTGGCACGTTGTAAAACGCAGCCAGCTTGCGAAGGCGAGGCACGCTGATTGCACGCTCGCCGCGCTCGTATGCACCCAGCACTGATGCTTTGAACTCCTGCTCGGAGTTCGCTTCTACTTCTTGCAACGACAAGCGCTTCTGCCTGCGGATCTGGCGAAGGCGCTCACCAACCTTGCGGCTGTAGTCGTCAGGTGTGTTTTCGTTGTGGTCGTCCATCGTTCCTCACCGGAGTTCTCCTCGCCCTGTGCGGCGCGCGTAACGCACACAGTGGCGACTTCGAAGATCACCCTAGACATGATCTGGAGGCGGCTCCAAAACGGATTCAGAGTTTCTCGTCACCCACCGTGGATTACTGTTCGGATGCCGCCGCGGTAAGCAGGGTTCCCGCAGCGATCGCAGCAGTCTCGGCTCGCAGCACTGTGGAGCCGAGCGTGACATGGGAAGTCGAGATCGCCGCCTCCGAATCGCTCCATCCGCCCTCCGGCCCGATCGCAATCGACGTATGCCGTGCCGCGAGCTGGTCGCCGCCAAAATGGGCAATCGAGACCTCGGGGTGAGCCAGCCAAACACGAGCGGGCACAACGGCATCGATGCTCGGCAACCGCACCCGATGGCTTTGCATCGCCGCTTCTCGAACAATGCGCTCCCAACGAATCAGTGCCTTCGATGTCTTTGCCTCGTCCCACTTGACGATGCTGCGCTCCGCGGCGAGCACAACGATCCGATCGATACCGAGCTCGGTGAGCTTTTGAATCACGAGCTCGGGTTTACTGCCCTTCACGAGCGAGAACGCCACGGTGAGCGGCTCGGCTCGCCGGGGAATCGCCTGGATCTCGCCCGAGGCGGTCAGGGCGCCCGAGACGGCAAACGTTGCGGTACGCCACGAGCCGTTTCCGTCGCTTGCAGTCAACGGGTCTCCGTCACGCATGCGAAGCGACTTGGCGAGATGTTGCACGTCATCGTCGTCGAGTTGCATGTTCTCGAGCGAACCGACAAAGACGTGTGGCCCCGGGGTCCCCGCAAGACGTGTCACTTGAACGCGGACTTCACCTTCTTGAAGAAGCCTGGGTCCGATGGTGCAACGTGTTCTGACCGCAGCTCGGCGAACTGGCGCAGCAAACCTTCTTCTTCATCGGTGAGATCGGTCGGGGTCTTCACGATCAATTCGACGATCAGGTCGCCACGACCCCTGCCGTTCACATGAGGGACACCCATGTTGCGTAGGCGGAACCGGCGACCAGAGTTCGTCCCGACAGGAACGAGCAGCGTCTCGGGCTCTTCGAGCGTGGGAATCGAGAGCTCGGCGCCGAGAGCAGCCTGAGCAAACCCGATCGGCTGGTGCAAGATGAGGTCGTTGCCGTCTCGCACGAACAGATCGTGCTCGCGCACCGAGATATGAACGTAGAGGTCGCCCTGAGCGCCTCCACGAGGCCCTGCAGCCCCTCGGCCGGTAAGGCGGAGGGTGGAGCCCGAATCGACGCCCGGTGGCACGTCGACGGTGTAGCTGACCTCTTCGATCTGTCGTCCTTCGCCCTTGCACGATGTGCATGGCTCGTCGATGGTCTGCCCACGTCCCTGACACGACGGACACTGCGCGCTCGTAACCATCTGGCCAAGAATCGATTGACGAACCCGTTGTACCTGACCTTGGCCGCCACATTCGCCACAGGTGCTGGTTCCTGTGCCAGGTTCTGCGCCGGTCGTCTCGCAGGGTTCGCACGCCACAGCCGTACGGACGGTGACCATCTGTTCGCCACCGAAGACCGCTTCGCTCAAATCGAGGTCGAGAACGGTCTCGAGATCTTCACCGCGTGGCGGGCCACTCGGGCCACGTCCGCCACCACCGAAGGGGCTTCCGGCTCCGCCGAAGAAGCTCTCGAAGATGTCGCCGAGGTTCGCCCCGAAAGGTCCGGCTCCGCCGCCACCGCCGCCTTGCCCGCCGAGTCCGTCGTCGCCGAAGCGGTCATAGCGCGCCTTGCGCTCTGGGTCGCCGAGCACCTCGTAGGCGTTGGCGACGTCTTTAAACATGGCCTCGGCTTCGGGATCGTCGGGGTTCTGGTCCGGGTGATATTGCCGTGCGAGCTTTCGATAGGCCTTCTTGATCTCGGCCTCGGACGATTGCTGTGAGACTCCGAGTACGGAGTAGTGGTCAGCCATTTCAGCCCTCGCTCAATCGTTTGCCAAGAGATTGCGAAACCATCGCAACCGCCGCCATGGCGTGGGGGTAGTTCATTCGGGTTGGCCCAAGCAGGCCGATCGTTCCGCTCTGGCTGCCCTCAGCGCTGTACGGGGCGACGACCAAGGAGCATTCAGCGAGTGGGTCGACCCCGGTTTCGTTGCCGATCGCGACAGACATGCCACGGTCCATGACATCGCGCAGCAACGTCACGACGACCAGCTGCTTTTCGAGCAGGGACAGGACTTCGCGCATGGTGTCGACCTCGCCGAAGCCAGGAACGCTGGAAAGGCCGCCGACATACATGTCGCCGGAGGTGTCTTGAGAAGTAAGAACCGCACGAGCTGCCTCAACAAGCCGGTCGGCCGCATCATTCCCGCTCGGTAGCGGCTTGGCTGCGTCGGAGACCGATCGCCCGACCATCGCTGCGGTCAGATGACCATTCGCCATGGCGAGGGTCACTTCGTCGAGCTCGTCGACGGTGTCGACAGCGCTCTTCTCGACGGTGCCATCGGAAAGCACCATCACGGCGAGCACGAGCAGTGGTGCGAGTTGTACGAGCTGCACACTTTTGACGGTCGCCTGGTCGCGATCGGGAGCGACGACTACAGAGGCCACCCCGGTCATCTCCGAGAGCAAGCGTGACGTGCGATCGAGCATCTCTTCGATCTCGACGTGCGTGTGGTCGAAGAAATCACGCACGCGCTCGGTTTCGCTGCGGCCAAGCCCGGGCTCATCAATGTCATCGACGAAGGCACGGTATGCCTTGTCGGTGGGCACTCGGCCAGCGCTCGTGTGCGGTTGGGTGAGGTATCCCTGTTGATCGAGTTGGACGAGCTCGTTGCGAATGGTGGCCGACGAGACCTCGAGCGCGGTCACCTCGCTGACCGCGGAGGAACCCACGGGTTCGGCGGTCTCGATATATGTCTCGACGACGGCCCTCAATATGGCCATCTTGCGGTCATCCAACATCGCTGGTCAGGCTACAAGCCCCCGACGAATCAACGGTGCACCGGAGGCATCGGCGCACGACTCTCCCCTACTGTCGCACCATGACGTCACCACCACTCGACCAACGAATTTCGATCATCACCGTTGCGGTTGACGACCTCGACGAATCTCGGTCCTTCTACCGCGACGCCTTTGGCTGGACGCCCGATCATGCGAGCGATGAGGAGGCATCAAGCATTGCCTTCTATTCGATGAACGGCTTCAAGTTCGCCCTCTACCCGTTGGCCAGCTTCGCCGAAGAACACCGAGGCGATGTCTCCGGCCCCAATGGCTTCACGCTGGCATACAACGTAAACAGCGAGGCCGAAGTCGATGCTGCCTTCGCCCGATTCGCCGAACATGGCGTGACCGTTCTGAAGAGCCCCGAAAAGGTCTTCTGGGGAGGCTATTCAGGCTACGTCGTTGGCCCGAGCGGCGAGCAATGGGAGATTGCGTACAACCCATTCACTGCGGTCAACGACGATGGGACATTCGGATAGCGAAGCGAAGTCGGTTCGGGTGGGCAAGGGCCTCCGGCTCCCTGCCGAGCATCGAGGAGCAGCCAGGCCGAAGGGAGCTCACAGCTGCGAAGCCGGTGTGAGCGAAAGGGCGCGTGCGCTCCGCCGGCCGGTCGAGGAGGCGCTAGCCGACGGATCCGGCCACGCGGAATAACTCAGTCGTCGAGCTTGAGTGCGGAGACGAAGGCTTCTTGGGGGATGTCGACCCGTCCAATGGACTTCATCCGCTTCTTGCCTTCCTTCTGCTTGTTCAGAAGTTTGTTCTTACGGGTGATGTCACCGCCATACAGCTTTGCCGTAACGTCCTTGCGGTACGCCTTGACGGTCTGGCGAGCAATGAAGCGGCCACCGATCGCTGCCTGAATCGGCACGTCGAACTGCTGACGCGGGATGAGTTCTTTGAGCTTTTCGGTCATCTTTTTGCCGTACTCATAGCTGCGGTCGTCGTGCACGATCGTTGAGAACGCATCGACGGGATCTCCGGAGAGGAGAATGTCGACCTTTACGAGCTTCGACTTCAACATGCCATCGGGCTCGTAGTCGAGGCTGGCGTATCCCTGCGACCGGCTCTTCATCTGATCGAAGAAGTCAGTGACGACCTCGGCGAGCGGAATTCGGTAGCTGAGCTCGACGCGTTCTGGCGACAGATACTCCATCTTCAGCATCTCGCCACGACGAGACTGGCAGAGGTCCATCATCGTGCCGGTGTAGTTGGACGGCGCAATGACCGAGACCTTCAGCATTGGTTCTTCGATGAAGTCGATCTCTGCGCCGTCGGGTAGCTCCGACGGGTTGTGAATCAACATCTCGGTGCCATCGGACTTGTGCACGTTGTACTTCACCGACGGAGCGGTCGAGATCAGCGACAGGCCGAACTCGCGCTCGAGACGCTCGCGGACGATCTCCATGTGCAGCAGGCCGAGGAAGCCGCAACGGAAGCCGAAGCCAAGGGCACCGGATGTTTCGGGCTCGAAGGTATACGAAGAGTCGTTCAGCCGGAGCTTCTCGAGCGCTTCGCGAAGTGCCGGGTATTCGTCGCCATCGATGGGATAGAGGCCGCTGAAGACCATGGGCAACGGCTCTTCGTAGCCATCGAGTGGGTCTGTGGCTGGCTTGATAGCTGTGGTTACGGTCTCGCCCGAGCGCGCTTCACCAACGTCCTTGATGCCGGCGATGAGATACCCCACCTCACCTGCGGTGAGTTCCTTGACCGGTTCGTTGTCGGGCGAGCGAACCCCGATCTCTTCAATGTCGTGTGTGCCGTTGGCCTGCATGAACAGCGCTTTGCTTCGGCTCCGAATTGTGCCGTCGACGACTCGGATCGAGGAAACGACGCCGCGGTACGGGTCGAAATGACTGTCGAAGATCAGCGCTTTGGCGTCGCCTGACGGGTCACCGCTCGGTGCGGGGGTGCGGTCAACGACGGCATCGAGCAGTTCCTCGACGCCTTCGCCGGTCTTTGCACTGATGCGCAGAATGTCCTCGGCGGGGATGCCGAGAACGTTCTCGATCTCCTCGGCGTACTTGTCGGGCTCGGCGGCGGGAAGGTCGATTTTGTTGAGGGCTGCCACGATCTCGAGATCGTTCTCGAGCGCGAGATAACAGTTGGCGAGCGTTTGCGCTTCGATGCCCTGGGCAGCGTCGACGACGAGCACCACGCCTTCACAGGCGGCGAGCGACCGGCTCACCTCGTAGCCGAAGTCGACGTGACCGGGGGTGTCGATCAGGTTGATCGTGTAACCCTTCCACTCGAGTTTGACGCTCTGAAGCTTGATCGTGATGCCTCGCTCGCGCTCGATGTCCATCGAGTCGAGGTACTGGGCGCGCATGTCGCGAGCCTCAAC
>CALBVK010000263.1 GCA_937969345.1 uncultured Acidimicrobiales bacterium
GGCGGCGTAGTCGAGGTCTTGATCGACGGGGTCGGTGGCGGTATCGGTAGTCATGATTGTTCTTCCTGCGTTGGGTCGACAACGGACACGTTGCTGATGATGATGCCGTCGGCGACCTCGGTTACCAGTGTGTCGCCTGGATCGACGTCACCCACTGCCCGAACGACATCTCCTTGTGCGGTTCTTGTGATCGACCAGCCTCGCTTGAGCAGTACTGCGGGGTCGGCGGCCCGTAGTCGAGCGTCGATATGGCCGAGTTCGGAGTCGGCGCTGCGGAGGATTCGGTCGGCGAGCTTCGGCAGCTGGCCGGTTTGAGCGGTGAGGTGCTGGTCGGCACGCAACAACCCTTCACGCCCGGCGCGAGCCGCACGCCGAGAGCGTTCGACGAGGCGCTGATCGGCCAGGTTCAGACCTTCGCGCCCAGCCAGCGCGCTGCGGCGAGCAATACCGGCGAGTCGTTGCTCGGCCAGCCTGGTGTGGGCGTGTGCGGTGACAGCAATGGCCTCCCATCGGCCTTCGACGTGTTCGACGTATCGAGCAACCGTCGAGCCGAGCGCCGCCGCGACCGCGGTCGGCGTCTTGAGCGCGGTGTGGGCCACAACGTCGGCGACCGAACGGTCGATCTCGTGGCCAATACCGGTGATGACCGGCACCGGAGCATCGGCGATGGTTCGACAGAGCTGCTCGTTGTCGAAGACCGCGAGGTCGCCTCGCGAACCGCCGCCTCGAATGATGACGATCACATCGAGTGAACGGTCATAGAGCGAGCGCAGGCCCGCGACCAGCGTTCGGGGAGCCAAGTCACCTTGGACCCGACTGTCACACGACGTGATCTGGAAGCCGTAGCCGGTGTTTGCGAGCTCATTGAGGAAGTCGGCTTCGGCGGCACTTCCGGTGCTGGTGATCAGCCCGATCCGCAGGGGCACGACGGGAATGGTGAGCGCCTTGTTTCGCTCGGCGATGCCCTCTTCTTGCAAACGAGTCATGAGCGCATCTCGTTCGGCGGCCATCGCCGCAAGGATGTAGCGAGGGTCGATACCGGTCATCCGCAGTTGCAGCCGGCCCTGCTGTTGGTAGTAGTCGACGGCGGCTCGCACTCGCACCGCCATGCCATCGACGAGCCGCCCGACGTTTTGTCGCTTCAGCTGATTGTTGACGATCTGCTTTGTCTGGCTGAACAGGACGACGGACAACTTCGCAGCCGACGCCACCCCTGGCTGAGCTGGCTCGACCAGATCGAAGTAGACGTGACCGGCTCGTGAACGGTTGAGATTGCTGATCTCACCCTCGACCCACAAGTCGTCGGGAAAGAGCTGTTGGACCGCCCCACCGATGATCTCGTTGAGCTGCGCGACCGTGAAACTCGGTTCGTTCCTCGGCGGGGGAGGGGGCTCGGCGGTAAAGAGCGGCGTGTCCACCCAGGGGACGTTACTGGGCCGCGCTGACAGCACCGATCGCATTCGGGAAAACGACGAACCCCGGGCCATGGGAGGGACATGACCCGGGGTTCACAAGGAGGGAGAGTGTGGGGAATTTGTCTTATGCGTTGACCTCCTCAGCCTCGGCGTCATCGCCATCGTCGTTGTCGTCGTCATCGACACCGTTGACACGGTCTTCGATGCGTTCGGTCTTTGTCTCGAGCTTCTCGGCTGCTTCCTCTTCGGTGAGATCGCCTTCGGCAACCTTGGCGTCGAGCTTCTCTTCGACCCGGTCGATCATTGCGTCGATGACGTCTTGTGCAGCGACGCCGTTCTCTTCGGCGATCTCGGCGATGCTCTGATCGTCCTGGAGACCTTCGCGAAGCTCATCGACCTCGATGCCGATCGTCTCTGCAACGAAGGCGAGCTTGCGGCCCTTGTTGCCACGACGGCCGCTGCGGCCTTCGTTGTTGGTGTCGTCCTCGACGGTGCCGTCGTCAGCGAGCTGGACTTCGACGACATCAACATCGTCGGCTGCGCCCTGTGGGCTGTCAGCGAGTGCAACTCCGGTGAGTCCAACGGTTCCAAAGATGAGAGCTGCGGAAGCGGCGATGGTGCGGGTGGTCTTGTTCATGATTTCTATCCTTTGTTGGTTTGGTGTCTTGTTGACAATGACCATCGTGCAGACCGTGGGGCAGGGGGAACGCAAGTGAGTGCAAAGGTTCTGACAAGATGCGAAATTCGTGTCCAGGGCAGCGAAACCCAAGGGTGTTCGGGTCGAGATTTGGCGCCAGGTTCTGGGCCAAAACGCAAACATCGCCGACCCCATTTGGAGCCGGCGAAGAATGCAGGGCGATGGTTACGCCGGTTGCGATAACCCTTGGCGCAAACGGTGGTAGGTGAGGAAGCTGCACAGCGCACCGAACCCGCCGATCGTCGAGAGCATCAGCGCGGGGTCATCGATCACATCGGCCGGCGCCAACGTCCGGATCCATGGAGCGCTGATCACCGCGAGGGTGGCGCTCGCCATCATGACGACCTCGAGGATGTCCGTGGTCGAGCCGTCCTGCGATCGGTCGGCAACCCACAACAGCACCGCGCCCTGTGCGAGCAGGTAGAAGACCGAAGGACTCACGGCGCCGGCAGCGATGAAGTTCAGGTTGAGGAACATGCCGATGCCGAGAGCGAGGCCGACCTGCCGGTTCGTCACGAGCGCCGCGCCGAGCAGGAACTGGACAGCCATCACGACGAACGAGATGACGATGACACCGGGAGCGACGACGAGATCGATCACGGGTTGATACCAGCTGACGGTCTGCTCGGTGTGCTCGCGGAGAAACGCTTCGAGCTCGGTGCCATCCCACCATTCACTCGAGATGAGCTTCTCGACGCCCGCGCGGGTCCAGCCGAGGCCGATGAAGAGTTGGATGAGCAGGACCCATGGCGGAACTGCGGTGAGGCGCGCGACGGTCGCGCTGACAATGCTGGGACGTGCGCGGTGAACGGGCGAGGGGTCAGGTTTCGTGTGCGAATTTGTGTGCATGGCTTCCACGCTGCGGGCGTGGTGCAAACGGCCCGGCCAGCGACTGGCAAGAATGTGACAAGATCTGCCGTCAGGCGACGGCGATCGTTGCGCTGAGGGCGAAGTGGTCGCTCCAGTAGAAGCGGTGTCCATCGACCACCGTTGGTGCGTCATGGACGACCATGTCCGAAATCGTGATGCCGGGGCTCGCGAAGAAGCGAGTGAAGTATGCGGAGAATTCGTAGGCATCGGTGCGGAACCGGTTCTTCTTGGAGTTCCAGGTTGGCCGTGGTGGCTTTGGTGTTGCGAAGCCAGCGGCGGTGACGAACTCGACGTCGGCGATCCGCATGTTCGTGTCCCCAACGATAAGCAAGCGCTCGGTGGGGCTGGCCGAGACGATCTCGCCAAGTTGTTCGAGGCGCCGACCCTCTCCACCGCGACCGGGTTCGAGATGCACGTTTCCAACCGTGAACGCTGGCCGGTCGCCGTGTTCGGGAAACGTGGCGAGGAGTCCGACCCCATCGATAGCGACGATCTCGGGTTCGGGTTCGGGCTCGGCAAGAGAAGCCTTCGCCACCAAGGTTGCGAGGCGTCCGTTATGCGACCGCGTGGTTGCTTGGAGCAAGTCGAGGGTCTCGACGAACGGCACCTGGTTCGGGAGCTCCTGCCAGCACACGACGTCGGGGTCGAGCTCGAGGGTGAACTCCCGAATCGCTTCTTCGATGTGGAAGTGCTGCACCGAGGTAGGAGCTTGTGCCGACAGCTCGAGCATCGCCACATTCCAAGAGAGGATCTTCATTGGTCTCCTCCAAGTGAACAGTTAGGGACAGTCCCTAACTGTTCATTGGTGCGTCAGAGCGGACGAGGTTCTCGTACAGCGTGTCGTAGAGGCCGCCGAGCGAGCGGAGCTCGTCGTGCGTGCCACGCTCGACGACAACTCCGTCGTCGACGACGATGATTTGGTCGGCCGAGGTGATCGTGGACAAGCGGTGCGCAATGACGAGAGAGGTGCGCCCGTCGAGCGCAGTTTCGAGCGCCTGCTGAATCAGGTGTTCGTTCTCGGTATCGAGGTGGCTAGTGGCCTCGTCCAAGATCACGATCGCTGGATCCTTGAGCAGCATGCGAGCAATCGCGAGACGCTGCTTCTCGCCACCAGACAGCCGGTAACCACGTTCGCCAACAACGGTGTCGAAGCCCTCGGGAAGGTCGTCGATCACCTGGAAGATGCGCGCTGCCTTGGTGGCCTCGACCAGTTGCTCGTCGGTGGCATCGGGATTTGCGTATCGAAGATTCGCGCCCACCGTGTCGTGGAACATGTGCGGATCTTGGTTCACGACGCCGATTGCCCGACGCAGACTGTCTTGGGTTACCGAGCGAACGTCGTGGCCGTCGATCTCGATACTTCCCTGGTCGATGTCGTAGAGCCGGGGCACGAGGTTCAACAGGGTGGACTTGCCGGCGCCCGACGGGCCCACGATCGCAACGAGCTGCCCTGGCTCGATGTCGAGGTCGATGCCCTTGAGCACCTCGCGCTCCTCACCTGCTCCCTGACTCGGCGATTCGAGTACCGGCGTGATCCCCGCAGACATGTGCTTGCCTGGGCCACGATTTGGCGTGCGGCGGCCGGCGCCTTCGTCGAGCGAAGCGATCGTCGACTCGTCGGCGCTTGGGTAAGTAAAGGTCACGCCATCGAAGCGAATGCGCCCCGAGACGTTCGAGAGCGGTACTGCGTTGGGTGCATCTTCGATCGGGTTCACCATGTCGAGAATCTCAAAGACACGCTCGAAGCTGACCAGGGCGCTGGTCACGTCGACTCGGGCATTGGAAAGAGCGGTAAGTGGGAGATAGACCCGCACGACCAGCAAGCTGAGCAGAGCGAGGTCGCCGACGCTGATCGTGCCGTCGATCACCATGCGCCCACCGAGCCAATACACCGCTGCGGTACCGAGCGCGCCGACCAGGGTCATTGCGGTCATGAAGACCCGAGCGAGCATTGCGGAACGGATCCCGATGTCGCGCACACGCGCTGCGCGATCGGCGAAGTCGTCCGCCTCGACCCTCGGACGACCGAACAACTTGACGAGCATTGCTCCGCTGACGTTGAAGCGCTCGGTCATCGTCGTGTTCATCGAGGCGTTCAACTGCATTGACTCGCGCGTGATGTCGGCCATGCGGTTGCCGACCCGACGGGACGGAATCAGAAAGAACGGCAGAATCAACAGGCTGAGCAACGTGAGCCGCCATTCGATGGCGAACATCGCAACCAGCGTGATCGCGAGGTTGATGATGTTGCCAATGACGGTCGACAAGAACGTGGTGAAGGCTCGCTGGGCGCCGATGACATCGTTGTTCAGCCGCGAGATGAGCGCTCCGGTCTGGGTCTGGGTGAAGAAGCCGAGCGGCATGGCTTGGACATGACGAAACAGCTTGTCGCGTAGGTCATAGATGATGCCCTCGCCGATCTGGCTCGACATCCAGCGTTCGATCATCGACACGACGGCAGCGCCAACTGCGGCGAGGACCACGAGCAACCCGAGCCAGTTCAGACGGGTCGTGTCCCGGTTCGCGATCGCAACATCGATGATGTCTCGGAAGGCGAACGACGGAACGAGACCTATGACGGTGCCCGCAATGATGAGGGCAACGAAGCCAACGACCTTGGTGCGGTAGGGCGTGGAGAATTCCCAGACACGCTTGACGGTGTCGCGGTCGACGCCCTTTGGCGCTTCATTGCCACTGCTCATGGAGTGGAGTACTTGCATTGGATGCATGAGCCGAGGCTAACGAGATACGGCGAAACTCAGTGCGGGTGCAAAACGCAAACGAGCGGCGCCCCGAAGGACGCCGCTCATCTTGAGAACACTGCGGTCGAGCCGCAGTAGACCATTTGTTACTTTGCGAGTCCGTCGCGGATCTCGGTGAGGAGATCGATTTCGCTTGGGCCCTCTTCTTCAACCTCTGGTGGGTTGGCCTTGTTGTAGGCCTTCACGAGCATGAAGATGACGAAGCTCAAGATAATGAAGCCGAGCACGATGGTGATCCACGCGCCGATTTCGATTGCTGGCTCGCGCATCACAACGGTGCCATCTTCGAGCGTTACCTCTTGTGTTCCGCCGAGGCCGATCTTGATGTCGTTGAAGTCTGGCTGACCAAACACACGAGCCACGATTGGCATGATGATGTGGTCGACGAGACCCTGTACGACTGGCGCAAACGCCAAGGCCAGAATGAGGCCAACAGCGGCCTCAAAGATGCCACCTTTGTTTACGAAGTCTTTGAATTCTTGAATCACGGAAATCCTCCCCAGATTCTGTGAGCCGATATATATCGGCCAACTAATTGCTGTTGTGCAGAGTTGCGCAACAAAACGACTGTAGTCAGGGGCGTTCGTGATCTGGTGCAATTGGACAAGGGATGTGGCGGAATATCAAACGCCGAAGGATCATCACATGTGGGGTAACAGATTTGGCACAAAAGAGCGCCCGCCTTCGGGAGTGACGGCCAGGCGATCTGCGGCACACGGCAAGCATCGCTGAGAGCTGCTGCCTTCCGGCCCTGACCCGGTTCACGAGTTCCCGTTGCACAGGACCCGACCGTCACACCCCAAAGCGGGCGCACGGTCAGGATAGCGCCTTCGCGCCCGTACACATCACGGCAACCGGCCTGGACGAACCGGGCGTGGTGGAGAAAGCTGTCCCTATGCACGAGAAGCCTGTCGCCATCATCGCCAACGCAAAGCACTACGTCGGACCAGCCCTTGCGGTGGTCATGGCGAACGCTGGCTACGACCTCGTGCTTGGAGAGCCTTCGTCGGACACGATCAAGGCAGTGAGTGAGGCCGGGGCGGACAGTTGGGTCGTCGATGGAGCGCTCGATCTGGCCGAACCTGCGTCCGCTCCACGCCTGGTCGACATGGCCATGGACGCGTACGGTCGCATCGACTCCGCCGTTTTCTTCACCGGGGATATCGTGCTCGGCAAGTTCGTCGACGCGACCGACGCGGACCTGGCCAAGGTGGTGTCGGGCAACATCGAGTCGGTCTTTCGATCGCTTCGAGCCTTTGCCCATCCGATGCTCGAAGCGGGCAGCGGCCAGATACTTGCGATCACGAGCGCTTCGGGCCTCCGGGTTACCCCAGGCGCGCCGCTGTATTCAGCGACGCGAGCTGCGGCCAACATGATGGTGAAGAACCTGGCCATCGAGATTGCAGGCTCCGGGGTGCAGGTGAATGCGGTTGGCACCAACTTCATGGACTTCCCGGCCTTTCGCTCCGCCACGGGTGCTGACGATCCCGAGATCATGGCCAAGATCGAGCGAAACGTGCCCATGGGGCGTCTCGGAACGATGGACGAATTCGCACAGTTCTGTCGCGTCTTCATCGACGGCACCGCGCGTTTCCAGACCGGGCAGGTCGTGGGCTTCGACGGCGGCTGGTCTGCATGACCGCCACGACATGACCATCCTCCAGACCGAGCGGCTGACGCTTCGTCCGTGGGCACCTGACGATGCCGAAATTCTGCTCGAGATGCGAGCGAATCCCGAGATTGCGAAATGGCTGGGGTCTCCCGAACCGTGGACCGACCTCGAGACAGCGACCAACGCTATTGCGATGTGGCAGCATGCGGTGAACGCCGACGGTCCACTCGGAACCTGGGCAATCGTTCCCAACGTTCCCAACAAGGGCGACTCGGCGCCTGTCGGAAGCGTGTCGCTCGGTCAGATCCGTCTTGGCGACGAGATCGAGATCGGCTGGTACCTCCACCCCGGTGCTGTTGGTCGTGGATGGGCGGCAGAGGCGGCGGCAACCACGATTCGCCATGGCCTTGCAAGCGGCATCGCCCGCATCTGGGCGCTCATGTGGCGTGATAACGAAGCGTCGGCAAAGGTCGCTCGACGCATCGGTATGCGAGAGCTCGGGGTGCTGGTCGACCCGTGGTACGGCTCGGAGCAGGATGCATACTCGCGGATGTTCGTTGCTCGTCCCGATATGTTCGAGTGATGAACGCTGATGGCGGCTTTGGGCGGCGCTTCTGGACATTGTGGTCGGCCTTTTCGGCATCGAACCTCGGCGATGGTCTCGCGCTCGTCGGCTTCCCATTGTTCGCCGTATCGATCACCGACGACGCACGATTGGTCGGTCTGGTTGCGGCCGCCCAGTTCCTGCCGTTCCTCGTCGTTGGCTTGCCTGCGGGCGTCATCATCGACCGGTTCGATCGTCGAAAGCTCGCGATGTTCTCACAGGTGCTTCGGTCGGCTGCGCTGCTCTTTGTCGGGTTCGCCGCGCTCGCCGACAGTGCAACCATTCCCCTGCTCGCGGCGTGCGCGTTCGTCGTCGGGGTGGGCGAGGTTCTGACCGACGGCGGACTGCCGGCCGTAGTTCGCGACGTCGTCACCCAATCACAACTCGAAGACGCGAACGCTCGACTTCGAGCGAGTGAGACCGTGTCGAATCAGTTCATCGGACCGCCGGTGGGCGCTTTGCTGTTTCAGTTCTCGAGCGCGGCGCCGTTCCTGCTAGCCGCAGGTTTGTACATCGCTGCGGTTGGTTTCCTGGCGGCGCTCACGGGCAGCTACCGGCCCGAGCAGTCCGACGATCCCGGCTCATTCATCTCCCAGATGGGCACTGGCCTGTCATATGTGTGGAATCACTCAGTGCTCCGGCCGCTCGCATTTGCGGTTGGCCTCTATGCGCTCGTCGGGTCAGCGCACCACTCAATGGGTGTCGTGTTGATCACTGAACGGTTGGGCCTTAGCGAAGTCCAGTACGGATTGCTTCTAGCGGTCGATGCCATCGCCGCTGTCGTCATGTCGTTCTTTGTATCTCGCTTGGTCAAGCGGACAAGTCATGGTTTCAGCATGAAGGTCAGCGTGGTCACGTTCGCTCTTCACGCGTTTATCTTTGGGTTCTCCGTCTTCGTGCCGCTGATCGTCCTCGGTTTCTTGATCGGCGGAATCGCGGACCCCACCTGGAACGTGGTGAGCGCCACGGTGCGCCAGCGCCTGGTCGACGACGAGATCTTCGGGCGAATGATGACCGCCTATCTCTTCATTGCGTGGAGTATGCAGCCCCTGGGCCCAATTCTTGGTGGTGTGATCACCGAGACTTGGGGTGTCGAGTGGGTGTACATCATGTCCGGCACCTGCGTGGCGTCGCTACTCGTGTTCGCCCGGCCGCTCTTCGCCAAGATCGACGCGGCTATGCAGTCCATTTCCTAACCGCCAGCCAGGTACCAGGTACCTTTCCCTCAAAAGGTACCTGGTACCTTTTGCCCAAAAGGTGCCAGGTTCGTTTTCATCTCGGTCGAGTTAGCGGCCTAGCCGGGTGCTGATGTATCGGTCGAAGTCGTAGACGTTTCGTTCGAGATACGACATCGGTGCTCGTTCGAATTGTGGGTTCTGGACTCGGCGTCGAATCCCCTCGACGATCGGGTGATCTTCGCTGTTGACCAGATGGATGAGATCCATGACCTCGGCAATGTAGTCATCGACGTTCGCCTGATCGGCGAGCATTTCGGGTGCGACCGCTACCTGCCAGGCAATTCGCACCCGGTCGGTGCCGAGGGGAGTAATGCGCAGAAACCACAACCAGTCTGGTTGTAGCTGAATGACGAAGCCGGGAAACACGGCGGCGAGCACGATCGTCGAGCGCCACTCACCTTCGAGGGACGTGTTGGACTCGTGGCAGAGGTCGCCCCCGGGCTCGGCGACGCGATGATGAGCCCAGTCTGGGGTACCGGGGTACATAGTCGTGTGCTGAGTGCCGTCGCCGTTCACGCCAAAGCTGTCTTTGTGCACTTTGAAGATGTGGTATGCATCCATGAAATTCTCGACGAGCAGCTTCCAGTTGGTGTCCCACACATCGACCGCCTCGTGCACCGGTACATAGCCGTCCATCTCAAATCGGCCGACAAGCTTGCTTAGGCCGCTCAGGCGGTCACCAAGTGGCGTGGGATCGTCGGCTTGGCTCACGAAGATGAAGCCTTCCCAGATCTCCGTGCGAATCGCGTTGAGCGCATGTCGGGATGGATCGAACGGTGTTCCGTCTGCTTCGACGCTGTCGTGCATGTAGGGCCCGCCGGCGAGGGAGCCGTCCAGGCGGTAGACCCAGGCATGGTACGGACACGTAATGCGGCTCTCGTTTCCGCAACCGTCGAGGAGCTCCGCTCCACGATGGACGCACACGTTGTCGAACACATTGATATCGCCTTGCGCAGATCGAATGACGATTACGGAGCGCTGTCCAGTCGAGGTGGGGATTTCTGCGGTGATGTAGTCGCCGGCATGAGGAACGTCGGCGGTGCGCGCCACACACAGCCAGTCGTTACCGAACAGGTCTGCTATCTCGGCGTTCAGCATCTCGGTGGAGCGGTAGGCCTCGAGCGGGAGCATCCGAGCGTTGGCGAACGGGAGCTTGGCGTGCCGGCCGAGCTGGTCGAATATCGAGTCGTCGTCGAGCATCAGGACTGGTCCATCGTGAGGGTTTGGCCGATTCGCCACGGGTGGGTTGACGCCGTGATCACGTACTCTCCATGCTGCTCGTGCGCCAGGGAGAACTCACAGTCGAGCACCGCTCGCGCCGCAACGAGATCGTCGCAGCGGCGGATCATGTCGGCCAATCGCCCCTCCGGGGGTGAAGACGTACCTGGTACCTTTTGGGCGAAAGGTGCCAGGTACCTTCGGCGGTCGATTACTTCCACGACGACTGGGCCGATGCAAAAGAGTTCATAGCCGGGAGCCGTCGACCGGTGTCGGCGAACGTCGCCGCTCGTCTCCGGTACGCGATGCCATTCCTCGACGTATGCGCCGCTCGGCGCACGTTCGATCATGACCGACCCGTCCTCGTTCCACTCGAGCAAACCAGCCTCGGGGAAGAGCGTTTGGGGCTGCACAGCGATGCCGGGCTCGCTGAACCACTCTGCCGTCGCGGTTCGCACTCCATTGCGTTCGGCGAGCGGCGTGCAAGTCGTGAAGCCGCTGCTCGAGTCGGTCGATGCCAGTCGAACGAGATCGTCGCGGTCGCACGCATCGAGTGAGCCGCGCGCCGCGAGTTCGACGTGATCGGCGGCAAACCGCACATCGACCATGTGGGATTCGAACTGCATCCACACCACGATCGACGTGTCGTCGCGACTCCCGTCGGCATACTCGATCCACCGGCGCTGCCACACGCCGCGGAGGAGTTCGGGAACGCATGCTGACTCGGACATTCCCGCACCGTATGCGAAATCACGTCGATCTGAACAAGCGATCGGCCCAACGCCAACGCTCGGTTCGCTCGCTTCCGGGATATGGCAAGGTTGGTGATGGTCGAATCGAATTGGCAACGAGAAATCATCGAACTTCACGAGACGTTCGAGGCGTACTTCCTCGGCACGATCAGCGACCTCGGCCGAGTAGACGCGGCCTTGGCAGAAGACTTCACGTTCGTGGGCCCAGACGCGAACGTGGCGAGCCGTGCCGCCACGTTGGCAGCCCTCGAAGCTGGCCATGCCCACACGACATCGCTCGAGATCCGAACCGTCGACCATCAATTGGTCCTCGAAGACGGAGACGTACTGATCGCCGAGTACATCGAAGAACACGTGCTTGCTGACCGAACGAATCGTCGGCGGAGCACCGTCATCTTCTCGACATCAACGACCGCGCCCAACGGTTTGGTATGGCGACGGGTCCACGAAACGTGGATCGATCGCGGGCTCGACTAACCGGCGGTCGCCATTGCTTAGGTGGGGATGAGCGTGTTGGCGAAGATCTGCCACGCCAGAGCACTCTTCGCAATGAAACTGAGGACGATGTAGACCCGTTCGCCGTGCAGATAGTCCGCCCACTTGCCAACACGCTTGTACTGCAACCACTGGTTGATAGCGAAGGTGTTGAAGAACACGAAGATCGACACGATGATGCCGTAGACGAATCCTGGGGGACCTTGGGCACCATCCTCGGCGAGGTTGAACCACAACGGCGCGAGGATCGCAACCCATGGCCCGATGCCGGCAATGCATCCAAACCAGAATGGCGTCCACCAGGTCTTCTCGTCGCGGCCAGCGTCTCCGGAGGTGTTGACCATCTCCATGATCCAACCAAAGAGGATCATCGAGATGTTTGCGAAGGCGAGTCCGACCAGTCCCGCCAGATCGGTCACTCCGGTGGTGGCGGCGATCAGCACCATCATCAGCGTGGAGGACAACGAGTACTCGACCCAACGGAAACGGTTGCGTCCTCGACGGAGTTCGCTCTTGTACTTCGGGAAGGCGATCACGCCCACGATGAGATGAAACAGTGCTGACAGAAGCGAGAACGCAGCCACGCCAACCGCCAGTGGGATTCCGAAGAACTCGTTGAGCACACCGTTCTCGAGCGGCGTTCCAGGTGGGCCGCTGATGTTGAAGCCGCTGACCGGTAGCTCGAAGTCGAGGTCACCGAGAACGATCATCGCAATGCCGGTCGCCAGGTGCAGGACGAATGCCGCCAGGTTGAGGTTGCGCAGTTTGGAGGCGCGTTCAGAGCTGAGCTCGACGACCTCGCGATCAAAATCCAGTGATGCCATGACTCCGGTCTACAGGGTCAGATCGCTCGCACACGGATCCTTCGCTGCAACCTGCGCCCGCGGCACTCGAATGGCGACTACCTTCAAGGCCGGGTTGTCGCCCATTCGTTCTCTGGAGTCTGTATGTCAAAGCCAGTCGTTCTCATTACCTCGGCCTCGGGTCGAATCGGTAAGGAGTTAGTCGCCCTACTCGCTCGCGATGGTGCTTTTACGATTCGGGCGACATCGTTCACCGAGAGCAAAGCAGATTCACTGCGCGCCCTTGGTGCCGACGAAGTCGTACCGTTCGATCTGAACGATCCAGCCACTTGGGACGGGGCGCTCGACGGTGTCAGCGCGGTCTATTCGGCGTCGCTCGATCCAATGCTTGAAGGTCACCTCGCGTTCAGTAAGGCAATGGGGGAGCGAAGCGACCAGATTCGCCATGTTGTTCGAGTGAGCTGCATGGGTGCTGACACAAACACCGCGTCGTACGACCCCGACAAGCACTCGTCCCGAGCCGGCGCCGGAATCCCACTCATGCTGCAGCACTACTGGTGGGGCGAGAAGTCGCTGATCGACGCAGGTCTCACCGTCACCGTCTTACGCAACAACTTCTTCATGAACCATCTGCTCAAGACGGACTGCGACAACATCGCATCGGAGGGATGGTTTAGCAACCCGTTGGGCAACGCCCGCAACTCGTTCGTCGCTACTCGCGATATTGCCGAGGCCGCTGCGGTCGTGCTTTCCGAGGGGCCCGAGAAGCACGGCGACAAGTTCTATGACCTCACCGGGCCAGAGCCGCAAACCATGACCGAGATCGCGGCCGACCTAGGCCGTGCGATGGGCAAGCAGCTCGAGTATCGAGCTCAGACCATGGAGGACTTCGAGAACGACTTCGGAAGCACGCGCGCCGAGTTCTTCGAATATCTCAGCAACGGCTTCTACTGTCGCTGCAGCCCGGACTTCTACAACCTCACCGGGCACAAGCCGACGTCGTACTACGACTACCTCACGACCGATGGAGCGTCGGGCGAGACCGGCCTCGACGAGTTGTGGCAGGGCAACCTTTGGAAGAAGGGCGAGGACGCCATGGCCGACGCTGCCGAGGTCAGCGCGGACGAGTAGTCGTTCGCTGGCGGTAACGGGCGGAGACGCTTGTATCGTAATGATCTGCTTCGATGGGTTCGGCTAGCCGGATGCATCGTCTCCTGGAGGAGTGCGAGAGCGGCCGAATCGGCACGCTTGGAAAGCGTGTGAACCGCAAGGTTCCGTGGGTTCAAATCCCACCTCCTCCGCCATGTGATGTCAGTAAAGACGTCAGAGCCCCTGGACTTCGGTTCAGGGGCTCAGCTCGTTTTCGGCCACGCAGTGGGGTCGCGTCTCATCTTCCACTCGAAAAACCACCCAGCGGCCGCCTGGATACAACACAACCCGGCGGGGTCGCGTCTCATCTTCCACTTCTGTCGCCAGTTGTCGCGGGACAGTCGTTTGGAATCCGGCTCGGATGGAAGATGAGACGCGACCCCCTCGCTGCCGGTTGATTTCGGGGGGAACGCGTGGGTGGTTGGAGATGGAGGATGAGACGCGACCCCCAAATGTTCGCCTGACGGGCGGGGATCCACACCTTCTGGTAATGATTGCAATTAGATTACGAATGCATTACAAATGTCATGCGAGCGGTCGCCGACGGGAGTAGCAATGATCACGGACACCGCGCCACTGCAAGAGGCCGAGACCAGCCAGGACAGTGCACAATCCAGTGCGGATGCAAGCGCCGACACGATCGTCGGTACGAAGCGAGGCCCATTCGCTCGGATCGTCTCGATGCTCGGCCGCGCCGACCTCGGCCACCTGTCCGACGAGGATCGGGACCGAATACTGCGCGGACTATTCCATGAAGGACACCGGTTCCCGCGGTTCGCCCGACGCTTCGCTGCGCTCATGACGATGAGCGTGCTTATAGCGGTCATGGGGCTTCTTGCCGACTCGACCGCTGTCGTCATCGGCGCCATGTTGGTCGCTCCGCTCATGGGTCCAGTACTTGGCTCCGCCGCCGCCCTAGTCATTGGCGAACCCCGCCAGTTCCTTCGACAACTCGCCGTCATGACGGTGGGGTCGGCAGGTGCGGTGGGGTTGGCCGCTGGAACGTCACTGATCTTCCCCGGCTCGATGGACCCCCTTCCGGCCGAGATCGTCGCTCGTACATCTCCAAACCTGCTCGACCTTGGCATCGCTCTCGCCGCGGGTGCTGCTGGGGCCTATGCCCAGATCCGCCGGGCCGCCGCCGATGCACTCACCGGCGTTGCTGTCGCTGTGGCACTCGTGCCGCCACTCGCCGTCGTCGGGATCACCCTGGAGATCGGTGAGTACGCCATGTCGCTCGGAGCCGTACTGCTGTTCCTCGCCAACGTCGCTGGCATCATCATGAGCGCGGCAATTACCTTCTTGCTGTGTGGCGTTGCGGCGAGCCGACGGGTGCCCGCACGCGCCGGGCTGGTCGTCGGCGGTCTGCGATGGGCTGCCCTCGTCGTCATCATCATGGTCCTGCCACTGCACATCACCCGGGCCCGCGTCTTGCCGCCGACCGACCCCACCGAAGACATCGAGCACTGGATCGGCACCTACCTCGAAGACCATGGGGGCGCTACCGAACTCGTTGGCGTGTCCGTCGAGCGGCTTGCCGCCGAGCTCTCGATCGACATTGTGCTCACCGAATCAGGACAGGTGCCCGTGGCAGAGGAACTCGCCGACCTTCTCGCTGGAGAACTCCAAGAGCCGATCATCGTGTCGACCCAAGTCGTTGAAGTGGAGACCGACGTAGCCCGAGCGGACGGTGACCCGGAAGGAGAGTAGCTCTAGGGGCGGAAGCCCGGCCGACGACGACCGCGGCCGTTGTTTGCCTTCAGGTATGCCTCGAGCTCGTCGTACTCGCCGCTCTTGTTCGAGTACATCACGTGATTGCGTGCGGTCTCCAGCCATGGACCTACCGTCGACGGCACCTCCTCGAGAGCATCGAGTAGGTGCGCCGTGGTCAAGGAGACGACCTCGCCCGCATCGAGCGATTCGTCGAGGCACTGTTCCACAGCGGACTCGACGATGAACGCAAGATCAGCGCCGGAGTAGCCATTGGTCTGCTGCAAGACCGCTGAAAGGTCGAGCTCCGTCGCTGGGCGATCTCGTAGATGGAAATCGAGGATTGCGCGGCGAGCTGGCTCGTCGGGAGGGAGGACCAGCAGGCGTCGATCGAAACGGCCGGGGCGTAACAGAGCCTCGTCGACATCCCACGGGTGGTTCGTTGCAGCTAACACGAAGATCCCATCGTTCTCGTCAGCGACACCATCGAGCTCGGACAAGAGCTGGTTGACGACACCGCGAAGAGCTGCGGCGTGTTTGAGATGTGAACGCTTCTGACCGAGTGCATCGATCTCATCGAAGAACAGAACGCACGGTGCGTTCCGGCGAGCTGCCTCAAAGACCGCGGCGAGGTTTCGTTCGCTCGCGCCGATCCACATGTCCAAAATATCGGCGAGCCCAACGTTGTAGAAGTTTGCGCCCATTTCGCCTGCAGTCGCTCGGGCGAGGAAGGTCTTGCCACACCCCGGTGGACCCCAGAGAAGGAGACCGCCACTCGCTGACTTACGGAAGGCTGCGGCGAGCTCGGGGTTTCGCAGCGGCGCCAAGAACGATCGTTCTAGCTGCCGTTTGACGGCGTCGAGTCCGCCGATGTCGTCGAGGGTGATGTCCGAGGCCGCGAGCTCGCCGAACGTGACTTCTTCGGGCGCGGTCGAACTGTCCCACTTGTTCAACAGCTCGTCGGCCGTGTCAGGGACGGGCAGGATCGCATCGTCGCCAGTGACGGGCATTGCTCGTCGAACATCGGGTTCATCAGCGCTCTCTCTCGCCACGGTGGTTGCGTCGCGTCCGGCTTGCAACGCGTCGGCGGTGGCGCCGTCCCCCGCCGCCCGAAATACCGAGATCGCAAGGTCGAGCGAATCGGGATCATCAGGTGCCGCCGCGAGCAGCGCATGAGCGTGAGGAACTGCGTCATTGGGTCGGCCGATCGACAGCAACCGCTCGAGCAGATGCCTTCGGACTCCAGTGTCCTCAGGTGCTGCTTCCAACGCGCTCTCAAGAGCACGAACCACGCCATCTTCAGTCATGGGGTTCAATCGGCGGGTGCGAAGGTGACTTGAATCCTCGACGCTATGACCGATCGGCGAGGTATGGGCGACCCAGGACAAGCTCGCGAACGAGCGCGCAACCTGTTCATGATCGGTCGTCTCGCCGATGCGCGCGATGCTGCGCGCGAAGCGCTCGCCCAAGACGCGCTCGACGCATCCACGCTTCGCCTATCCGCCGATATCGAAGCCGCACTCGGCGACCTTGAGTCGGCGCTCGACTACGCAGCACAAGCAATCTCGGTTGAGGCCTCGGCGTCGTCGTACGCGGTGCTCGCCTCGGTCCAACGACGCACCGGCGACTTCGCTGCGGCCATTGCCTCGTGCGAACGAGGCTTGGCGCTCGATCCCGAACATGTGACTCTGCACGTGACCGCGTCCCTCGCATGGGCAGGCCCATGGTTGGACGGCTCCACCGACCGGCCATCCGAAACACGACGAGAAGCAGCGAACCAATCGGCCGCGTTGGCTTCTCGAGCGCTCGAACTCGATCCGACCGAGACGTTTCCCTACTACGCCGCTTCGGTAGCGGAACTCGTCCGCAACGACTTGTACGCAGCGGCATCGATACTCACGAAGGGCCTCGCCCTCGACCCTGAATGGGTCGCTGGCCATCTCCTTATGAGCGGTATCCGGGGCCGTCAGGGAATGGTGAAGTTGGCGTCGCGTCATCTCGCCACGGCCGGGATGCTCTCACCGAACGACGAGACCCCGATTAGCCAACTTCGCGCTATCGCCGGCAAGCGACGCTTCCGACGAAACCGACCGGGCCCATCGATCTGGTGGTTGGCTCCCGAAGCACGCAAGATACTCGAAGCTGACGCCGAACTTGGTGGAGGTCGATGATGGAAGACATCGCCGTCATCGCCTTGACCATCGTGGTTCTGGGCGGGGGTCTCCTCGTTGCTCGTTTCGTAGGTCAACGACTGCTCGCGTGGAGTGCTCGTGTGCGCGATGGCGTTGAACATCGAGGCACCGTCTATGGCTCGGACATGATCGTACGGGTCTCCCTTATTGGCGTGTGGGCCGGCGGAGCACTCGGGTCGCTTGGCATCTTGCCTGCGATTGTGTGGGTCGCGACCAGCGATACCGAAGCTCGTCGTATTGCGGTGTCCATCATGGGCGTGTCCGGTGTGATCGTGGCCCTCGCGGTCCTCATGGTCATCGTCGGAATGCGGTTCTTTGTCCTCGAAGAGGACAGGATCACCCGGGTCGGAGCGTTCGGTGAACGGTCCGTACGTTTCGCCGCAATCGATCGGTTCGATGAATCGGCCGGCCTTCCGGCGTTACGGATCCACAGCGACGCAAGAACTATGCGGGTATCGAAAACCCTCGCTGGATTCGACGACCTCTTCAATCGTCTGACCGAGCACGTATCTTCGCCCTATGAGGCGCCCGCGCAGGTCGGGCTTGGTGAGCCATCAACGGAGTACTCGCTGCACGAGACCGCCCACTTCGCGGTGTCTGCACAACGTCGGCGACTGAACACGATGGTCTTGATCTCGACGCTTGTCTTCGTGCTGGTGTGGCCATGGTTCTTGGTGGAAGGGGAACACGTTGTTCGCGACTCGGTCATCTTCATGGCTATGGGGTTTGGACTCTGGCTCGTCACGGTGTTGCTCGTCCGAACCGAAACGAGTCCATCGGGTCAACCAATCGAGCTGAGACTCGCTCGATCGGAGATTGGTTGGCGACTCTCCCGTGGCGAGTGGCAGACGCGGGCTCCGAACGAACTCGTGAGTGCGTCTGTCGAAACGACGATCATCTACGTCAAGAGTCAACCCGGTCACCGCTATCCGCTCCGTCTTCGGTTCACCGATGGCACGGTCTTGCAGATCGACGACCACCGGGGACGCCACCTTGGGTCCTCGACTCAATTGCTCGGTCTCGAATTGCGACGTCGGTACGTCACCACCGCCAACCGTGTCGAAGGCGATCGGGCCCACGCAACAGCTCAACTCGTCGAGGCGAGGGCGGCGGAGACGAACGGCGATGTAGCGGCCGCTGTTCAGGCGTACCAGCGGGTCATTGCCCACTGGCCCGACGAATCACACCTCGCCTTGCATCGATACTGCGGTGATCTTTTGCGAGCCCATGCCGACTCGCTCATGGGTGACGGCAGAGAGTTTCGCAAGCGGACCGCAGCGATCCGAGCAGATGCCGTCGGCCACTATCGAGCACACCTCGATACCTTCCCCTACGACGCCGATGCCTGGCAGGCGATCGCTGCGTGTGTTGGCGGCGGTTATCGAACCGATCTCGCCGACGAGTCGATCGCCAGTGCCGAGCAGCTATTGATGTCAGGTCGCCACACGCCGACCGAATACCTTCGTCCAGAACACGGACCGAACTAGCTCTTACCGCCGATCTTCGATCGCCGCAGCCAGCCCGTGTGGGTCGGCAACACTCACCCAAAGGGCCGAGTGATCCTTGACGCCAATGACCTTGTCGATCTTGTCGACAAACCCAATGCACAGACCCAGACGATGGTTGGTGCCAAAGGTCAGCCCATCGTCGGCGAAGCTCAACCGTGCGCCGACGGCCGTGTACCAACGATGTGGACCGGTGATGTCGGTGTGATCGATATTGCTGATCGGTGTTTCGACCGAGAACCAACCAAAGGTTGCCCGGAACAGGCCGTCATCGGTCAGCGTGACGCCGTCATCACTGCGCAGACGAAGCGACAAGAACATCGGCGTCCACTTCTTGTCGACGTCGTACGGAAAGTGTGTGGCCATACCTACAGCTTGTCGGGTTCGGGCACCGCGTACGACTTGATGACGACATCGTCACGAACCCACGAGTGGTTCTTGTCCAAGAACGACAGGTGGACGTGCGTTTCAATTCCGTCGATCACCATCTCGCCGACGCCGATTCCTTCGATCTCCTCAAAGAAGGGAGGCCACGGTCGAACGGGCACGCGGCGATAGTCCGTCTTCTGGCCGGTTGCGGTGTCGAAGCAATGAATCCCCGGGAAGATCTCCCTGGGCTTTCCTCCAACCCGGAACACCTTCCGAATCCACTCCGGGATGCTCAACAGGTCGTCCGAGGCGAGGTATACCTGGCCCGTCTCCGTGAACGCTCCGCCTTGCACCCGATGTACGGGTTCGCTTAAGGCGATGTTCTGGTCGGTGCGAGCGATGCCGGTCGATGGGTCGTACGCCGACAACGTGTCGGCAAAGTTCCAGTCGCAGGTGTAGAGCAGCCCGTTCGCTGGGTTGACCGAACACCAGGCGAGGTGGGCCATGTCGTCTCGTTCGACTGGCCGCTCGATTGGCACGAACGACCTTTGGTCGAGGTCGCGGTTGTAGGTGATCAGCGCTTGCGGGCTTTCGAGTGCGATCGAAACTATGCCGTCCACGATCGACACGGCTCCAACATGGCCAGCGACACTGCGCGGAATCTCGGCGCGAACCTCGAGCGTGGAGAAGTCGGCCGAATACCGAGAGACCCCCGGACGCGAGTCGTTCTGCGTGACGAACCAGCTGACGCCGTCGGTGGCTACACCCTGGCCTCGCCCCGTCCACTCCGCGCGGTACCGCTTGTTGACTTCCCGCCATACGTTCATGCTCATTGCGGCGAGGCTATTCGAGACGAACCCTGATCGAGTGCCACCACGAAGCCGAAATCGCGAACGGATCTGACAGACTCGCATATGCACACAGAGCAGAGCCCAGCGGTGGCACTCACCGTCGAATCGGTCCAGATCGGCTCGGCCGCGCCAACCCCAGCATCGTCGGTGGGTGTCACCGGCATCGATAAGCGCCCGGTCGACATCGCCCGCGTCGCACCCGCTGGCCTCGTCGGCGACACGATTTCCGACACCGAGCATCACGGCGGGCCAGATCAGGCTGTGTACATCTACAGCCGCGACGACTACGACTTCTGGCAAGCCGACTTGGGCCGCCCGCTCCAGGCTGGGGCGTTCGGTGAGAACATCACTATCGCCGGAATTTCTTCAGGCGATGTGCGGGTCGGCGACCGGTTTGTCATCGGCGACGCCGTTCTCGAAGCGACGAGCGCTCGCATCCCGTGCGGGACATTTCAGCACCACATTGCGGAGAATGGCTGGGTGGCTCGCTTCCGGGATGCCCGGCGACCCGGTGTCTATTGCCGAGTGCTGGCCGGAGGCGATCTTGTCGCAGGTGCCTCGGCGCAACTTCTCCCCGCCGACGGGACGGTTTCGATTCTTGAGACACAGGATTTGTATTACACACCGTCGGCGGACGCGGACCGGGTCAGGACCGCCTTAGGGTCCCCGCTAGCGGCTCGAACACGGGCACTCTTCGAACGCCGTCTCGACAACGCCTGAACCTTATTTCACGAGTTCACCTGCCGATTGTGACAGGAACGCAGTCCCTATCTCCGCGGTGAGATCACAGAAATGCCAACGCAAAACCCAGGTGAGCACGCACACGTTGTCGACATTCGAGCAACGGTCGAAGCCCGAGATGCCTCGCGCCCGCCGAGGATCACATTTACGTTCCCCGGGCTCGATGATCCGTTGCGTCTCTGGACCGAACTGGAAGCGCTTCGTTGGATTGTGCCAGAACGGCCCGAGCCTGAATTAGAGATCGACTGGGACTCGCCGGAAGGTGCCGGCTTTAAGGTCCTGCCGTACATGATCGAAGGGTTCGAGGTCATCGCTGACAACTGGCCCGCAGGTCGCGTGGCCGAGTGGAGTCTCGACACGATCAATCTGCTGCGTCGTCTCGGAGTTGATCTCGACATCCCGATCGCGTACCTCGCGTTCCTGCGCCGAACCCAGGTCGCGCTTCTCAACGATCCGAACCGTGACCGCTCAGAAGAGGCCAAACCAACCCCGATCCCGAATACCTTGCTGCTCAGCAAGCAGCCATGGTCATTGCTGGTCGACGACCCGACCGTCGACGTGTACGAGACGGCGACGGCCCCGGGCCAGCCGAACTGGTACTGGAGCGAGAGTACGCGTCACTCCGACGACATTGGGCAAACGGTCGAGGCACAAGACGCCGTGCTCGGCGCGGTCGAGATGGGCTGGGAGTTGCTCAGCCGTATGGAGGCCCCCGGTGCCGTCGACGGTCGAGATCGAATTCTGCGATTCGTCGTGCAGGACGTCAAAGATGGCTCGAACATGCTCGCCCGTTTGCAGGCTCTAGTCGGCGATCACTGCGCATCGATGCTCATGCGCCCGATTCGCAAGACCGGTGCGGTGACGAACTGCTTGCTCGTGATCTGTGTTGTGCCTCGTGAGCGATTCGCCGACATTGGTTCGCAGATGATCGCAGAGTTCCCCGACGCGATCGGCCGCGGTCGGCGATACAGCGCGGCTGTTCCCGAGGTCGCCTAAACGCGTGGCGGCGCGCTAGTCGCGGTAAAAGTCGAAGCGTGGTTCGGAATTCTTTGCGTCGGCCACCGGCGCTCGCTGCTCTGGTGCGGGCCGTTGACGCTCTACGCGAAGGCGCAGAATTTCGACCTCTCGTTCGAGCTCGACGATGCGTGCGTCCTTGGCAGCGAGCTGCTCGTCAACGGTCATTTCGTCGGCGAAGAACTCGGCCTTCAGCGCCCGCACGCGGGAGAGGCGACGCTCGGTTGCGTTTGGTCGCTTCGTTCCCATAGGTAAACGGTAGTACGGCTGTCAGGTCGTTGTCAGGCCAGCAGACCCGACGGGGAGGCTCAGCGCACTACCCACACGAGACGGCGAAGGAACCGTCGGCGCGAACGCCAGCGGCCTCGGGCCCTCCGACGGAGGCGAACAGCGCCGTGCCTTCGCTAGTGCCACCGAGAACGGTCGAGGCAATGTTGTGAACGTCGATCGATTCCTGGGCGTACCAGCTCACGGCGGTGCCATCCTCGCGGGCGCCCTCGAGGGCGATGATCATCTCAAAATCGACCCCGGTGTCGAAGCGCTCGATCGTGGCGGTCACGTGGCCGCCCGAGTCGATCGTCCCTTCGCCGAGGGCAAACTTGAAGGTGCCATCGTCGTAGGTGTTGCAGATGCCGGCCTGGAGCTCGAACGACTGACGGCCGATCGTGAAGGCCATACGGTCGGCACCAGGAGCGACTTCGACAACCGCTGGTTCGTCGGCCAGCGCAAGCGCTTCGGGTTCGGGTCCGGTCGCGGAGTCACCACCGCACGCTGCGAGAAGCAGGCATAGTCCGAGGAGGATCCGTCTCATACCTGCCCTTCGGCGCGAATTCGTCCCCGGTTTAGAGCGATGTTCTCAGATGTCGAACAGGCCCGGTGTGCCAGACTCGGTCGATGATCGTGGAATCGCTCCTGCCGCTCGGAAAGCTCGACCCCGGACTTCGAGAGCCAGACACACCGCTCCATATTGGTGAGTTTGCCGCCGGTGCTGCGCTCGCCGAGTCGGTCGGCCTCGATGCGGTCCTGGTCGAGGAAACAAAAGACGATCCGTTCCAGTTGTTGGCCCTCGGCGCCTCGACGACCGAGCGAATCCAGCTTGGGACGTCGGTGGCAATGGCGTTTCCGCGCAGCCCGACCATCACCGCAATGTCAGCGTGGTCGTTGCAGAAGCTCTCACATGGACGCTTCGTCCTCGGACTAGGAACTCAAGTCCGAGCCCATATCCAGCGTCGTTACGGGTTTGAGTGGTCAGCGCCAGCACCGTGGACTCGCGACTACGTGAACGCGATGCGCGCTGTCTGGGATTGTTGGCAGAACGGCACGCCGCTCGACTTTGAGAGCGAGCACTACAACCTCAACCTGATGGTGCCGTTGTTCAATCCCGGTCCAATCGAACACCCCAGAATCCCCGTTCATATCGCAGCGATCGGTCCACATATGTGTGCCGTTGCTGGCGAGGTCGCCGATGGCGTCCGTTTGCACCCGGTGTGTACGCCACGTTTCATCGACGAAGAGGTGCTGCCAAATGTCGCTCGTGGAGCGGCTCGCTCAAATCGAGATGTCGACGAGGTTGAGATTTGTATGAAACCGCTGATCGGCACTGCGCCCAATGACGACGCTCTCGAGCGGGTCATCCGTACCGTTCGGGCTCGTGTGGCCTTCTACCTGTCGACGCCCTCCTATCGTCGAACCTTCGAGCTACACGGCTGGGGCGACATTGCCCGCGAGGCGTCGACACTGTCTCGCGAGAACCGTTGGGAAGAACTCCCCGGCCTTGTCCACGACGAGATGCTGCACACCGTGGCTACCGTCGGGAGGTACGACGAGATCGGTGCCAAGTTGCGTGAGCGCTATGTGGGCAGAGTCGATCGCATCGAGTTCTCGATCCCGGTGAATAACGAGGACGACGCCGACGTCTTTCGGTCGATCCTCGACGAGGTTCGTTCCTAGCTATGTTTGCTCCCGGCTATCCCGGCCGAGGACGAATCACTACTCGCGCGCCAGGCCGAACCGTTCGAGAAGAACAGCATCCCAGTCCTCTTCGGCGACCTGGGTCTCGGTCGTGCCTTGTGGCGTGATCTCCTTGAGCAGCGTTGGTAGCAACGTGAGCCGGACTGGTCCGCCATCAACGAGTCGCGTGGCGAACGGCGCTTTGCTCCATTGCAGCGTTGGGTCCGTTTGCAGGTGTTGCGATGACGCGTCGAAATCGGTGAGCTGAAGGGCGACTCGACGGAACCGATACTGCGGCTCGGGAAAGCCCGAGTCGTCGTGACGCGTCAAGGTGAGGCCCTGGCTGCTCGGGATGAATTCAAACGTTCCAACGCCGCCGTCCTGAGGGCCTTGTTGATTCAGGTCGAGTGGAATCGAGAAGCTGTCGCCAAAGCCGACATCGACAAGATATGAGCGGTCGAGCTGAACCTCGAGCATCAGGTGATCGATGACCGCGTTTGGACCATCGAGCAGCACCGCTGCGCCTAAGCGCATCACCGAGAACCCAAGCGCTTCGAGAAGTGCACCGAACGCGCCGTTGAGCTCGAAGCACCAACCTCCCCTCGAGCGCGTGACGACCTTGTCGAGCGACCACTCGAGGTCGGTCCGAACCGGCGTGCCAGCGGCGACGTCGAGGTTCTCAAATGGCACGGTCGAGAGGTGCGCGCTCATCAGCGCCGACAGGCCAACGAGATCGAGCGTCGGTGCCGAATCGAGCCCGATCCGTTGGAGATAGCGCGGGACGTCGACTTCGTTGCTCATCGAGGTAACGGTAGCGCCGCGGCCGTTGTGGGTTCGGGTAGCGGGTGTCATTGTCGGTGGAGCTATCGACATCGTTCGGTGGTGAGCGCCGCGAAAAGACACCCTGTAACTACACTTCGACACGTGTCCGGACCGCTGCAACTCGAGTTTGTGATGTCCGCGTCCAAACACACCCAACTCCCCGCGTCATTGGTCGAGGTTGCGGTGGCTGGTCGCTCGAACGTCGGCAAGAGCTCGCTTCTCAACGCGCTCGCCAATCGCAAGGGTCTCGCCAAGACTTCCAAGACCCCAGGTGCGACCCGTTTGCTCAACGTCTTTGAGTTGCAGCCCGAGGGATCTGGCAAGTGGCTCGTCGACCTTCCCGGTTACGGCTACGCAAAGGCGCCAAAGCACGAGCAGAAGCGCTGGGCTCAAATGATCGAGGACTACTTGATCGAGCGGGAAACGCTCGAGCTTGTACTCGTTCTCGTCGACGGAGAGGTCGGGCCGACCGCGCTCGACAAGCAGTCGATCGAATGGTTCCGACACATCGGTATCCCGATCAAGATCGTCGCCACGAAACACGACAAGGTGAAGTCGGCGAAGCTCGGATCTCGCAAGAAGGCCGTCGCCGAAGGCTGCGGTGTCGAGAAGAAGGACGTCCGGTGGGTGAGCGCGGCAAAAGGTGTCGGCATCCCCGAACTCCGCGCCGAGATTCACACATTCCTGGAGTATGAATGAAGCGTCTGGTCCGTTGGCTCGCACTGGCAGGTGTCATTGGCGGCGGAGTCACCTGGTGGCAGCGCCAGCAGGGGAGTGACGACATCGTTGGATCCATGGGGAGTGCCGGCCGCAATGCAACGGTCGCCAAGATGGGCGCTCGCACCGGTGGACGTTGGGCGGTAACCCAAGCAAAGAAGACCTTTGCGTCAGCGGAACGCCGCGAAGAGCTGTCGGCAGAATTCGAGATGAAGACCACCGAGGATGTCGTGGCATCGCTCGGCAATCTCAAGGGCGCCATGATGAAGGTTGGTCAGATGGCCAGTTACCTCGACCTCGGACTGCCCGAGAACGCTCGGGCCACGCTCGCCTCGCTGCAGAGCGACGCTCCACCAATGTCGGGCGAACTCGCTGCATCGGTGATTATCGACGAACTTGGCACACACCCCGACGAGTTGTTCGCCGAGTGGGACCCCGTGCCGATCGCGTCGGCATCGATTGGCCAAGTACACCGTGCACTCACCCACGACGGCGAGGCCGTTGCGGTCAAGGTGCAATACCCCGGAGTCGCGGAGGCCATCGAGTCCGACCTGCGGACAAACGACGTGCTCTTCTCGGCGTTGCGAGTGCTGTTCCCTGGTATCGACACCTCGACCATCACCGAGGAACTACGCGAACGGCTCAGCGAAGAACTGAACTACGAACTTGAAGCGAAGAACCAACGTCACTTCGCCGCACACTTCGACGGACATCCGTTCATTCACGTGCCACACATCTTCGACAAGTACTCGAGTCGCAAGGTGCTCACCTCCGAACTTGTCGTGGGCTCAAATTTCACCGAGGTCCTCGACTGGTCTCAGGAAGAACGGGACCTTGCGTCTGAAACGCTCTTCCGGTTTACGTTCGGTTCGATCTATCGACTTGCAGCGTTCAACGGCGACCCACATCCCGGCAACTACATTTTCCATGGTGGCGGGCGAATAACGTTCCTCGACTTTGGCCTGGTCAAACACTTCAGTGAGGCCGATACGGCATTGTTCGAAGCGCTGATCACCGAGATGGTGATCGATCAAGACTTCGCATCGTTCCGCACGACGATCGAAGAAGCTGGGCTGCTCCCACCGGGGCAACGCTTCTCCAATGAGCTCATCGGCGACTACTTCTCGTTCTTCTACGACTTCGTGCAGCACGACCGGGTCTTCACCTTCGACGAGGACTACTCCGCTGCCGGAGTGAAGGCGATCTTCGACACGAGCGGCGAACACGGCGAGCTCAAGAAGGTCCTCGACGTGCCGTCCTCGTTCGTCGTCCTACAGCGGATCAACCTGGGGGTCATTGCACTGTTTGCTCAGCTTGGTGCGACCGGCAACTGGCGCAAGGTCGCCGAAGAGGTCTGGCCGTTCGTCGAGGCAGAACCATCGACAGAAATGGGTCGGACCATCGAACGATGGGGCCGCGCAAGCGGTGCCAGAGCGTCATACGAAGGTCTCTAGGCTCGACTAAGTTCGGGCCATGGTGGATGACAACGGCGGTAGCCCACATGTGACGCCAGGTAGGCCCAAAGGGAGCGGAAGTCGTGCTCCCTGGGTGATTCTTGGGCTGATCGTCGTGTGTGTCATGGCGGTGATTATCAGTATCGGGATCGCGATCTTGGTGCTTCGGGGCTGACATTTGTGCTCAGAATCCGATAAACAACGAGTGTGCTGATCGTTGTTTCTCCCGCAAAGTCGCTCGACTATGAGTCGAAGCTGGCAACCAAGAAGTTCTCCGAGCCCGAAATGCTTGATCGGAGCGATGCGCTCGTTTCGGTGATGGCCACCAAGTCACCCGACGAGATCTCGTCGATGATGCACGTCTCACCCGCCCTTGGTGAACTCAACTTCACCCGCTTCCAAGAGTGGGAACGGCCCTTCACCACCGAGAACGCTCGTCCCGCGATCCTCGCGTTCGACGGCGACGTGTACACCGGCATGGACGCCCCAAACTCGTTCTCCGAACGCGACTTCACCCACGCACAAAAGACACTGCGGATCCTGTCTGGCTTGTACGGGGTGCTTCGCCCACTCGACCTGATGCAGCCATACCGGTTGGAAATGGGCACCAAGCTCAAGACCTCCGACGGCAACAACCTCTACGACTTCTGGGGAACCGAGATCGCCGAGAACCTCAATGACGCCATCGAGGAAAGCCCGGGAGCGAACGTGCTCATCAACCTTGCATCGAACGAGTATTTCAGCGCGGTCGACACCAGCGTGCTCAACGCGCCGATCGTGGCCCCGGTCTTTCTCGATGCCAAGGGATCGGGCGACTACAAGATCGTTAGCTTCTTCGCAAAGCGCGCTCGTGGAGTCATGAGCGCGTGGATCATTCAGAACCGAATCAGCACTCGAAAGGCATTGGTCGACTTCGAGGGCATGGGTTACCACTACGATTCGGAACGTTCGTCGAGCGATCGCCCGGTGTTCATTCGCCGTAGCGACGACTAAGGGGCTCGGCTCCTACCCAGGGGGAAACAAGCATGTCGGATTCAGCAACACCAGGTTGGTACCACGCCGAAGGCGATCCACCGAACACCGAGCGTTACTGGGACGGATCTGCCTGGACGGAAGGACCTCGCCCGATCGGGGGAACTCCTCCAGTGGCACCGACCGATATGCCGTCGATGGACCCACCGGGCTCGAACATGCCGGTCATGGGACAAACGCCGCCGCCGTCAGATCTTCCAGGAGCAGCTCCGGGAGGCTTCGGGACCGTGACCCCCGGGCCCGCCGATGCACCCGGCGGCTTTGGGTCGGTAACCCCGAGCCCAACAACACCTCCTCCAGGGATGCCCGTTGCCGGCGGTGCGCCCGGCTTTGGGACTCCTCCCGCTGGTGGCGCAATGCCAGGTGGCATGGCTCCAGGTGGATTCCCCGGCGCTCCGGTCGGAATGGGTGCTGCCTACGCCGAATCGAGCCAGGCCACCATGGCGCTTATTCTGTCGCTGGTCGGCCTGATTTGCTGCCTCACGTCGCCGGTTGGCGCCTATCTGGGTTACGCCGAGAAGAACGCGATCGATGCCGGCCGTCGAGATCCAAAGAACCGCGGTATGGCCCAAGCAGCGTTCATCATTGGCTTGGTGCTGACCGGACTGAGCTTGCTCTTCATCCTCTTAGTTCTGGTCGGTGGCTTCAGCGCCTAACCCGCTCTAGCGGTTCGGCGTCCAGCGGAAAAACTTCAGAGCGACGACCGCTCCGAATAGACCCCATCCAAGAACGACGAGCCAATGGTCCCATGGCCATGCGGCTCCGTCGGCGAACGGGTTGTAGCTCTCTTGGAGGGCCATATTCATATGGCTGACCGGGAACAGGTCACCGATTCTGGAGACCCAATCGGGAACCTGGTCGCTTGGGAGGAACACCCCGCTGATGAAATAGAGCGGCAACATGATCGCGTTGGTGACCGCGGGAGCTGCATCTTCGGACGAGATGATCACCGTCATTGCGAGACCGAGCGCAGCGAACGACATTGCGCCGAGCACAAGAGAGATCGCAAGACTCGGTAGCGTCTCGAACTGCAGCGATACGCCGTAGACCACACGCCCGATCACGCTGATAATCACGGTCATCGCAACGGCGATCACCGCTCCAGCGAGCATCTGCGACAGGATGAAAACCCACGGCGGAATTGGCGTACCGCGGGTGCGCTTAAGCATGCCGCGTTCGCGTCGTGTCGTCATGGTGATCGCAAGGTTCACCGTGGTTGCTGAGACGATTGCGAGCGTGAGGATGCCCGGCACGTACAAGGTCGAAACCTTGGCGCCGTTGTCGAGGGTGTTGTTGCCAAAGATCGAGGTGAACAGCACGAGGAAGATCAGCGGTAAGACGACCGTGAAGAACGTCGCAGCCGGGTTGCGGCGAAAGATCAGTAGATCGAACTTGAGCTGATGAAGGACCCGACGAAATGCGCTCATCGTTCGTGTCCCTCGGTCAGCTGGAGGTACACGTCTTCGAGCGTTGGCCGTGCCACGTTGAGTTCGGGCAATGAGACGCCCATTTCCGTCGCCCAATTCGTGAGCTCATGCAAAGAGACGAGCGAGTCCTTTGTATCGATCTGTGCTTGACCGTTGCTTGGGTCAACGCGTGCGCCCAGGCGATCCGGTGGTCGGGGATCGGCGGCGTCGGGTTTCCAGCTGATTCGAGTCTGTGCGTTGACCTGATCGGCAAGTTCCTCCGCTGTGCCTCGGGCCAGGATCTTGCCGGCGCCGATGACGACGATGCGGTCCGACAGGTGCTCTGCTTCATCCATGTAGTGCGTGGTCAGCAGGACGGTCTTGCCGATGTCACGTAGCGCCTCGATCATCCCCCACGACTCGCGTCGTGCTGTTGGGTCGAACCCGGTGGTGGGTTCGTCGAGGAACACGAGCTCGGGATCGCCGACGAGTGCAAGCGCGAGATCGAGTCGGCGCTTTTGTCCGCCGGAGAGTTTGCGGGTCCGATGGTCTGCGCTGCTGGTGAGTCCAACGAGCTCGAGGGTTTCTTCGGGGTTGCGTGGGTTCTCGTAGTACGCGGCCTGCATCCGTACTGCTTCGCCGGCGGTGAGCTCGGGGACCGGTTCTGATTCCTGGAGAACGATTCCGATCTGCTCTCGCCACGACAGGGGTGCGCGTTCCGGGTCGACGCCGAGCACTTCGACTTCACCCGACGTTCGCTTTCGGAATCCTTCCAGGATTTCGATCGTGGTCGTCTTGCCGGCACCGTTGCTCCCAAGGAAGGCGAGTATCTCGCCGGTGGTTACTTCGAGGTCGATTCCGTCGACTGCAGCGAAATCGCCGTAGTGCATCTTGAGATCGCGTACGCCGATCGCTGTCGTCACGAAGGCCTCCAGGGGGTCGTTGGCCATTCTTGTTGGCCACGCAGAAGAAGGCCAAACGCGCTCGAGCGGGCGAACAGTTTCCCAGTCGCCCGCTCGTTCCGCCTCCGAGAGCCTTGCAGCCCCCCGCCGGAGGAATCCGTGTCCGCCGCCCACCATTTCCGCCCACGAACATTCTTATTATGGCCGCTTTGGACTTTGGACGCAATGTCCAGAACGAAGTTTTTGTTACACTTTCGATACGCGTCCTATCGATCGGAGAGGCATTTGGCGTCAGCGAAGCGGCAGCGCCTCAGCGCAGATGAAACGCGGGAGCGCCTCGTTATTGCTGGCATGGCACTCTTAGCGCTCAACGGCATGTCGGTGGGGCTCGACGCGGTCACACTCGAGCAGGCAGTCCGCGATGCCGACGTTTCCCGCTCGTCGGCTTACGCGGCCTGGTCGACCGATGACCGATATTCACCTCAAGAGCTCTTCCAGCGCACCGTCTTGCGCCGGGCCGTCGTCGACCGCAACGCCACAATCGAACAACTTCAAGAGATCGTGATGGCGGTCGTGGTCGAGCACGGCGAGACCATGAACCCTCGCGAGCTGCTCCGAGAAATGATCCGCGTCGGCGGAGCCGCAAATGTCGAAGCGGTCGCCGGCTCATCGAGTTGGCAGCTCGTGATTGCGTTGCGCGCAATTCTGCACAGCACGTTCGGACGAGGCCGTGACGAAGACCTCGCCGCGTGGATGGACGAATCCGAAGAAGAACTGCGGTTCGAGACCATTAACGATGTCTACAAACCGCTCGTGGAAATCACCGGGCTTCGCCCTCGCCCCGAATACGGCGAACTCGCGTATCAGTACGGCGAGATCAGTGCTGCAGCGATGACCGAAGGTTTGGCAATGCGCTATTCGCTGCGGGCCCGTGAACATCTCGACGGCCTTGTGCACCCGCACGATCCGGGCCGCGAATGGTCCCTGTACTCACTGATGTTCGAGCAGATCGTGCACCGGTTCTTCTTGCCAATCGATGCCGACGACTGGAACGTTGACGGTCTCGAGGCTTAGGCCACCGGAGTGAACTCGACCGGCAGGTGCTTGATGCCGTGAATAAAGTTCGACTGCAAAATGTCTGGCGGTCCCGCAGCCTCGATGTCGGGTAATCGCCGGAAAAGCTCTCGATACATGACCGCGATCTCGCGGCGAGCGAGATGCGCTCCAAGGCAAAAGTGCGGGCCGGGACCGCCGAAACCGAGATGGCGGTTTGGGTCGCGCAGCACGTCGAACCGCAGCGGATCATCGAAGACTCGCGGGTCCCGATTCGCCGCGGAATAGAACATGGCCAGCTTGTCGCCTTCGGCGATCTCGACTCCGCCGAGCACCGTGTCGCGGGTCGCGGTCCGACGCATCAAGTTCACCGGGCTAGCGAGCCGGACGATCTCCTCGACCGCAGTCGAGGTGACGCTGTCGAAGTCGCCGCGCCAGATCTCGCGTTGATCCGGGTTCTTGGTCAGGTAGTGCATTCCCCACGAGATCGCATTTCGTGTGGTCTCGTTGCCGGCGACGACCAGGAGGATGAAGAAGCTGGCGATGTCTGACGTGCTGAGTTGTTCGCCGTCGAGCTCGGCGTTGACGAGGATCGATGTCAGATCGGTTCCGTCGCCGCCTTTCTTCGATTCGGCGATGCTCGTCATCAATTCCGCAAGCGCGCCGCCCGCGCCGAGAACCGCCGTTGGAATGTCAGATGCCTCAGCGACGTACTCAGGGTCAGAGGCACCGAGGATGATGTTCGTCTGATCGAAGACGAAATCAAGCTCGCTACGAGGTACCCCCATGAGGTCGCAAACAATGGCGAGCGGTAGTCGGGCAGCCACGTCAACAACAAAGTCACACGAACCGCGCTCTTGAACTTCATCGACGATGAGATTGGCCTGCGAGACGACGGATTCGTCAAGTTCGGCGAGCATCCGCGGCGTGAACCCTCTCGACACCAGCTTTCGCAGGTGCCCGTGGCGAGGATCGTCCATAGCAATCATGGAGCTGAAGAAGTTGTTGAAGACCTCGGGGAAGTCCATCACGGTTATGCCCTGAGCTGATGAATACAC
>CALBVK010000264.1 GCA_937969345.1 uncultured Acidimicrobiales bacterium
GAGGTCGCCGTTATGGGAGCCGCTCAATGGTTCGCCTTCGACATCTCCGGGCTTCACAACCCGAACAGATGCGAGACCGTTGGTTGCGTCCTCGATAGCGAATACCTTCTGGCTCCATCCATCGTGCAACGCGGTCCATTCGAGGTCACCGCCGCGGTCGAACGCGAACCGCTGTCCGCCGAAGTCACGATCCGGATCGACAATCGCCGTCGGCAGCTCCATCTGATGCTCGATGAATGTTGGATGTTCCGCAGGAGAGGCGATCTCCACGACCTCGCAGCCATCGTCGCTTGCGAGAACGCGATGTCGAATATGGGGAGGCTGTAGCACGCAGTCACCCGCTTCCATCCAGAACGCGTCGCCCTGATCCTCGTAGACCACCTGCACACGGCCCCGGCGGCAATAGATCATCTGGAAGCCGATGTCGTGGTGGTGCACATAATCGGGAACTGGGCCGGGCTCGGCGATTCGGATGTGCGATGCGATCACACGGCCGCCATGGCGCTCGGGAATCAGGTCGCGGTACTGCATACCGGCTCGACCCGTCCCCCAGACGCCGCCGCTCGAAAAGACGAAGGCATCGTCGAGCGGAGGGCGATCGAAATCCGCGCCGTTGGGCACGAACGCCGCACCCGCCGATGTCGACACCACATGCTCGAGCGGCGCCCGCACTGTTGGCGGCGCCGCCGTTGACGCGGAGTCGAGGCGAAGCGATATCCCATAACCGGCGAGCTCGGCAACCCGCGGCTCGTCAGCGGGAAAGATCAAACGCAGCTCAAAGCCATGCTCCTCGAGCAACGCAATATCGGCCGCCAGATCACGGGTTGGAACGAGAACGTCAGCCTGACCACTCATCAGCGTCACCGTAACCGAGATCGGCCGACCGAACGCGACGGGAGCTCCAGGACGTACCTGGAGCTCCGTAGCAATGCCAAGATTGTGTACTTGCTGAAGGACTACGCCTCGCCGAGGTAGCTCTTTCGCAGATCTGGGTTTGCGAGCAACGCATCCGCGGTGTCGTCGAGAACGACTCGCCCGGTCTGGAGAACCCAACCACGATCTGCGAGCGAGAGCGCCATGTTCGCGTTCTGCTCCACCATGAAGATCGCAATGCCTTCCTGATGGATCTGCTCGATCAGTTCGAAGTTTGTCTGAACCAACGTCGGAGCGAGGCCCATCGACGGCTCATCCATCAGCAACACGCGAGGCTGAGCCATGAGCGCTCGGCCCATCGCGACCATCTGCTGCTCACCACCGGACAACGTGCCGGCCTTCTGCGACAGACGCTCATAGACACGAGGGAACATCGAGTAGATGCGCTCGAGGTCTTCTTGGATACCGGCCTTGTCGTTACGCAAGTAGGCACCGAGCTGCAGGTTCTCGGCAACCGAGAGGCGCTTGAACAACCGACGATTCTCCGGAACCATGGTGATGCCGCGCTCAACGCGGTACGACGTTGGCTTGTCGTTGACGACCTCGCCATCGAGCACAACTTCGCCCGTGGTCGGTGTGACCATGCCGAGCAACGTCTTCAACGTGGTCGACTTACCGGACGCGTTACCACCGAGCAGACACACCATCTCGCCCGGGTAAATCGCGAGGTTCACGTCCTTCAGGATGTGAACTGCGCCGTAGTGCGTGTTGATATTGCGGAACTCAAGGATCGGGTTGCCCTTGTCCTTGGCCGTGTCCTTGGCCGGTGCTGACGCTTCGACGGTTTCGGCATCGGCTCCGTCGGTCTCGTCGACCTCTGGAGAGTTGTTGTCGTCGTTCATGATGCGCTCTTCTTCTCGAGAGGACGGCCGAGGTACGCCTCGATGACTTCAGGGTTGTTCGATACTTCCTCGAACGACCCTTGGGCGAGAGTCTCGCCGTGATCCAAACAGACAACTCGATCGCTGACGTCGCGCACAACGTTCATGTCGTGCTCGATCATGACGATCGTGAATCCCCATTCGCTGCGCAGCTTGCCGATCAGATCGGTGAGCTCAGCAGACTCCTTCGGGTTCATGCCGGCGACCGGCTCGTCGAGAAGCAACAAGCGAGGGCTGGTCGCCATTGCTCGTGCGATCTCGAGACGGCGACGGTTTGCGTAACTGAGCACCGACGCTGGCTGCTCAAGGCGGTAACCAATCAGGCGAGTTCCAAAGAATCCGAGCACCTTCTCGGCGTGCTCCCGGATCTCCTTCTCTTCCTTCTTGAAGCCCGGAGTGTTAAACAACGCTCCCCAGACACCCTGCTTGGTGCGGCAGTGCTGGCTGACCATGACATTCTCCGCGATCGTCATGTTCGCAAAGAGACGCACGTTCTGGAACGTACGCGAGATGCCTCGCTGCGTCACCTGGTTCGGGTCGAGCCCGATAATCGATTTGCCTTCGAACAAGATGTCGCCCGATGACGGGGTCACCATGCCCGAGATCATGTTGAAGAACGTGGTCTTACCGGCACCGTTCGGGCCGATGACACCAACGATCTCGCCTTCATCGACATGAAAGTTCAGGTCGCGCAATGCATGCAGGCCACCAAAGGTGACGCTGAGGTTCTTGATATCGAGAATACGTTCGCTCATGCTGGCGCTACCTCCGTGGCGAGCTCGCCATCTTCGTCGTCGGTATCGACCTCGCCCTTCAACCACGCATCCTGCAGGAACTCGTCCTGGTGGAGTTCGCGGCTACGTCGCACGTTGGGCACGAGACCTTCCGGACGCTTCAGCATCATCCAGATAAGGAGCGCTCCGTAGATCAACAACTTGTACTCACTGAACTCCTGAAGCAGACCCGGCTGCTTTGGACCACCGAGCACACCAATCAGCACGAGTGCACCAACGATGACGCCCATAATGTTGCCCATACCGCCCACGATCACGACCACCAAGATGATGATCGATACGAGGATCAGGAAGCTGCTCGGGAAGATCGAACCGACCTTGGCCGAGAAGATCGCTCCAGAGAATGATGCGAGAACCGCACCGACTACGAACGCCATCAGCTTGACGTTCACCGTGTTGATGCCCATTGCCTCAGCAACGCTCTCATCCTCACGAATAGCCATCCAGGCACGTCCTAGTCGCGAACGTTCCAACCGCCACGAGACGTAAATCGCAAGGGCACAGAAAACCAGCACGAGATAGAAGACCGATCGAGGGTCGACACCCGACACTGTTCCCAGCGGACCAAAGTCTGCAGCCGGGATGTTCGTGATTCCCTGCGCACCACCGAAGTAGCCCTTCAGCCAATCGGAAAGGAACAACAGGCGGATGATCTCACCGAAACCGAGCGTCACGATAGCGAGATAGTCACCTCGCATTCGGATGACAGGGGCACCGATCATCAAGCCCGTAATGGCAGCGAAGACCACCGTGACGAGCAACGCTCCCCACCATGGAAGCGTCGGCAGCCACTCTGGCCATGCATCGCCGGGCTTTGGAGCGGTGAGTACTGCGGTGGTGTAACCGCCAACAGCAAAGAACGCCACGTACCCAAGGTCAAGGATGCCGGCGAGGCCGACCACGATGTTCAGACCGAGGGCAAGCAACAAGAAGATGCCAACGTTGGCCAGAAGCTCGTTGACGATCTTGCCGCTGAAGAACGGCAGCAGGATCAAGAGCACCGCGGTGATGCCGATCATGATCGACGTCTGCTTTGTGCGCTCCGGACCGGTCTTTGCGTTGTACGACGCCTTCGCGGCCTTGATGCGACCACGACCGGAGAGCGAAAGCGCTCCGGCGACAAGTGCCAGGACGATCGCTCCCACGAGCTTCAGGCCACCGGTCTGGGAGTAGATGAAGTTGATGACAGGATCAAAGACCGAATCGACGCGAGGCCGAGGCGTGTCGCCCTCACCGAAGAACTCCGAGAAGCGTCCCGGATCTCGGATGGTCTCGCCGACGTTGCCGACGATGTCGTCGATCAGACCCTGTAGGACCGAGAAACCAACGACGGTCAGGAACATCACGATGACCGCACGGCGGATCTTCGCCGGAAGCAACCGAAGGCTTGCACCGATCGCTCCGAGAACCGCTCCGATCAGAATCCATACCCAAACGCCGACACCGACCCCCGAATCGAAGGTCAGGAGGTTGAAGAGCTGCGGGCTCCAGTTGACGAGTGGGTCACGCAGGTCGAAGTTGCTCATCAACACGACGAGCAACGTCAGACCGACGCCGCCAAGCGCACCAACGGCAGCACCGGCGACCAGGTCTCGAGGGCCGCGCTTGGTGGCGACCATTCCTTCGAGCACAACCTCGTTGCCGATCATCCAGCCAAAGGCCAGCGGCACAGCGAACAGGGTCAGGTAACCAATTGTGAGGACGCGGACGCCGTCGACGATAGGCCGGGCATCGAGGCCGTCAGGCATTCCCGACAGCGCAATGAACGTCATGATCAGTGCAGCGATCGAACCGGACTTAGCCACGTTGGCCCAATCGAGATCGAAGGCTCCCTTCGACACGGCCTCGGGCATACCCTGGCCAGCGGTATCTGTAGCAATAGTTGCGCTCATGCTCGATCCTCCGAAGAAAGACGTTCGCCGAAGAGTCCGGTTGGCTTCACGAGAAGCACCAGGATCAACAGCGTAAATGCAACAGCGTCACGCAGCTGGGTCACGCCGGTAACGCCGAGCGGCTCGAGGAGCATCAGCGGAGCGAGCGCTTCGGCGGTGCCGAGCGAAACGCCTCCGGCCATTGCACCGCCGAGGTTTCCAACACCACCAACAACCGCTGCGGTGAACGCCTTAATGCCAGGCAGGAAACCGGTCGTTGCGATAACGGACTTGAAGAGCAAGCCCCACAAGATTCCAGCGACGCCGGCCATTGCTCCACCGACAGCGAAGGTAGTCACGATCGTCTTGTTGACGTCGATGCCCATCAGCGCAGCGATTTCCTTGTCCTCGGCGACAGCTCGCATGGCCTTGCCGGTCTTGGTGCGCTCCACGAAGTACCACAAGCCAGCCATGGAAATGGCTGCGACGAACAACACGATGATCTTGGAACCCTCAATCTCGAACGTGAGGATCGAGTATTTCTGCGAGAACCATTCGGGTGGACGAGGGTAACCCTTTGCTCCGGGACCAAAGAGAAGCTTGGTGGCTTCCTGGATGAAGAACGACACACCGATCGACGTGATCAGTGGGATGAGGCGGGGGCTTCCACGGAGCGGCCGATAGGCGACTCGCTCCATGATGACCGCCGCCGTGGTCGAGACAATGACGGCGAGCAGAACGGTGAAGATAACCGACGGGATGAAGGCGTTGCCTTCCCAGTAGCCGGCGGCATCGAGCTGGGTGCTTGCAATGAAGCCAGAGAACGCTCCGAGCATGAACACCTCGCCGTGAGCGAAGTTGATGAAGCCCAAGACGCCATAGACCATCGAATAGCCGAGAGCGATCAAGCCGTACATAGCGCCCTGGCTCAGGCCGGTCACGATCAGGCCCTTGTACTGATCGCCGCTGAGGCGATTCGCCTCGTTGCCATCATGAGTCCATCTAGCAAAGGCGTTGCCGGGATCGATTTGCTGGGCGATGAACGCCAGCAGTCCGGCACAGATTGCGCTGATCAGCGCCACCTTAAGAACCAGCAAAAACCAGTCGACGCCCGTTCTCTGGGCGCCCTTTACTTTCACAGCAGCCGTCACGGACTACTCCCTCCCATTGGCATCGTTGCCAAGAAAATCGCGAAAAATCACTTTGCGACCCAGCCCAGAGAATGGACGGGGCAGCGACGTCAATCAAATCGAGCGTCCGAATTCACAAGTGTTGTGAGATCCACACGAATCGACGCAAAGAACGCCTGTCACCCTAAAGCAACGACGGAACGACGATATTGGCTATTCCCGGCAACCGGCGTACAGATTTTCACCAACGCCGGGCGGCCAGTGCCTTCCCGTAGACAGAAGTCAGCCCCGCCCGTAACGGGCGGGGCTGGTACTTCTCAGAATTCGTCGTGAGCGAGCAACCGCTCACTCACAAGTCATCGGTAATTACTGAGGTGCGTACTCGAAGACAACGTTGGACTTCGATGCCTCAACATCACCTGAATCGAGGTGCTCGATGATGGTGATCTTCTGCGAACCACAGTCACCGAAGTCATCACAGTTGATGGTTCCGATGATGCCGCTGTATCCGGAGATGCTGTTGAGGTGCTCACGCACGCCAGCACGGTCGATCATGAGCTCGTCGCCCTCGACCCATGACGCTGCTGCAATTGCATCGAGGAGCATTGCGGTTGCGTCGTAGCTGTGACCCCAGAAGGCAGCCGACGGTGCTTCACCGTTGTTGGCTTCGTAGGTAGCGAGGAACTCGTCAGCCGAAACGCCGGTGCTCTCGTTGGTGTTCGAACCGAAGCGAACGTCTGGACCCGAGAAGTGGATGCCTTCGCTCTGCTCAAGCTCCATGAAACCGTCGACGAGGAGGCCGTCAGCTGCGAGGAGGATGGTGTCTTCGAGACCGGAAACGCCACCGGCCTGGTCAGCAACGAAGTCGCCAGCAGGCTGGAAGATTGGGAAGAAGATTGCCTCTGGGCTACCGGCAGCGATTTCGGTGAGAACCGGAACCATGTCGGTGTCTTCCTTAGCAACGCCGCTCACTGCGGTTACTTCGCCACCGAGTTCACGGAAGGCGTTCGCGAATGCGTTCGCAAGGCCTTCGGTGTATGGATCGCCATCGTGGATAGCGGCTGCGGAGGTGAGTCCGAGCTGACCGAAGACGAACTCTGCCATTGCAGCGCCCTGGAAGAGGTCGTTGTGTGCGGTGCGGTAGTAGCCCTCGTTGTAGTTGTCACCAGGGTTGCCCTGCTGATCGGAGGTAAGTGCTGGAGAGGTGTTCGATCCGGAGATCATGACCATGCCGGCAGCGCCGATGAGTGGAGCAGCTGCGGTGGCAGCGCCGGAGCACGAGGTACCGATAACACCGATGACCTGCTCGTCAGCAACGATGGTCTGAGCAGCTGCCTGGCCACCGTCTGCTGAGCAGAGGTCGTCGAGGCCGGTGCCGGACGTGACGTTGAAGCCGTTGATTGGGCCGTAGTCAGCTACTGCCTGCTCAACCGCGCGCTGGTTAGGCACACCGAGGAAGGCCACATCGCCGGTGATTGCGTTCAACGAACGAATCTGAACTTCGGCGCCTGCGGGAACGGTGACAACACCGAGCGAACCGTCGCCCATGTGCTCAGCCATTGCGTCGCCCTCTTCCATGGCGTCGTCGTCGTCCATCGCGTCTTCAGCTGCATCGGCAGCATCATCGACGACGTCTTCGACAGCGTCAGCTGCGTCGCCAGCGGCATCGCCGGCGGCATCAGCGGCATCGCCAGCGGCGTCCGTTACTGCGTTTGATCCACATGCTGCGGCCACAAGACTAAGTGACGCGAGCATGGCAAGGATCGTGAGAAACTTCTTCACTTTTCCCCTCCAAGGGTGTGTTTGGCTCTTCCTCCATTGAAAGGGCCGTGTTATAGCAGCTCAACGCTAGCAGCAGATTCGCAGCGAGTATCGTCGCGGCATGGTCTTGCCGAAAGTTGATGTCGTTGTCGTGGGTGGGGGAATTGCGGGAGTTTCCGCTGCTGCACGGATCTCGAGCACCCATTCGGTGGTGCTGTTGGAGCAGGAAAACGAGCTCGCCTATCACACGACATCGCGGTCGGCTGCGGTGTACATCGAGAACGAGGGCGGCCCGGTCTTCCACCGATTGAGCACGGCGAGCCGTCCGTTCTTCGACGAGTCTCCCGGTGCTGACGCTCCCCTGGTCACACCAATGCCGGTTTTGAGCGTGGGCAACGACGCCATGGGGGCCGATCTCGAAGCCGAGGTTCGTGAAGCGAGTGCGGTGACTCCGTCCATCAGGTTTGTTCAGGGTTCCGAGCTGCTCGAGCTCTGTCCGGTCCTCGATCCGACCGTTGCGACCGTCGGTATGCTCGAGGACACCGCTGGCACGATCGATGTCATGGGGGTGCATCAGAATTTCCTTCGGATGGCACGCGCCAACAACACCGAGATTTGGCGATCTGCCCGCCTAACGGCAGCGAGTCGTGCGAACGGAGTGTGGTCGATCGAGACCGAAGCCGGGCCGATTCAGGCTGCGATGATCGTGAACGCCGCTGGAGCGTGGGGCGACGTCGTCGCCGAACGCTGCGGTGTTATGCCCGTTGCCCTAACCCCGAAGCGACGCACGGCATTTACCTCACCAATCGGACAGGACCCATCGTCGTGGCCGTTCATCTATTCGGGTATCCCCGACCTCGAGTGCTACTTCAAGGCCGAAGCCGGCGAACAGCTCCTGTGCTCCCTTTCCGACGAAGCGCCGTCGGAACCATGTGATGCCAAACCCGAAGAGCTCGACATTGCGTTGGCGATCGAACGTATCAACACCATCAGCACACTCGGACTGCGTTCGGTCTCCACCACATGGGCGGGGCTGCGGACGTTCGCTCCTGACCGCAACCCCGTGTTTGGTCGGGACGACCAGGTCGATGGGTTCGTATGGATGGTCGGCCAGGGCGGCTGCGGGATCGTGACGTCCCCAATCGCCGGCGAAATCGCAGCATCACTCGTCCGAGGCGACGCGCT
>CALBVK010000265.1 GCA_937969345.1 uncultured Acidimicrobiales bacterium
CGACATGGTGGTGGTCGATCATGGCACGACCCCGATGGATGAGCTGTATTTCGAACTCAAGCCGCTATCGACGAACCTCGGTGCCGTCGACTACGACGCCATGCTCAACGCACGTCCCCAGCGGGAGATCCGGAACCCCGAGGGGACGTTCGAGCTCTACCGGATCGGCGATGCGGTGGCCAGCCGCAATATCCACGCCGCCGTCTTCGACGCCCTCCGCCTAGTCAAAGACATCTAACCCCATAACGCGGGGTCCGGCCGTTGTTATGGGGGTTGCGTTGTGGGCTGCGAGACTGTGGTGATGATCGAGCAGCTTTCCGCGGCGTGGCCGTTTCTCGCCGAGTGCACCCTCACCGACCTTCCGGGTGAATTCGATCGCAACTATCGGGTGGAGCGCGATGGTGTCTTTACCCACGTACTAAAGGTCATGCGGGCGGGGCTCGATCCTGAGCTCATCGAGATGCAGGTCGAAGCGATCACGCGTTGCGCTGCCGCCGGGATTGCGACGAGCACCGTGGTGCCGACCATCGGTGGAGCCTCCTCGGCAATCGTGACCGACGGCGGCGAGACACACGTGGCGTGGCTGGTCGACGCGTGTCCTGGTCGAATGCTCGATGAGCTGGTCGACTTTCCTGAAGCACTCGTCGCCGACATTGCTCGAACCATTCCTCACATGCACGCCGCAATGGCGGACATCGACATGGCGGTACTCGACCGGTCGATCAAGTGGAACATGCAAGACGCACAATGGGTCGCAGAATCCACATTGATCATCACCGATACCGGACGGCTCGACCTCGTGATGGCGATCATCGATCGGCACCTGGACACCATCCAAGCTCGACTCGTGGCGATGCCCCAAGTGCCGATTCACAACGACCTCAACGTGAACAACGTTTTCGTCTCGGAAGCCGGAATCGGCGAGTGGACGTTGTCCGCGGTAATCGACTTTGGCGATGCCGTCCGGGGTGCTCGCATCATCGACTTCGCCATCCTGGGCGCATACGTGTTGGCACGCTGCGACCGACCGATCGACCTGCTGTGCACCATGGTTGCCTCGGCCAACGACGTTCAGCCGTTCACTGATGATGAGCTCGAGGTTCTGCTACCGCTGATCGAAATGCGGTTGGTCACCTCTGTCGTGAACTCTGCCGTTATGACGATCGACCGTCCCGACGATCCGTACGTGACCGTCTCCGAAGCTCAGTCGTGGGCTTTACTCGAGCATCTCGCTGACTGCGACGGCGATATTGCTCTCGCCCGCGTGCGAGTCGCGTGTGGTCGGACGGCCACGACGTCGAGCGGCATGATTCGAACGCACCTCGACAGCCTTCGCACGACGGTCGCTCCGGTCCTCCCCACGCTCGACGTTCAGTCGGCACCGGTCCTCGATATTTCGGTCCTCGGCAGCACGATCCCGAAGAACCCGTTCGGCGATCCTCCCGGTTTCAGCTTCGAGATGGGCGCTCCCGGTAGTCGAGGCGGATGGGGCGAACCACGGCTCATCTACAACGGCGAAACGCAGGTCGAACAAGTGGCCAACGGACGACGCCGAACCGTGCACCTGGGAGTAGATGTCGTTGGCCCCGCGGGCACGCCGGTACATGCGCCGATCGCCGGCACGGTCGTCGCCGCCGAAGAACGACCCGACATGTACGACTATGGCTCGGTGGTGATCCTCGAACACAAGACGGCCGACGGCGTCGCCTTTCGATCGTTGTACGGCCACCTGTCGTTCGATTCCTTCTCAGTAGCAGTCGGCGATGACGTGATCGCTGGCGAGCATCTCGCGGACTTTGGCGAGCCGCACGAGAACGGCGGTTGGCCCCCGCATCTGCATCTTCAAGTTGCGGTGACTCCCGCGAACTTTGGAACCGACTGGCCTGGGGCCTGCGACCCCGACGAGTGGGACACCTGGGCGCAGATCTTCCCGAACCCCGCTGCGTTGCTCGGTCTCGACGACGCCGACGTTGCGTACCAGGCAATGGATATCGATGAGCTGCTCGATGCTCGCAGCGCGGTGCTCGGCAGGAACCTGTCGGTCTCCTATACCGCACCCCTGCAGGCGGCCCGAGGCTGGAAGCACTTCATCTTTGACGAGTTCGGGCGCCCGCACCTCGATGCATACAACAACGTGCCGCACGTCGGACACGCCCACCCGCGCATTACCCAGGTGGCCACTCGACAGCTCGAACGTATTAACACCAACAGTCGCTACCCCCAGCAGGCACGAACCGACTTTGCCACGGCGCTAACCTCCCGGCTGCCCGACGGCTTGGACACATGCTTCCTAGTGAGCTCCGGTAGCGAAGCAAACGAAGTGGCTCTCCGTCTGGCCGACGCATGGTCGCGGGCACAGCGTGGCGGTCGGGGCGACATGGTCGTTCAAGAGTGGGGGTATCACGGCATTACGACCGGCACGATCGACATCTCCCACTACAAGTTCGCACGACCCGGTGGTAGCGGCCGGCCCGAACATGTGCATGTCGTCGGTGTCCCCGACACGTATCGAGGACCCTTTGGCCGAGACGATGCTGACGCGGGCCCGAAGTATGCAGCCCAAGTCGACGCAGCCATCGACGCAGCCGGTGGAGCGGTCGCAGGGTTCATTGCTGAGAGCTTTCCGTCGGTCGGCGGCCAGCACGTACCGCCGCCGAACTATCTCACCGGCGTGTACGAACGGATTCGAGCTGCCGGTGGCCTCTGTATCGCCGACGAAGTCCAGACCGGACTCGGGCGGCTCGGCCATCACTACTGGGGATTCGAACAGCAAGGTGTCGTCCCCGACGTCGTCGTGCTGGGCAAACCGTTGGGCAACGGCCACCCCATCGCCGCGGTGATCACCCGGTCCGACGTCGCCGACTGCTTCAACACGGGCATGGAGTTCTTCTCCACCTTCGGCGGCAGCACACTCTCGTGCGTCGTCGGCAATGAAGTGCTCCAGATCATCGATGACGAAGCACTCCAGAACAATGCTGCCGTCGTCGGCGATCATCTGCTCGCGACACTCGCATCGATGTCGACACGCCACGACGGCGTCGGCGACGTTCGCGGAATGGGTTTGTTCATCGGCGTCGAACTCGTCACCGACCCCGATACGAAGAACCCCGACACAGAGCGAGCGGCGTTCATCAAGAACGAGCTGCGCCGCGATCGGATCCTGATCGGCACCGATGGCCCGCACGACAACGTCTTGAAGATCCGACCGCCGCTCACCTTCGACATCGAGGCAGCCGATCACCTCGTGACGCGTATCGGCTACCACCTGCGCTGTTCGGCTACACGGTGAGGCGGTAGTTGTAGCCAGCCTTGGTTCGTCCCACCTCTTCGAAGAAGTCGAGCGCTCGGAAGCAGTAGGCCATCTGCTGGGCGACGTCACGTTTGAACGGGCCCGCCTCGGTCATGTCCGCAGTCGTAAAGACCGGGGGCAGGCCGTCGGGCAGCAGCGCCAGCAGATCGTGCGCGGTTTCGAAACGATGCCGTTCCTTCACCTCGCGCAACACTCGATCGCTCGTGCGCCAACCACCACGACCTCGGCGAGCTTTTGGATCCTCGACCTGCGTCTTCTCCACAGACACCAGAACGACATCGAGCGTCAGATTCGGATGGTCGAGCAGCGTAGGGATGCTGACCAACTCACTAAAGAGCCCATACACCGACGACTTCTTGGGAGACTTCTTTGGCTTCGCATTGGGGCGAACCAAATACGACTCAACCGCTATTGGGTAGACCAGCAAGATCTGGTGATCGGGCAGCAGATGGTCAAGCTTCTTGCCCATCGCCCCGAACGAACCGGTCTGGATTTCGACGAGCAGGCCGGGCCGCTTGATGTCGATAACGAACCGCCCAAGAGGCACCTCGAACTCGTCGCCAGGCTCTGAGTACATCTGCTTCAGGGCTGCGTGCAGCGAACCTTCGTTGAGAGTGCCGATGTGCGGCTCGACAGCGGTTGCCTCAGGGGAAGTCACGATGAGCCGAGGCTACGCGCTCGATCACGTCGAAAGAATGACCAGGTACTGGCCGCCGCCCGGTTCGACGGTGCTGTGGACCGAGAGCTCCGGGCTGAGACGCGACACCCGATCGACGAGCCACTCTCCGGCGGCGACTGCGTCCTCCTCGGTCGGGCAGCGTGCCATTGCCTCGCGCCCGCCCTTGTTCGACAATCGCTCGATGCTCGGAATGATCACCGCCGGATCAACAACGAAGAGGTGATCGGCCCACTCGACGACCGGATCGTTGTTTCCTTTGCCCGTGTTACAGGCTCGATGTGCGAGCCGCTCGCCGAGGTTGACCGACTTCTTCTTGGCCTTCTTCTTTGTGATTCGGGCGTCGATGCTCGCGCTCCGAGAGTCGTGGGGCGACATGTCGGGATCCACTGGTTCATCACACAACCAGCATCGCCAGCCGTCTTGTTCACCAATGTCTTCGATCGTCGTCACCGCATCACCGTACATGGGTCGGGTCGCGTCCCCGGCTACCGTCACCGGTGATGAACGCACACGAGAGGACGACCACGCAACCCGCTTCGTATCCGTACATGTGGGCAATGGCGAACGCGATCTTCCTGCTGCTCGCGGTTGGAGCGGTGCTCGATCCCGAGCCGCAATCGCTCCTTCCGAAGCTCACCGGGTCGTTGGCGTTGCTGGTCGCGGGGGCCAAGCAAGCGCCTGGCATTCAGGCTCACCGAACGATGAAGGAACGCGTCTTCACCGTGGTGTTCCTCGTTGCCGACGTCCTTCTCATCGCGTTGCTCTGGTTGATTCGCTAGCGCTACGAAAGTGTCGCACCCGCGGCGGTCGCGACCTCGATGAGGTGATCTCCTCGCAAGACGGCCTCGGCGGCGAGTAGGTCCGGTGACAGGTACCGGTCGGGGCCTGGTCCGAGCACGGTTTCTCGAAGTACGCCATGGATTGCTGCGGTAGGTCCCCTTGGAACGAGCGGCGCGCGTAGGTCGATTGCACGAGCCGAGATGACGTACTCGACGGCCAAGATTCGTCGGACATTGTCGACGACCTTGCGCAGCTTGCGAACCGCTCCCCATGCCATCGACACGTGGTCTTCTTGCATTCCCGACGTCGGCAACGAGTCGGTGGATGCCGGCACCGCGAGCCGCTTGTTCTCCGAAGCCATCGCCGCAGCGGTGTAGTGGCCGATCATGAGTCCGCTATCCACGCCGACCTCGTCGGCGAGAAATGGAGGCAAGTGATGACTTCTCGTCTTGTCGAGCAGCCGGTCCATGCGTCGCTCCGCTATGGCACCAACCTCGGCCAATGCAATGGCGAGGAAGTCGGCGGCAAACCCGAGCGGAGCACCATGGAAGTTTCCGCACGACTCGACCCGCCCATCGGGCAACACCATCGGGTTGTCGATTGCTGACGCGAGCTCGTTCTGGGCCACCCGACGCACGTGGTCGAGCGTGTCACGGACCGCGCCATGGACCGACGGTGTACACCGAATCGAGTAGGCATCCTGAATGCGATTGTCGTCATCCTTGTGGCTTGCGACGATCGGCGAATCAGCGAGCATGGATCGAAGGTTGGCTGCGCTCACGGCCTGGCCGGGCTGCGGTCGCAGCTGTTGGAGGTCGTCGGCAAAGGGACTATCCGTGGCGAGAAGTCCCTCGATCGTCAGCGCCGTGACCATGTCTGCCTGAGTCAACAGGCGCTGGGCGTCATCGATAGCAAGACACAACATGCCCAGAATCGCGTCGGTGCCGTTGGTGACCGCCAACCCTTCCTTCTCGGCGAGCGCAAGCGGTTCGAGCCCGGCTTCGCGCAGCGCGTCCGCGGCCGGACGACGTACACCGTTATGCATGACCTCCCCCTCGCCCAGCAGCGCCAGAGCACCATGGGCGAGCGGAGCGAGGTCGCCGCTCGCTCCAAGCGAGCCGTACTCGGGGACGATTGCCGAGATGCCAGCGTTGAGCACATCGACCATGGCCTGAGCGACGAGCGGACGAGCACCGCTAAAGCCGAGTGCGAGCGTTCGCGCTCGGAGAAAGACCATCGCGCGCACGACTTCGTCCTCGACAGGGTCGCCCATGCCAGCGGCGTGCGACCGAACGAGTGCTGTCTGCAAGGC
>CALBVK010000266.1 GCA_937969345.1 uncultured Acidimicrobiales bacterium
GGAAACTCAGCAAACCAGCCCCGGTTTCGACAGACCGCTGTCGAGACGATCGCGAGCGCGACCGTGATGAATGTCTGTCGGTTGATGATGGAGCGAATGCTCTCGATACGGCGTCGCATAACGCCGACAGTTTTAGCCGACAGCGACCTCGAACCGAATGAGGCAACCCCCGTTTGGCACGAGGGTAATTGCGAGCCGTTGATCGACGGGGCCGCCGTCGATGTCGTATTGGGCTGGATCATCCCATGTGGCGCTGCGCCCAGGGTCGCCATCCCACGCTGGATTGTCGCAGACGCTGGTCATGGCGGCCCCTGGATCAACCCCGAGCGCATCGAGGTCCACGGTCACTTCGAGGCTGTCCTCGCCGGCAGAGATTGCACCGATCCACCACTGGCCAGAGCGACGGCGCGCAAGAACAACATGTGACTCAGGAGCACCGTCGATGAAGCGAGTCTCGTCCCACACCGTCGGCACCGAGCGCAGCAGATCGACGACGGGCTCGGGCTGTCCGAGATACGCCTCAGGAGTGTCAGCGAAGTGTTGCAGACCACTCTCGAAAATGACCGCGAGGCCGAGCTCATGGCCATTCGTCGTTACTCGTCGGACGGTGTCGCCGAGGATCACGGGCGTGTAGTCCATCGAACCGACCACGTTCCGGGTAAAGGGCAGCACGGTGTTTTGTCTCGGCGCGGCGGCTGCGTACCCCGCGTCGAACGTGTAGATCTCCGCGCCACGCACTGCTTCCATCGTCATAAGGTTTGGGAACTCTCTGCTCCACCCTCGTGGCACCGTCGACCCATGGAAGTTGACGAGCAACTCGGCGTCAGCGGCGTCGGCGAGGATCGACCGATACAGGTTGATGGCGTCTGGCTTGTCCGAGTGGAAAAAGTCGACCTTGATGCCAGCAATACCGAGCTCGGCCAGTCGGGCGAACTCGGATCGCCGAATCGTCTCCTCGCGCATTCGATCCCGGGGCGCTTCAGGCACGGCGTTGTTGGGGCCTCCCGAGTTGTACCAAAGCAGCAGCTCGACGTTCCGCTCAGCGGCGTACTCGACCAGCTCGGCAAGGCGGTCATCGCCAAAGGTGTTCCAGTTGGCGTCCACAAGGGAGTACTCCCAGCCGAGGTCAGACGCGAGATCGATGAATCGCTCGAGCGACTCGGGGTCGGTCGAGCTCGAATGGTCCGAGAGCCAACTCCAAGAGACGCGGCCCGGACGGACCCAGTCCATTGGTCGAGCAACGTCTGGCTCAGAAAGATGCCGAACGAGATTCGACTCGACGATGTCGCCGACGTCAGCGCTGTTCATGACGATGCGCCACGGCGAGCGCCAAGGCAACGTGAGCATCGGACGCGGATCTCCAACGCCGTTGCCCTCGCCCCGATCGGCGAGGTCAACAAAGAACTCACCATCGGCGGTCACGCTGGAAAGATGCGAACCCGCATCATTTGGTCCAGGAGCCGACTCGGTGATCAGCGTCCATGAATCGTCGGTGGCGAACAGCGACGGAAAGGTCCATCCGTAGGGAGCGGTGCCGGGGGAACCGGCGAGTGCCTCGCGACTGCGGAGTCGCTCATATGCCGGGGTCACAAATCCAGGCGGATCATGAGCCTGGAGCCACGAGCGAGCCTCGGGAGGCACGTGAAAGCTTGTGCGTTCCCACTCCAGTCGGGTGAGCCCACGCCGGTCGTTGGCCGAATCGAGTCCGTAGCGAAACGCGAAGCCAACGTCGGAGACCCAAATGTCGACAATGAGCGGTCGGTCGGTGGTGGTCGTATATGCCAACGACGCCACTTCGGCCTCGATCTGTTCGACGAGAGCCTTACCCGTTGGCAGAGAGAAGGAGCTGCGAACGGTGGCTGGCGGGTCCAGCACGGTGAACGAGCCACCGGAGGCGTATGAGACGGGCGTGTCGTCGATCGTGAGCTCCAGGCCGAGCGTCGAATCGAGCAGGACTGGGGCCGGCAGACCGTCGGAGGTCAAGCGGGCCGACCGGAATCGAGGACGCCCGGCCTCGTCGGTCCCGACATCGACCTGAAGCTGACCGTCTGGTGATGTCACCGAGAGGATTGCGTCGAACGCCTCGTTGGCGGCTGGGACCTCATCGTTGTCGGCGGTCCCCCCGGTGCATGCTGTGCACACGACGAGCACGAGAAGCAGCCACGACCGCAAGCCGAGCTGACTCATGTTTCGGCCTTCTCCGATGGCTCGCCATCACCGTGATGGTGTTCGATCGCGACTCCATCTACCAAACGCATGACTCGATCGGCCATCGACTCCACTTCCCTATCGTGGGTGGCCATCAACATGGTGATGCCATGGGTGCGCGCTGCATCGTGCAACCGTGATGTCACCTTGGATGTCGTTTCGCTATCGAGCTGGCCGGTCGGTTCGTCCGCAATGAGCAATGCTGGTCGCGAGGCGATTGCGCGAGCGAGCGACACACGCTGCTGCTGCCCACCGGAAAGTTCGCCAGGACGATGGGTGGAAAGGTCGGCGAGTCCGAGGTCGGCGAGCGCCTCGGCAACACGATCCTTGCGGTCCGAGCGTGACAGACCCCGAATTCGCAGCACAATGTCGACGTTCTCCGCGGCGCTGAGATGTGGGAGAAGTCCGGTCGTTTGGAAGACGATCGCCACGTTCTGGCGGCGCCACTCGACCCGTTCTTCATAGGACAGGGCAGCGATGTTTTGGTCGAGCACGTTCACCGCCCCCGACGTTGGCGTATCGAGACCTGCCAGACAGTTGAGCAACGTTGTCTTGCCGCTGCCGGACGGACCCGACAACGCAACAATCTCGCCGCGACGAACCTGCACACTCGCTCCACGGAGCGCGTGAACTACCCGGTCGCCTTCGCCGTAATGGCGGTGGAGGTCGCTCGCGTCGATCACTATGTGGCCGCTGATTAGCGGATCCTCAGGCTTCATGGGCCATCCTCCCCTGCACGGCGAATCTCGATGACTCCGTCGACGATCTCGGCGCGGACACGCCGTGACCTATCGAGCAGATCGAGCTGCGCTTCGGTGAGCTGCAAACGGCCAATGGTGTCGACCACGAGAACTTCGTCGATTTCCCCACTCTTGCCGTCTCCCAGAATCCAGCGACGCTCCGAGGCAACCCGTCCGTCGCGAATGGCGACGACTCGGTCTACGTGCCGGGCGAGCTCGGGGTCGTGGCTCACGATGACTTGCGTCAGGCCGAGCTCTTCGCCGATGCGTCTCATCAGCGAGAAGATGTCCTCGGTGCTCGCACTATCGAGTGCGCCCGTTGGTTCGTCGGCCAGCAACACGGTCGGTTCATGTGCGAGAGCAACCGCGAGCGCGACGCGCTGTTGCTCACCTCCCGAGAGCTCGTACGGGCGATGGCCGGCCCGACCTGATAGCCCGACGAGGTCGAGGAGTTCGTCGGCGCGTTCGCGCGCTCCGCTGGCACCGGCGAGCTCAAGAGGCAGCGAAATGTTCTTCCGTGCGGTGAGATAGGGCAGCAGGTTTCGCCCGGAGTCTTGCAGCACGGTCCCGATCGTGCGCTGTCGATAGCTATCGAGATCCGTCGAACTCGCTGCGCCGAGGTCGAGGCCGGCGATCGTCACGTGCCCTCCGGTGGGACGCATCGTTGCGGATAGAACTGCCATGAGGGTTGACTTCCCCGAGCCGCTCGCACCAACGATCCCGAGCATCTCCCCTGCCTGAACCTGGAGATCCAGACCTTGCAGGGCGATCACCTCCGACGAACCAACACGATAGATCTGGGTCAGCTGACCGCACTCGATCACCGGCGAGTCACTCATGACGTCGCCCCCAACTTCACGGCTTCGAAGAGGCGGATCTGCCGGAGCCCGATCAGCAACAGCGCAGTGACGGCCAAGAAGGCGATCACGAGACCGCCGCAGATGATCGCTGTTGCCGACCAGTCGACCTCGGGCAGTAACACCGGCGCTGATCCCGATGGGGTCCCGATGAGCCGCGGCAGCAGGCCGCGAGCCATCACGACTCCCGAGAGGACGGCCGCGCCGGTGCCGACGGTAGCGACCAACAGCAAGTCGGATCCGACCAGGACGAACAAGCTTCGGAGTCGAAGCCCAACAGCACGAAGGACACCGACCTCGGTGAGCTGTTGACGGAAGCCGAACGACGCGTAGAACACGAACGCGGCGAGTGTCAGCGCGGTCGACAGCACAAAGCTGACGGTGAGAAGACCGAAGATCCCTTGACGTTCCGGGCGGGCCTGCGCATCGTTGATTCGGTCCGCCGCTGAATCGACCCTGGCACCGCCGATCCCTAGGCGGTTGAGATCTGCTCGGGTCTGGGCGTCATCGATGACACCCTCGGAGCGAGTGAAGATCACTCGTCTAGCCACAGACGTGCCGAGGCGCGCTTCGAGGTCACTGAGCGACACCACTGCTGGTGCCAGCGGGTTCGCCGGGCTCCACGTCGGAAATTGCTCGAACGAGCCCACGATCACCATGGGCACATCGACCGACCGGTCACCAACGCTGGCGGAGATATCGATCACATCTCCCACACGAAGCTGACCAGAGCGCAAGACCCGACGATGAACAATGACGCCATCTGGGGTTGATTCGAGCGCAGCGAGCAACGTCGATAGCGGCTCGGTCGAGTAGTCGTCGCGCCAGAACGCTGCCCCACCAAACGATGACGGGTCGATCGCTGTCAGCTCGATCGGGATCTGCTCGCCACCACCGATGCCCTCGGCCCGACCAGGTACTTGCGCAAGACGGGTGACCGCGTCGAGTCCCCAGACCCGTTCATAGGCGGACTCGCTGACCGGCGGTCCGCTCGCACCGCGGGCGATCGCTGGACGTCCGTCATCAAACACGAAGATGTCACCGGTGGACGAGAGGTCGTCGGCGATGCTGTTGCTTCCTCCGACCTCGTGGTAGGCCTGATCGAGCAGTTGGAGGTCGAGTGTTCGTGCCAGGGAAGCGGAGTACACCGACAGCGCTCCGGTCACGATCAACAGCATCAGCGGAGCGGCGAGAGGCCCGGGCGAACGAGCTGCCCGACGGAGCACCAGCAGCAGCGAGGTGCTGTTCGTGCGTTCGACCAGACGGCTGAGCCAACCGAGCGCCGGTGGCAGAACGCGTAGTACCACCAGCCCAACCGATACCGAGAGTGCCGCTGGCAAAAGGATCACGACCGGATCATCGAGAAGGTCCTGTCGCAGAGATTCGCTTTGAAGCACAAACCAGGCGAACGCCGCAGTCCCGATGATGATGGCGAGGTCGAGGTAGCTGCGCTGCCACCAAGGCGACTGGGACCTGGTCTCGCTTCTTCGGACCGCGGTTCGAGCCGACCAGCGGTAGACGCTAAGGCTCGGAAGCACGTGCAGCACGAGGACGATCACCGCGACTACCGCAACGGCTCGACGGGCCCGCGACGTGACCGCCAATTGAAGCTCAACGGATTCGCCGAGCTGCAGAAAGGTACTCGTTCTCGCCATGAGCTCTGCGACCCCGAAAGACAGGAGACCGCCGACGAGAACGGCGACTGCGGTGATGGCGGCGGCTTCGGCTATCGCTCCGCCCACGAGGACGGTGGATGAAACCCCTCGGCGCCGAAGAAGGTCGACCTCGGCGGCACGTCCTGCCCACGACATTGCGGCGATCAACCCAGCAACGAATACCACGAGGGCCAACGTTGGTATGGAGAACGCTGCAAGCCCATTCTGCAACCGAGCCACATTCTCCTGAAAGCCTAGGAGCGAAGACTCGGGGCTGACGAGAAGCCGGGTTCCGGCGAGCCGACTATCTACTGCGCGGTTGATGTCGTCGGTGCGAGCGAGTAGCTCGTCCACGTTGTCGGTCGTCACCGTGGCGGCGTCGAGGAGCACGAGCCACTGTGCGTTCGAGATGACGGAGTCATCGAGGTCGGCGAACGCCGCGCCGAGCATTGCCTCTGGGAGCACGAAGCTCTGGCGCATCGCCCCGGAGCGAGCAAAACGCGCCTCCGCCCGAGACCCAGCGTCGGTACCGAGCGTCCAAATTCCGGTGATCTGGACGGCTACAGATGGACGTTGTGGTTGCCCGCTCCGCGTGCTTTCGACGCGGAGAATCTGACCGACCGATAGCCCCAGGTCCTCTGCGAGCGCTTCGCTCGCCATGACCTCAACGTTTCCGTCGGCTGTCGACTCGGGCGGTCGACCCGAGATCATCTCGATGTTCCCGTCGATGACGTCGAGTGAGCTGAAGCCAATGCGGTCAAGGCGTTCGTCATTGCTCGATCCGTCGAGGTAGACGTCGAAGGGAATGGTCTCGACGAAGCGACGCGTAGATCGAACCGACGATCCAAAAGGAGTCTCTCCGATTGCGAGGTACTCATTGACCGGCGCGAGCGCTGCCGCAGGTTGATTTCCGCCACTCAACCGATTGAAGCTGAACAGATAACCAAAGGGAACGCTGTCGACTTCAGCGTCGTCGAGCTGGTTGTTCAGCAGTGCGGCCGTTGCGGACTCCGCGTACAGCGGTATGCCGACCCAAATGCTGACGAGCGCTGCGGAAGCGACAACGCCGGCGAGGAACAACCCGAGGCTGCTGCGAATGCGGCGTCCACTGAGCCCAAGTACGGCGAGGATACGACGACCAATCACGGCAGTACCAAGACCGCACCGGGTGCGATTGGGGACCCGCTCGATACCTCGACGACTTCGACATAAGAATCGGTCCGCTGACCAAGGAGCAAATCGGCCCGGACGAGCGAACCATTGTCTTGTTCTATGAGCACGAAGCTCGACCCTTGAGAGCGATGTACGGCATTTTGCGGGAGCCACAACCGCTGTTCGGTTGTCGGGGCAGTGAATTCGACATCGACTTGTTCGCCGAGCCGAAGCGTTCCGGCAACCCCGACCTCGATCGTGGTGCGATCGTTTTCGGCATCGAAGCGAACAACGCTGACGACTCCACGGATCGAGCGGCCGTCCGCTCGAACAGTGACGTCGTCATCGACCCCTCCCGGCACATTCTCCCCCGGCACGATGATGCGAGCGACGAGCGACGCTGGATCGCTGATGATGAAGAGCGCATCACCGGCGTCGACTCGATATTCAAGGTCGACCCGCGCTCCGGACAGCTGTCCGCTCACCGGAGCGGTGAACACCTCCACCCGTTGCCTCTGGGCACGCTCGAGAACGTCGAGAGCGTCGATGGCGGCACGCACCGCGTCATCGTCACCAACTTCCTCAGCTAGCGATCGCTCGAGGGATGCAATATCGAGCTCGATCTGTTGAGCCGTCGTGGGGTCCGGTGCAAACGTGAGCACCTCGGCACCGGCAAGAACCGTCGACCCACTTGATGCAGTCACCGAAGAAACGACTCCAGGGGAGGGCGCCGACACGATGGTCGCAGCGTCGCTGTGCACGATCGCCGACAGAGCGATCACGCCGACATCTGGGGAATCCTCGACGACGATGGTCGAACGCGGCGATACAACGTCGATGGGTTCGCCTCGGCCGGTTGTTGCCGATGACCACCGGGGCTCAGAAACCCCAGCGCATGCTCCGAGCGCCACCCCGAAAACTATGGCCAGGAGCGCACCCATCCAACGACGCGTTGACGCTCGGGGACCAGCCATGCCCCAGTCTGACCGAACCGCCGCTATGGCGTACGGTCGGACCGCCGCAACTTGCAATACGGGCTACGCGGCGAGCGAACCCGATAGGTCGCGACTGCGGATCCAGGACCACACCCACTTCGACGTGGGGATGATCACCACTGCTGGCATGAACGCCGCGATGCAGAGACCAAACCACACGATGTGCGGCTGTGGGTCGAGACTCGCTGACGAATCGCCATACCGAACCCACGTGAGGGCG
>CALBVK010000267.1 GCA_937969345.1 uncultured Acidimicrobiales bacterium
CTGGCCCATGAACACGTCGTCAACGCGAGCGCCGCAACGAAATGGCTGCTTGCCTTCGTCGCTATCGGCGCTGGAGCGATCGGCATCTTCGCGGCGTACTCGGTGTACCTGAAGAACAAGGCGAACCCGGCCGATATCGAGAAGAAGATTCTCGCCGATGCATGGGGATACGACACTGCGGTGAGCGCCTTCATGGGCGGACCGGGTGCGAAGCTGTTCGACGCGATTGCGTGGTTCGATGCCAACGTCATCGATGGCGTTGTCAACGGAGCCGCCACGGTGGTTCGTGACAGCGGCGGCATGGTCCGCAAGCTCCAGACCGGTTACGTGCGCACCTATGCGCTCGGCATCTCGGCTGGTTCGGTAGCACTTCTCGTTTGGTTCTTGGTGAGGACAGCAGCATGATCAATTCGCTTCTTCTCGCCGCCGAGGCCGCAGGTCCGGTGAACTTCCCCGTTCTGACCGCGCTTGTTGTCATTCCGTTCCTTGGCGCTATCGCTATCGCTGTCGTCCCCGCTGCCCGCATCGAGGCTCACCGGCTGATCGCTCTCATCGCAACCGTGATTACGGGAGCGATGAGCATCTGGGTGCTGGCCGAGTTCAACAAGGACGACTCCGGGTTCCAGTTTGCGAACGACGACCCCAACGTTTGGGTCGAGAGTCTCGGTATTCGGTGGGATCTCGCTGTCGACGGAATCAGTTTGTTCCTGGTCGTACTTACGGGCATCTTGTTCCCGCTCGCAATCCTGGGCGTCTCACCTGAACACAGCCCGAAGAACTACTTCGCCTGGATCGTTGCGCTCGAAGCTGGCGTCATGGGCGTATTCCTCACCCGCGACCTGTTCTTCTTCTTCGTGTTCTTCGAAGTCGTGCTCGTGCCGATGTACTTCCTCATCGGTAGCTGGGGCCACGGAAACCGTGTCTACGCGGCGACGAAGTTCTTCCTCTACACGATGTTCGGTTCGGCCCTGATGCTCGTTGGCATCTTGGCGATCGTCTTCTTGCACGAGGATGCAACCGGAGTCACGACGTTCAACCTCGTCGAGATCGCTGAAGGTCAAAACTGGGGCGTCAACACCGGCCGTTGGATCTTCCTTGCATTCGCCCTCGCGTTCTCGGTAAAGGTCCCGATCTTCCCGGTCCATACCTGGCTGCCCGATGCACACACCGAGGCACCTACCGCTGGTTCTGTCATCCTCGCTGGCGTCATGCTCAAGCTCGGTACCTACGGCTTCTTGCGCTTTGGCCTGTACCTCTTCCCCGAAGCCGCCACCTGGTTTGCGCCGGTCATGATGATCCTTGGCACGATCGGCATCATCTACGGCGCTGTTGCCGCAACGATGCAGAAGGACCTGAAGCGCCTCGTTGCCTACTCATCTGTTGCTCACCTTGGTTTCATCGTGTTGGGAACCTTCGCGATCACGACCGAAGCCCTCGTTGGATCCGTGATGCAGATGGTCAACCATGGCCTCTCCACCGGTGCGCTGTTCTTCCTTGTTGGTTGGATGTATGAGCGGCGCCACACCCGCGAGATCTCCCAGCTGGGTGGCCTTCAGAAGTCCGCTCCCGTGTTCGCCGCAGCGTTCACCCTCGTGATGCTGTCGTCGGTCGGCTTGCCGGGCCTCAACGGTTTCGTGGGCGAATTCTTGATCCTGCTGGGTGCCTTTGTGGCCAGTCCATGGATCACCTCGATCGCCGCTACCGGCGTAATTCTCGCGGCGCTCTACTTGCTCTGGGCATACCAGCGGGTGTTCCACGGTCCGGCCGAGGGCGAGAACGCAGAAATGGAAGACCTCAAGGTCTCCGAGGGGCTTGTGCTCCTCCCGATGCTGGTTCTCATCGTGTTCTTGGGTGTGTATCCAAAGCCCATGCTCGAACGAATCGAGCCATCGGTCGACGCCTTGATCGCCCATATAGACGAGAACGTCGATACCTGGACTGAACCGCAGCGTGAAGTTCTCGCTCCGTCCGATGACGACCATGGCGACGATCACAGCGACGACCACAGCGATGATGACGACCACGGCGACGACGATCACAGCGAGGACGGCGAATAATGCTCGCACAAACAACTATCGCCACCCCCGACGTCGACGTCGCGATTCTGCTTCCGATGCTCTTTATGGGCGTCGGCGGCTTGCTGATCCTGACGATGACGTCGGTGAAGAAAGACATCCCCGCCTGGTTCATCACCGGATGGACGCTCGCTGCATGCACCGGAGCGGTCATCTCTGCGATCTCGCTGTGGGGCCGGTACACCGATGAAGGGCCGTCGTCCACCATTGCCAACAGCGTTGGGTTCGACGGGTTCTCGATCTTCTTGACGATCGTGATCGCACTGGCGGTCGTGATGGCGTCATTGCTTGCACATACCTACCTGATCCGTGAGCAGCTCGAGGGTGTGGAACTGCACGTTCTGCTGTTGCTCTCGGGAACGGGCGGGCTGATCATGGCCTTTGCCAACGACCTGATCGTGTTCTTCCTCGGACTCGAGACGTTGTCGCTAGCCGTGTACATCCTCGCCGCTATGCATCGCCGTCGACTCGAATCGCAAGAAGCCGGTATGAAGTACTTCGTACTCGGTGCATTCAGCTCGACGTTCTTGCTCTACGGCATTGCCCTCATCTATGGAGCGACAGGAACCACGAACCTCGTCGAGATCAAGACGTTCCTCGATACTCAAGCATTGGTGCAGGACGGACTGCTGCTCGGCGGTCTCGCCCTCATGATTGTTGGCTTGGCGTTCAAGGTCGGAGCCGTGCCGTTCCACTCCTGGACCCCCGATGTATACGAGGGAGCGCCGACGCCGGTTGTTGCCTACATGGCATCGGGCGTGAAGGCCGCTGGTTTCGCTGGCCTGTTGCGAATCTTGTCCACTGGCTTCCAGGCGGTCGTCGACGACTGGGTTCCGGCCATGGAAGTCATTGCAGCGCTCACCCTGCTTATTGGTTCGATTACCGCAATCGTGCAGACCGACGTCAAGCGCATGCTCGCCTATTCATCGATCAGCCACGCCGGCTTTATCTTGCTCGGCGTGTTGGCGGCGAGTGAGCGGGGCACGGCAGCAGCGTTGTTCTACTTGGCCTCGTACACGTTCCTCGTCGCTGGCACCTTCGGCGTGCTCACCGTGCTCGGTGGGGAAGGGGACAACAACTTCTCCTTTGATGCGTTCAAAGGGCTTGGCAAGCGTAAGCCGTTGTTGAGCTTTGCCTTTATGGTGTTCCTGCTCGCCCAGGCTGGCGTTCCGCTCACGAGTGGCTTCTTCGCCAAGTTTGGTGTTATTGCCGCCGCCGTCGACGCGGAGAGCTACTGGGTTGCCATCGTCGCAATGATCGCAGCCGTCATCGGTGCGTATCTCTACATTCGAATCCTGATCTCGATGTTCCTCGAAGACGGCGATGAAGACGCAGAGGTGCTTGCTATTCCTCGCTCGATCGGTGCGGTAATCGCTGCGGCCGTTGTCGTTACGGTGCTGTTCGGAATCTTCCCCGGCATCCTCGATGGCTTTGCTCAAGACGCCCTGGCGCAGCTCACCGCTTCTGGGAATTAGCCCGTGCGCCTCTCTCGTGATGAGGCGCGCGAAATAGCCGCCACGGCGCTGATGTTGACGATTGGTCTCCGCCTCGTTGCTGGATTCTTCCAAATGCTCGATGAGATCGACCGCGGATGGACGTGGTCCTCGCTGCTCGGCCGTATGGTGTCGCCGGTGACCGCAACGCTCGGACTGCTCTGCATGGCGCTGGTGTTGTTGTTGGTGCTGTCGCCCACCGGCAGCATCTCGATGCGCTCAAATCGTGTCGCGACGGCGCTTACCGCCACGGTCGCAATCCTTGGCGTTGCCGGTGTGTTCAACGAGTTTGTCTTCAGCCTCGGCACGTGGCAACAGCGGTTTGGCCGTGTCAGCCAAGAGCTGTTGATCGCCACGCTGTTGGCCGGAACCGGCTGGTTCCTGCTCAAGAACTTCGATCCCGAGCGCTGACTGACCTTCGCCGCGTCGCAATCCGTCACAAGCTCACAGGCAACCCTTCGGAATTGCTGTTCCTCGATGCTCGGCGGTTGGCCGTCGGCGCAAAACGACACGTGCCCTCGGCCGAGGCCGAGGGCACGTGAACGAACGTAGTCGTGGCGATTACGCCTCGAGGAAGATGCACTCTCCAGGGCACTCTTCGGCGGACTCGATAGTCGCCTCGATCAGAGCGTCTGGCACCCGTGCCATACCCTCGGAGCCGGCGGGGTTGTTCGTTCCATCGAACAACTTCTCTTCGCCGTAGTTCTCGGCGGTCTCCTTCACGTAGAACAAGCCATCGTCTTGTCCAAAGAACACTGCGGGTGCGATCTCTTCACAGAGGCCGTCTCCGGTGCACAAGTCTTGATCGATCCAAACCTTCATTGCGATCATCTCCCATACTGCTGGTGTCGCGTCACTTCTAGCATAGTGCTCGGGCGGTTTATTCCGTGGCTTGAGCCGACGTTCCGTGGTGGTGAAGTGTCATATAGACGAGCTGTGACCAAAACACCCGCGTTTCAGTGGGGAGAATCAGCCAGAAGTGCCGCTATTCCCGATACATTCGTGACGTCCGTAACGCTGCCTTGTCTGGTCTTGGCGGCGCCAAAAGTCGACAGTTAGATTGAGCCTTCGTGTCCGATTTCCTTCGCACTTATCTTGTAGTCGCCATCTTCGCCGGTCTCGGCGTGTTGTTGGTCGGGGCCTTCCTTGGTCTCGCCAGCATTTTTCGACCCGATAAGCCAAACGCACAGAAGCTTGAGAACTACGAATCCGGCGTCGAGCCCACCGGCTCGATGTGGAGTCAGGCAAACATTCGCTACTACGTCTTTGCGCTGTTGTTCGTCCTGTTCGACGTCGAAGCCGTCTTCATCTTTCCGTGGGCATCGCGCCTCGAGGCCTACGGCTTGTTCGGCCTGGTCGAAATGGCGATCTTCGTGTTCATCTTGCTTCTCGGCCTGGTCTACGCCTGGCGGAAGGGAATGCTCAAATGGGTCTAGTCGAATCCGGTAAGCTGCCCAAGCCTCTTACGGGCTTGCTCAACATGAGCCGCAAGTACTCCCTTTGGGTGTACCAGTGGGGACTTGCGTGTTGCGCGCTCGAGATGGGCGCAGCGTTTGCGTCCCCTCGTTACGACGTGATGCGTCTCGGGGTCATTCCGTTCCCGGCCAGCCCGCGCCAAGCCGACCTCGTGGTTATCTCCGGCACGGTCACCGACAAGATGGCACCATCGATCCGTCGTCTGTACGAGCAGATGCCCGATCCGAAATACGTCATATCCATGGGATCCTGCGCCAACTGCGGCGGCCCCTACTGGGATAGCTACTCGGTCACCAAGGGTGTCGATCAGATCGTTCCCGTCGACGTATACGTACCCGGCTGCCCGCCACGTCCTGAAGCGCTCCTCGAGGGCATCGTCATGCTCCAAGAGCGTATTCAGAACGAGGACATGCAAGAACGGTGGACCCAAGAACCGATCGTGGTGGGTGCATGAGCGACGAAACAGCTGTCGAAGAAACTGAAGCCGACGTCGTCGCAGAGGTAGACGAAGCGCGCGAAGCTCTCGTTGCGACCCTCGCTGAGGACCTTGGCGACGGCATTGTCGAGACCTTCATCAAACCCGGCGACGACGTGTGGGTTCGTGTCACCCGCGAGGCGTGGGCCGAAACGGCCAACACCTTGCGCTTTGGAATGGGCTTTGGCTTCTTCAACTTCCTGTCGGCCATCGACTGGCAGCCGTCCCCCTATGGACGCGACATGGATTCACAGGTCGATCTGACGCTCAACCCACCCGAGGCTGAAGAAGCAGACGACGAACCAGCCACGCTCGAAACGGGATACGCCGGTGGCGATACCCGCTTTCAGGTCTTTGCCCGGGTGAACGACATCACATCCGAGCGAGCAATCACCGTGAAGTGCGATATTCCCGACGATGATCTGTCGATCCCGACGTGGATTCCCGTGTACCCGGGCGCGAACTGGCACGAGCGCGAAGCCGCCGAGATGTTCGGCCTCACGTTCATTGGTCACCCAAATCCACGCAAGCTGTACCTGCCAGGTTCCTTTGAGGGATTCCCGATGCGCAAAGACTTTGCGCTGCTCGCCCGTCGAATCAAGCCATGGCCAGGCATCGTCGACGTCGAGCAGATGCCCGGCGAAGACGACGAAGATGGAGACGAATCATGACCGCCTGCATCACGAC
>CALBVK010000268.1 GCA_937969345.1 uncultured Acidimicrobiales bacterium
CTCGCGCCGCTCTGGGCACGGCGAACCGCATCGTTGGTGCCGAGGACATTCTGCACGTGATGACCAATCTCGTGGGCGAGGATGTAGGCCTGGCTGAAGTCGCCTTCGGCGCCGAGCTGACGCTGGAGACGCTCCATAAAGACGAGGTCGATGTACGCCCGGCTGTCGGCCGGACAATAGAACGGTCCGACTGCGCTAGTAGCTCGGCCGCAGCCACCGGTGTTTACGCTGTCGGCAAACAAATTCAGCCTGGCTTCTGGATATGTCTGCCCAATCGCAGCGAACTCATCAATCCAGAAATCCTGAACATCATCTAGAACGAAGTTTGCGAGTTCGCATGCTTCAGTCGCTGAAGCCGAATAGCCCGCACAGACGTCGCCAGAGTTCGCCGACGAGGTCTCGCTCGTAGTAGGCGAAGTCGAACCATCGCCGCCTACGCAGCTGAAGAACAGCAGCGCAAGAACGACAAGCAAGATGATCAGGCCAATTCCGCCGCATCCGCGACGTTTGCCGCCCGCCGCAGCTGCTGCACCGGCACCGCCGAGTGCTCCTCCGAGGCCACCCCCACCCAGGCTGCCTCCACCCAAACCGCCGCCGAGGCTTCCACCGCTCGATGAACGGCTCGGGAAGCCGAAGCCGCGCCCGCCACTACTGCTGCGTCCGCCGTCGCGAACATCTCGAACATTTTTGCTGCGATAGCCCTTAGGAACCTTGACCATTACTACTCCCCCCATTGCACGACGGCATGGGTGTGTCAGAAAGAACTCGCCTAGCCTAGTCAGGTCTTGCCAACGGCTGTCGACGATTGGCGCACCGCCGGTACTAGCGAGGGGTTGGCCAACGGATTTCGCCGGTCGGCTGCCGGTCGTCTGGACGACGTCCCCGGTTCCCGCGTGAAGTCGGCGCCTCTGGGATGTGTACCCGCGAACCCGGCTTTGATCCCGCAGGACGGTTCTCGATAACCGCCACCGGACGTCGGTCCATTTCCGGACGAGGTTCCCCGACCACCAAACGACGTGGTGGCCGCTTCGACGGATGCGCCTCGGATTGCGGCGGCCGGCGCGGCCAAACAAGGAAGGTCAGCAGGTAAGCCATGGCCCCAACAAAGGCGAGCTGAGCGGTGACCAACGTCAGTGTTCGCTGCTCGCCACGGGTTGCCACAAACACCAAGCCGACCAAGGCCACGACCGTCACGACGTACAGCCCGAACCGTCTCCATCCTCCACGCATGCCCGCGAACGTAGGCGCGTCGGAAAATTCGAGCAATTCGCGCAGAAACTTCTCGCGTGGACGAGTTCGAGCCCGGTGACCCGAACCCGCGCCAAACACGCCGTAGGCTGGCGAGAATGAAGCGTTCTCACATTCTTGCGCGCGAGCTTCGAGGCACGCTCCTCGTCCTGCTCGTGGCGACGATGATCGTCTGGTTGTTCGCTCGACTCAACGATGACCGGGCCGACGCGCTCGAACAGAAGGCACTTACCCAGACGACGACGTCGGTGCGCGAAACAACTACCACGACAACAACGATCGTGGTCGACGACAACGAGCGCCTGTGTTCACTCGCCGCGAAGTTCCGCGTCGACCTGCGAGATATAAAGGTCGAGCTCGTCAACCTTGCCGGTGACCCGATCGGCGCCCCGGATGACCTCCCGATCGATGTCGGCTTGCACCCCGATGGTGATATCGCTGCTTCGGTTCGTGAAGCCCGCACCGTCGCTGGCGAAGAGGCCTTCGCAAATGGTGCAGCGTTCACCACCACGACCGAGCCGAACGCGGACTCCCCGCCCACGACCGAGGCGTTTGTCCCAACCGCTTCGCCACCGCCACAGATCATCAATACCGCCCGGATCGATCCGCTCGAGTCCGGCCTGCTCGGCGTTCCCCAGAACGTGGCGCTTAACTTCTACACCGCGGCGTCTGCGCTTCGCCTCGGCACAATCACCGCCGACTTCGCATCCTCGGCCGACTACTTTGCCGACTTCGTCGAGATCGGCGAGCCCGCCTTGTGGGACCTCGAGGAACTCGCCGAATCCGACTTCAGCGATCAGTGGACGGCACTGGCAACCCGGCCGGTCTTTGGCATCGACGCAACACTCGCCTACATCGAAGAAGAGTGCAGCATCCGAATCGGCAGCGGCTTCGTCTACCGGGAGAACCCTCCAGAACTCGAGGAGTTCACTCCAACCGAGCAGTTCACCCCGATCGATCCGTCGGTCGACCCAAGCCGGTAAATGAACCGCCGCGCACTATCTGCCGCTGGCATCGCTGTCCTCTTCGCCGGCATTGGGGTCCTTGCGTTCTCGCTGCTCAATGGCGGCTCTTCCGGCAATCAGGCCGAAGTGCTCGCCGAGCTGACCGAGATGGCCGAAGCAGCGCCACCTGCTGCGCAGACGACAGACGAGGCCACGATCGAGCCGCCGTCGCCCGACGCCGAAGATGACTTTCCAGCGATCGTCGACTCGGCGGTGAAGGACCCCGACGAGCGGACCACACCTGCAGCTGCAACCTTCGAGATCCTCGACGTCCTCACGCACGACACCAGCGCATTCACACAGGGCCTTGAGATCTTCGACGGACGACTCTTTGAGAGCACCGGGCTTGTTGGCCAGTCATCGATTCGCGAACTCGACCTCAGTACCGGCTCGGTGCTCCGCAGCACCGGTGTCGACGACGTTTTTGCCGAAGGGCTTACGGTTCTTGGCGACACCGCCCTACAGCTCACGTGGCAAGATGGGGTGGCATACCGCTACGACACCGAGACCTTTCAACGGATCGACACCTACGCCTACGACGGTGAAGGTTGGGGGTTGTGCCACGACGAGGACCAGCTCGTCATGTCCAACGGCACCCCGACGCTCCAATTCCGCGATCCCGACACCTTCGAGCTCCGATCGACCGTCGAGGTCACCTTTTCGGGCGCACCCGTCGATGAACTCAACGAACTCGAGTGCGTCGGCGGCACCGTGTGGGCAAACATCTGGAAGTCGTCGCTCATCATCGAGATCGACCCCGGCACCGGTGAGGTACTCACCGTGCTCAACGCCGCCACGCTGACACCGCCCGAGGTGGCCGAGAATGCGTCCGCTGTCCTGAATGGCATTGCCTATGACCCCACGGACGACACGTTTCTGCTGACCGGAAAGCTCTGGCCGGCGATCTATCGGGTTCGGATTCAGCTCGCGGAGTAGTCGCGGTCGGCCTATCCCAATAGGGTTCCAGCATGGTCGATGAGCCAACTCCGGATCGGTCAACGCCGCGCCGTCAACGTCCGCCGGAACCGCCACCTCAGGCGCCTGGCCCCTTGCTGTTCGCAATGGCGTCACTGATCGTGATTCTGCTCGTCGCCTCCTGGATTACCGGTCAGTGGGGCTTCATGTTCCTCGGCTTGTTTGGTGTCGCTGCGGGATTGGTTCCGTTCTTCAGCCGTCGATGACCCGCTCGTTGCTCGGTGTCGATGGAGCACCCGGTGGGTGGCTTATTGCGGAGTATCAACCCGGTGACGACAGCCTGTCGTTGTCCTTTCACGACGCTCTGGCTCCTTCTGTGGATCGGATGGCCAACGACGTGTCCGTACTCGCCATCGACATGCCAATCGGCCTCTCCGCCGACGGTAAGCGGCCAGTGGACTCCTTGGCACGCGAGCGGCTCGGACCTCGCCGCTCTACGTTCTTTCCGACTCCCCTGCGCGCTGTCCTCGACCATGTCGAGTACGCCGACGCGAACGCGCTGTCCAAGGCAACCGCTGGCGTTGGCTTGTCCAAACAGGCGTGGAACCTGATCCCCAAGATCCGAGAGGTCGATGATCTGTGGCGTCACGAGTTGCGCGACCGGCTCGTCGAAACCCACCCGGAAACCTGCTTTGCCGAGATGGCCGGGTCGCCCGTGCTTACGAAGAAGTCGTCTGAGGAGGGCCGTCGTGAGCGAATGGAGCTCCTGTCCACGGCATTCGACCGACCAGTCGACGAGCTCTTGGCGACCGTGCCTCGTAAATGGCTCACCGATGCCGTCGACGCCCTCAGCCTCGTGTGGACCGCTCAGCGCGTCGCCGATGGAACAGCGATCATCCTCGGCGGCGACCTCGACGCTGCGGATCGGCCAATGCAGCTCGTCATCTGAGAGACTGCCCGGGTGAGCTCGATCGGCCGATACGCACCTTCGCCTTCGGGCGATCTCCATGTGGGCAACCTCCGTACAGCAATGCTCGCGTGGCTGTCGGCCCACCACGATGGCGGAACCCTTCGCCTTCGCATCGACGACCTCGACCCACGGGTGTCGTCCGTCGAACACGAACGCCAGCAGCGGATCGACCTCGAACTCATCGGCATCACGTTCCATGGGAGCGAGCTCCGCCAATCAGAACGCTCGCACCACTATCGGAGCACGATCGACCGCCTCGCCGACGATGGACTGCTCTACCCGTGCTTTTGCTCGCGCCGCGAAATTCGCGAGGCCGCCTCGGCCCCGCACGCCCACCTCCCCGACGGCGCCTACCCGGGAACGTGCAGGGACCTAGACAGCGCTGAACGGGCTCGCCGCTCCGAGGAGCGCCCAGCGGCCATGCGGGTTCGCACGGACAACATCGAGATCTCGTTTAGCGACCGGAACTATGGGGATCAGCGAGAGTTCGTCGACGACTTCGTGATTCAGCGAAACGACGGGGTTCCCTCGTACAACCTTGCGACGGTGCTCGATGACGCGGACCAGAGCATCACCGAAGTGGTCCGTGGTGCCGACCTGCTGCCCGGAACGGCGCGCCACGTGTGGCTGCGTGATGTCCTTGGTTTACCCCACGTCGAGCATGGACACGTTCCCCTGGTGATGAACAGCGACGGCGACCGGCTCGCAAAGCGCGACGGCGCGGTCACCCTCACCGATCTCGCCAGCATCGGCATCGGCCCAGACGAGGTTCGCGGCCGACTGGCTGAATCGCTCGGCCTCGTAGAACGCGGCGAAGCCTTATCGATGCCCGAGCTACTCGACCGCTACGACCCCAGCGCTATTCCGCTCGAACCAAGCGTCTGGGAATCGGTTTAGAAGAACGCTTCGCTTGCGGCGTAGATCAGGAAGCCGGCAAGCCCGCCGACCAACGTGCCGTTGATGCGGATGAATTGCAGATCGCGCCCGACCTGAAGTTCGATCCGGTCGGCGGTCTCGTCGGCGTCCCACCCCTGGACAGTGTTCGCAATTAGCCCGCCGATCTCGGAACCGCCAGCTTCGGCCAGATAGATGACGATCGACTCGATCCAGGCATCGACCTTGCGTTGCAGTTCGACGTCAACGACCAGCCGGTTCGCCAGGGCAATGATGGCGTCCTCGATACGACGGCGTACATCGGAGTCGGCTTCCTTGGTCGCCTCGCCAAACCCACGCTGCAACGTCGACCAAAGGTCTTTGGTCCAGGCCTGGAACTCGGGGTGGTCGAGGAGCTCGTGTTTGAGCTTCTCGCCTTGGACGATCAACCGTTCGTCGGAGCGAAGCCGATCCGCGAACTCTCGGGATCGAACATCGATATCTCGCTTGATGTGATGTTCCGGGTCGCTATCGACCTCGCGAAGGAACGTCATCACCGCGCCGTAGATCTTTTCGAAGACTCTGTCGTCGATGCCCTCTGGTACCCACCAGGGCGACTCGTTGATGAGCCGGCGCCGGAACGTTGACCGGTTGTCCTCGAGGAAGTTCGCAGCACCCTTCAGAACCGTGTTGTAGACCTCGTGGTGGTGGTCGCCGTCCATGCCAGCGTCGATGACCCGTCCCATGATGGGCGCCACAGGTATGCGGCCAAGCCGATCGCGCACGAGCGAATCGACCATCATGCGCACGTCTTCATCGTCGCCGAGCACCTCCGAAATCGCCGACACGACAACGGCCAACTCACCGATGATCGATCGAGCGTTCTCCGGTTCGCGGAGCCACATGCCGAGACGACGGCTCATCTCCACACTCTGCAGCTTCTCGGCTACCACTTCGCCGGTCAAAAAGTTGGACTGCACGAACTCGCCCAACCCCTCGCCAATCTCGTTCTTGCGCTTCGGGATGATCGCCGTGTGCGGAATCGGCAGTCCCAATGGATGCTTAAACAGCGCGGTAACCGCAAACCAATCGGCCAGCGCTCCAACCATGGCAGCCTCGGCGGTAGCTCGTACGTAGCCCACCCAACCGTGGTCTTCCTCGTAGCCACGGGCGATGATGAAGATCACCGCAGCGACGACCAACATGGCCGTTGCGACGACCTTCATGCGTCGAAGCTGGCTTCGCTGAGCCTCTTCTGAAGGTGAGGGGGTTGTTTCGCCGCTAGGCAACGCTGGAGATACCACGACTCTGAGCGTAGAGGCCGGGCGCACACGGTCCTATCCTTGACGGGTGCTTACGGTCTCAGGTCTTTCAAAAGCTTATGGTGCGCGCAATCTGTGGAGCGACGTCACCCTGCAGCTGTCCGCTGGCCGTCGCGTGGCCCTCATTGGGGGAAACGGCACCGGAAAGACCACCTTGATCGAATCGATCATGGGTGTCGAGGAGCCCGATGCGGGGGTCATTCACAAGCCGAAGGATCTGCGGATTGGGTACCTCGCCCAGGAATTGCCCGAAGCAACGGATCGCAGTGTGCTCGCCGAGACGCTCGATGGCGCCGAACACGTACGCACGATCGCCGAACGTCTGCGCAAACTCGAACAAGAACTCGAAACCGACGACGGTTCCAACATGGAGCGCATCATCGACCAGTACGGCCAGGCACAGAGCGAATTCGAGACGATGGGTGGTTACGCCATCGAGTCCGAAGCGCACCGGGTCCTCGCCGGACTGGGTTTTCCACCCGCGTGGAACGATCGACCGATCAAAGAACTCTCGGGCGGCTGGCGGATGCGCGTCGCTCTCGCCCGCCTTCTCCTGAGCGAGCCCGACGTCTTGATCCTCGATGAGCCCACCAACCACCTCGATGTGGATTCGGTGGCATGGCTTGAGAACCATCTCGCCAACTGGGGCGGCGCGCTGCTCTTCGTGTCGCACGATCGCGATTTCATCGACGCGGTGGCCAACCGGATCCTCGAGATCTCCGGCGGCGGGGCCCAGGAGTATGTGGGCACGTTCCTCGAGTTCGTCGCCGCCCGTGAGGAGCGCTACGCCCAGATCGTGGCCCAGGCGGCCCAGCAGCGTAAGAACATGGCCGCAACGGAGGCCTTCGTGGAACGCTTCCGCTACAAGGCAACAAAGGCCAAGCAGGTGCAGAGTCGCATCAAGGCCATGGAGAAGCTCGAACTCATCGAGGTTCCGACCGAAAAAGAAATCGCCGCCAAGTTCGACTTTCCCGAGCCGCAGCGTTCATCGCGCATCGTCGCCGAGATCGAGAACGCAACCGTTGGGTACGCGAACGAGGACGGCAGCGAGACCACCATCCTCGAAGACGTCAACATCGTGGTCGAGCGCGGGCGCAAGGTGGGACTGGTCGGGCCCAACGGAGCTGGCAAGACGACGCTGATCCGGCTCCTCACCGGAGCTTTAGAGCCAACGGAAGGCTCCGTCACCCTCGGTACCAACGTCGACCTCGCCGCCTTTGCCCAAGACCAGGCCGAAGACATGGATCCAACCAAGACCGTCTATGGCGAACTCTTGACGGTGACACCGAAGCAGACGACGCGCAACTGGCGAACCGTCCTCGGGTCGTTCGGTTTCAGCGGCCAAGCCGCTGAGCGCAACGTGATGGACCTTTCCGGCGGCGAACGCACCCGCCTCG
>CALBVK010000269.1 GCA_937969345.1 uncultured Acidimicrobiales bacterium
GCGCCGGTCGAAGAACTCGATCTGCTGGAGCGATTTTGCGCGCAGGGCGCTGATTCCGCCGGCTTCGTCGATGATGTCGAGCGATGCCCGCAGCGCCGCGAGGGGAAGGATCGGCGCATTGGACAGCTGCCACGATTCGACCGTGGGCATCGCATCTAACTCGGTCGCCATTGCAAAACGGGTTTCGGGATTGGTGCCCCACCAGCCGACGAGCTTCGGTATCGACTGATCGTCGATGTGGCGCTGGTGGACGAACGCTCCAGCGACACCTCCGGGCCCGCTGTTCAGGTATTTGTACGAGCACCACGCGGCGAAGTCGACCCCCCAATCGTGCAGGCTCAGCTCGATATTGCCGGCTGCGTGAGCGAGGTCGAAGCCGACGTGGGCCCCAACCTCGTGGGCCGTGGCGGTGATGGCTTCCATCGGCATTACCTGGCCGGTGTAGTACTGGACGCCGGGAAGCATGACGAGGGCGAGAGAATCGCCATGCTCGCGAATCGCCGACAGGATGTCCTCGTGGCGCAACGTCTCCTCGCCAGAGCGCGGGGCGACCGTGATCAGTGAGGTCTCCGGGTCGAATCCGCGCTGGCGAATTTGGGACTCGGCGGCGAAATGGTCCGAGGGGAATGCATGCGCTTCGATCAGGATCTTGTGGCGCGTTGTGGTTGGTCGGTAGAAGCTGATCATCAACAGGTGCAAGTTGACCGTCAACGCGTTCATCGCAACGACTTCGTCTGGGCGTGAGCCGACCAGTCGGGCGAGCTGTTCGGAGACGAGTTCGTGGTAGTCCTTCCACGCGAGGTCACCGGTGAAATGACCCTCGACTCCGAGGGTTCCCCAACGGTCGAGTTCGGTATTCACATACGCTCGAGCGCGGCGCGGGACCGCTCCAAGCGAATTGCCGACGAGGTAGATGCCGTCGGGGATCTCGAACTCATCGCGGAATCGTGCGAGTGGATCCGCAGCATCGAGCTCGGCGGCTGTAGGGCGCTCGGGCACGCTCACAGACGACCGTCTTTCCCGGCGTGCACGGTGCCACAGGTCGGACAGGTGCGGGCCTCTTCGTCTTCGTTGAAGGCCGCGAATAGCGGTGGCAGGTCCTCGTCGATCGCTTGTACTTGGAGTTCGACGCGGTGTACGACGTTGTTGCAGTTGGTGCACGCCCATTCGAAACCGTCGAGTTCGCCAATGTCTCGCTGATACTCAACCACCAGGCCGATCGATTCGGGGTCTGGCCGCTGCGGCGAGTGGCGCAGGTGCGGGGGCAGGAGGTAGACCTCGCCCTCGGCGATCGGCATCGGGTAGGGCTCGACGCCCTCCTCAGGCCACAACCACAGGATCATGTCGCCTTTGATCTGGTAGAAGAATTCTTCTCGGGGATCGTCGTGGAAGTCGTTGCGCTCATTTCCGCCGCCGACGATCATCACGATCATGTCGGCCTCACGCCAGATCTGCTTGTTTGCGACCGGCGGGCGCAACTCGTCTCGATGGTCGTCGATCCATCGTTGCAGGTTGAACGGACGTCGATCGCGGGCATTGGGAGTGTCGTACGTGGTCATGCAGCTACGCCTCTCGGTCGGTGTGTGAGGTTGGGTTTGTGACTCATCCGGCCGCCTCGGTCTGGTTTGCGAGCGCTGCCGTGTACGCCTCGATCGAGGTCGTCAGCGACGTGAGTTGATCGAGCAGTTCGGAGAGGTCGCCGGCCGAAGCCAGTGCGTTGGCTTCGAGTGCCTTGGCTTCGGCCATGAGCGTTCGGGTAAGGGTGGAACCGGCGGGAGTCGTCGCAACGAAGCGTTGTCGCTTGTCGAGCGTCCCTGTGGTGCGGGTGACGAGCCCTTGCTTCTCAAGGCGTCGAAGCGAATGCGTGACCGTTGGCTGTGGGCTGAGGGCAGCAGCGGCGAGGTCGAGGACGGTCAGTTCTCCCAGCTCTTCGAGCACGGCGAGGACGCGCCAATCGGAACGGGCGACCCCGTAGGTGGTGAGCACCGCGTAGAACGGGGCGGAGAGCGCCTGGTCGGCGCGGCGAAGTAGGTAGGGAAGGTAGCTGTCGAGAAACTCGTTGCTGTCCGGCATCGAGGTCACAATAGATTCATACGAATATGAAGTCAATATTCAAAGCAATATACTTTGGTGTTCGCTTAGCGACGCGTCACTCCGAGCGGGAGAGCTCCCTTCGCTCGAAGCGAGGGCGCAACGGTGGGCTCGGGAGGCGTAGGACGGTCATAGGTGAATCGCCAGTGGCTGCAGAGCAAACCCAGCACCACCCGAAGCTCAGCCCTGGCAAAGCGAGCGCCGAGACAGCGTCGTGGTCCAAGCCCGAACGGCATAAACCCATCGCCATTACCACCATGATCGCGAGTGGGGTCGAAGCGTTCGGGGTCTTCCCATGCCGTTGCCGACCGTTGTACGGCATAGACCGGGATCATCACCATGGTTCCCCGGCGAATTGTCACATCGCCGATCGATGTCGTGCGTTTGGCTGACCGGACGATCGAGATGCCGGCGGGGTAGAGGCGCAGGGCCTCTTCGACAACGCCCGACGTCGTCGTCATTGCTTCGACACGCTCGAAGGTGCCGGCCGAGGAGGCGAACGCCCGGCCCTCCTCGCCCACGGCGTCTTGCAGGTCAGGGCGCATCGCAAGTTCGTACAACGACCACGTCAGCGTTGCCGCAGTGGTTTCATGGCCGGCGAAAAGAAAGCCAATGCACTCATCGGCGATCATGTCGTCGGTGAGGTCGGTCTCGCCGTCCTGGGCGCGGAGCAGTTGGCCGAGAACATCGACGGACTCGCGTTCAGCGGACCTGCGCTCGGCGATGAGGTCACGGATCGCCGACCGCAACGCGGACTGCGCAGATCGCATCCGCGTGTTCCTCGGCGTCGGAATCACCGCCGGGAGCGACAACGGATTGTTGAGGCGATACGAGACCCAATCGAGGATCTCGGTGAACGAGTTGGTGACTGCAACCGCGACGTCGTTGTCCGCGTCGGTCGTTCCGAGCAACGCTCGAAGCGCGACCTGAATCGTGAGGCTGGTCATCTCCGACTGAATGTCGACCTCGCCATCGGCCCACGTCGATGTCGCTTCGCTGGCTGCCGCCGCCATGATCGCCACGAGGTCGTCGACCTGGGTCAGCGCAAACACCGGTGCAATGGGTTTTCGGCGAGCGAGCCATCGGTCGCCTTCGGATGTGAAGAGGTTCGTGCCGAGGCCCTCCTCGATGACCTGACGCACGATCCACGGCTTTCGATACGACTCATCGTCGGCCACCAACACGTGTTGTGCTGACGCGTACGTGTTGGCCAATACGAGGGGAAGGCCTAACCGTGGCCGCAGTACATCGATGCCATCGGGCAGCATCGCCATGGCCGCCAGCATGTCGGTGCGCGCTACCCGGCCGAACCCTATGAGGTCGAGCTTGGCGGTCCGCATGGCCCAAACCTACAACACGCTCGCGAAGCGCGAGGGTGGCTCTCGCTATGCCAACAACCGCCGCGCGATGAGTTTCAGGCACAGGGTCTCGTCAGCGCCTTCGAAGATGGACAGAACCCGGGCGTCGACGAAAAGACGACTCACCTCATATTCCTCGGCGTAGCCGTATCCGCCATGGATCTGGAGCGCTTCGCGGGTCACCCACTCGGCGGCCTTGCAGACGAACGCTTTCGCCATTGCGGCCTCGGCAGCACCGTCGCCCGCGGCCATGGCCCGAGCGACCTCGTAGTTGTACTGCCTGCTGATCTGAATGAGCGCATTCATGGTGCCCAGCTTTACTTGCGTCAGCTGATACGCATCGAGGCTCTTGCCAAACACCGAGCGGTCGGCCGCGTATTCGCTCGCAAGGTCGAACGCCCGCTGCATCACCCCGACCGATCGGGCTGCGGTCTGGATCCGCCCGTTCTCAAAGCCGGCCATCTGTAAGTAGAAGCCGCGGCCGAGGCCGTCCTGTTCGCCAATGAGGTTCTGTTCGGGAACGAACCAATCGGTAAAGCTGACCTCGAAGCTGTGCATACCCCGATAGCCGAGCGTGGGGATGGCACGGCCCTCCAACACGCCGCCATCGACGTCGTGGCGGAACTCATGCCCATCGTCGCTCGGCTTTTCGACGATCAAAATGCTCAGGCCCTTGTGGCCGAGGTCGAGGTCGGGGTTGGTTCGTGCGAGCACCATCAAGGCGTGAGCACGGCCGGCGAAGGTGCACCACGTCTTTGTGCCGTTGAGCATGTAGCCGCCATCGACTGGGGTGGCCGTCACTTTCATCCGGGCAACGTCCGACCCAAAGTCGGGCTCGGTAGCAGCGACCGCGCAGAGCGTCTCACCCGAGGCAATCCTGGGTAGCCACGTCTGCTTCTGCTGTTCGGTTCCACCAGCCTCGAGTGCTCGCGCCAGAATCTCGGGACGGGTGATGAGCGACCCGCCGGCCCCGAGCGACGCGATCGAGAGCTCCTCGGTCGCAATGATCATCGCGAGGTAGTCGTCCTCGGTGCCCTGAGCGAAACCGCCATAGACCTCGGGTATGGACAGCCCAAAGCAACCGAGCTCGGCAACGCCGTCGATGATCCCCTGGGGAATGTCGAGGTCGTCGCGGTGGATGTGTTCGGCGTGAGGGGCGATCTTGTCCTGAGCGAACCGACGGAAGGTGTCGGCGACCAGTGACAGTTCGTCGGAAAGGTGCGCCGATGGTCGCGCTTGGGCTACACGAGCGATGAATGTCGGGGAGGTGGCCTCGTTCGCGTAGGCCTGGGCCGCGTCAAGTGCGGTGGCGTCGACACCCCAGCTTCGGTGCGAGCTCCACAATGTCGCCCCCAGCTGGGCGACAACCCGGCCAATGAAGACGTGGGCGAGCAGCGCTTCGTCGTCGCCGCGGTCGGCGAAACGAAGAGCGGTCTCACACATGGACACTCCGGCCGCAGCATGCGATATGTCGTATAGGAACTGCTGGTCGTCGTGTGCCGCCGGTCCGAGCGCTTTTGCGTTGGTGAGCGCTTCGTCGAGCACGTGGCGGGCGAGAGATACCGCCTCGGTTGCGGCGAGAAGATCCGGGAGTATCGACATTGCAAGCCAGTATGGCCGCGTCCGCAGGTGTCAGCACAACGAGGGATATCGTTGCCTGCCATGAGCGCCGACGCACCCGACCGACAACTCATCGAAGGTCAGCCGGTCCTGCTGGTGATCGATATTCAGGGAGGTGAAGGCGCCCACGACGCCGATGCTCCCGTATCGATCCCGTTGATGGACGGGTACGACGACCTCCTGAGCTCGGCACCCGAACTCATCGCCAGCGCTCGCAAGGCCGACATTCCAATCGTGTTCTTTCAGGAGGCGCATCGCCGGAACCTCGTCGATTTCGGACGGGAACTCGACGGTGTCGAAGGGATTCATCTGCTCGAG
>CALBVK010000270.1 GCA_937969345.1 uncultured Acidimicrobiales bacterium
CTGGCCTCGTGTGCATGGTTGGCCACACCCGCCGCTTCAACCCGTCACACCAATGGATCCACAACAAGATCCAGGACGGCGAATTCAACATCCAACAGATGGACGTGCAGACCTACTTCTGGCGTCGCACGAACTCCAACGCCAAGGGCGAACCACGCAGCTGGACCGACCACCTGCTCTGGCACCACGCTGCACACACCGTCGACCTCTTCCAGTACCAAACGGGTGAGAAGGTCGTCGCGGCAAACGTGCTCGAAGGCCCCCACCATCCCGAGCTCGGCATCGCGATGGACATGTCGATCCAGATGAAGACCGAGACCGGAGCCATCCTCACGCTGTCGCTTTCGTTTAACAACGACGGTCCGTTCGGTACGTTCTTCCGCTACATCGGTGACACCGGCACCTACCTCGCCCGATACGACGACCTGATCACCGGACGTGACGAAGTCATCGATGTCTCGAACGTCGACGTATGCATGAACGGCATCGAACTCCAGGACCGCGAATTCATCTCGGCGATCCGCGAAGGCCGCGAACCAAACAGCTCGGTGCAGCAGGTCATGGCCTGTTACGAAGCGCTGCACGATCTTGAGCAGCAACTGATCCTCGAACAACAGCTCAACGGCTGATCGGACCCCCATGACGCGCATCATCGACTGCCATGGCCACTACACGACCACTCCGCCCGGAGTCGGCGACTGGCGTGAAGCACAGAAGGCTGCGGTCGAGGCCGACCCGGCGTTCGTTGGCGAGAAGGGCACGATCACCGTGTCCGACGACGAGATCATCGAGAGCATCGAGCTAAACCAGCTGAAGCTGCAACGCGAGCGCGGCGCCGACCTCACGATCTTCTCGCCACGTGCGTCGTGGATGGCCCACCACGTTGGCAACGAGCACACGTCGAAGTTCTGGTCGCAACATCAGAACGAGCTCATTCGACGGGTATGCGACTTGTTCCCCGATAACTTCGCCCCAGGCTGTCAGCTTCCGCAGTCGCCTGGAACAAGCATCGAGAGTTCGGTCACCGAGCTCCGTCGTTGCGTCGAGGAGATGGGGTTCGTTGGCTGCAACGTTAACCCCGACCCGTCGGGCGGCTTCTGGAACGACACGCCGCCGTTATGGGACGAATACTGGTGGCCGCTGTGGGAGGCCATGTGCGAGCTCGACGTGCCCGGCATGATCCACGTGTCGGCGTCGTGCAACGATCACTTCTTCTCGACCGGATCGCACTACCTCGGCGCCGACACGACCGCCTGGATGCAGGCGCTCACCTCGGGGTTCATGAACGATTTCGAGAACCTGCGCTTCGTCATTCCCCATGGCGGCGGCGCCGTTCCCTACCACTGGGGCCGGTTCAAGGGCATGGCCCAGGACAAGGGCTGGGACTTCGACGGACTGCTCGATCACATCTGGTTCGACACGTGTGTCTACCACCAGCCCGGCATCGACTTGCTGCTCGACGTGGTGCCCACGGAGAACGTCCTGTTCGCCTCCGAGATGGTCGGCGCTGTTCGAGGCATCAATGAAGAGACCGGCAAGTACTGGGACGACACCAAGGTCTACATCGACAACTCGGCCCTCGATGACGCGCAGAAACAGATGGTGTTCGAGGACAACATTTTGAAGGTCTACCCACGATTGGAACGCTCATGAGTCACGTAGTTCGCCGAACGATTGAACGGGCACCGCTCGACATTGTCGACCAGCTCGCCCCGATCGGCACCGCCACCGTGCACGAGGCCATCGGGCGTCGTGGCTATGTCGGCCCTGAGCTCAAGCCAATTCAACAGAACGTCAAGGTCGCCGGAACGGCCGTCACCGTGCTCAGCCACCCCGGCGACAACGCCATGATCCACGCTGCTGTCGAGGTGTGCCAGGAGGGCGACATTCTCGTCGTCACCACCACCGCACCTTCCACCCACGGCATGTTCGGCGACCTACTCGCAACGTCGCTCATGGCCCGCGGCGTTCGCGGCCTCGTCATGGATGCAGCGGTGCGCGACACTCAGGACCTGCGCGAGATGGGCTTCCCCGTGTGGACCCGTCACGTCTCGTGCCAGGGCACCGTCAAAAACACGCCCGGCTCGGTCAACGTGCCCGTCTCCATCGACGGCACGATCATCACGCCTGGCGACATCATCTGTGCCGACGACGATGGCGTGGTGGTGGTCGAACGAACCGAAGCAGCGTTTGCGCTCGAGAAGTCGAACGAACGGCTCGACAAGGAAGCTGCCACTCGTGCAAAGCTCGAAGCTGGAGAGCTCGGCCTCGACTTCTACGGCCTTCGGGACAAGATCGCCGCCATGGGCGTCGAGTGGATCGACTAGTGAACAGTTAGGGACTGTCCCTAACTGTTCATGAAACAAGGAGACGCTATGGGACGACATGCAATCAAGACGCCGCCGCATCACGCTACGTGGGCTGAATTTCTTGCGGTGTGGAAGGAGGCCGATCAACTCGACGTCTTTGAGTCGGCATGGAACTGGGATCACTTCTACCCACTCGCCGAACCCTTCGACGGTCCGAACCTCGAAGGATGGACCATGCTGGGGGCGCTCGCACAAGCAACGACCCGCATCCGCATTGGAGCGATGGTCAATGGCATCCACCACCACCATCCGGCCGTGGTGGCCAACATGGCTGCCACCCTCGACCACCTCTCGGGCGGACGCTTCGAGCTCGGTCTTGGTGCGGGCTGGAACTTTCAAGAGTCGAACGCCTACGGCATTGCGCTCGGCGAGCTCCGCGATCGCAGCGACCGCCTCGAAGAAGGCGCCGAGGTGATCAAGTCGCTCCTCGAAACCAAGTCGACTACGCACAAGGGCCGCTTCTTCGAACTCACCGACGCCTGGTGCGAACCAAAACCTGTTCAGGACAAGATCCCATTCGTCATCGGTGGCAAAGGGAAGGTTCGGACACTTCGTACCGTCGCCAAGTTCGCCGACCAGTGGGACATGACCTTTCCCGATGCGCCCGCCGACTGGCTCGAGCTCGACGAGGTCCTGCACATGCACTGCGACAAGGTCGGCCGCGACAGCAGCGAGATCACTCGGTCCATCCACCTCGGCTTTGATACCGAAACCGCGCCTGGTGCGCTCGCCGACAAGGCCGAGACGTTCTTCGACGCTGGAGTCGACATTGTCGTCTGGTCGATGCGTGGTCCCATGGACCCGGCACGCCTCGCTCCACTCGCCGAAGCACTCAGCGCGTGAACAGTTAGGGACTGTCCCTAACTGTTCACAAGAGGTGATCGGCGGCGTCGGCGGCCGCGTCGGTTTCGTCCCAATAGCCAATGAAGACCCCTTCGCGAGCGTCTTGCCCGAGTCGTTCGGGGTCGGTAGAAGGTTGGCGGCTCGTCACTTCGTTCGTCCGAGCTCGGTACCAGTCGAAGAGTCGATCGTGTAGTTCCGACCGGACGCTGCTGAGCGCTGGGTCGTCGATGCGATCGTGAAGCTCCTCGGGATCTGCCTCGAGGTCGTAGAGCACGTTCGGTCCGGTTTCGCTGAGGATGTACTTGTATCGATCGGTTCGGATCATCGTGGCGCGAAGCTTGCCCTTGGCGCTTGTGAGAAGGCCACCGGCGAGTTCGAGCGTGCTGAACTCGCCCTGGCAGATCGCCGCCTCGCGCGGATGCGTGGCGAACGGGTGCGCTCCGGCAAGGGCCGGCAGCAGCGATTGCCCTTCCAGCCAGAGGTTGTCTTCGACGCTGCCTCCCAGGGCTTCGACAAACGTCGGCGCAAGATCGATCGACTCGACGAGCTCGGTGCTCACCGAACCTCGAGTGGCATCGGCGGTGGATCGCGGATCCACGACGATAAGGGGCACGTGGACGATCTCTTCGTGGAGCCAGTCTTTCTCGCCCAGCCAGTGATCACCCAGGTAGTCACCGTGGTCGGCGGTGAACACGATCATGGTGTCGTTGGACCGGCCGAGGGCATCGAGCTCGGTGAACAGGCGACCGAGGTGCGTGTCGATCTGCTTCACGAGACCGAGGTATGCGGGGTAGACGGTGTTGCGCACGTCGTCGCGAGAGAACGTCGTGCCGATACGGCTTTGCTGCAACGCCCGAAGCACTGGCTGGGTCGTTTCGAGCTCGGCGTCGGAGCGATTCGGTGATGGTAGGTCGAGTGGGCTGACCATGTCGTGGTACGGCTCGGACACAACATAGGGCCAGTGGGGTTTGATGAAGGAGAGGTGCAAGCACCAGCGGTCGTCGCCAGCGTCGCGGATGAAGTCGATGGCCCGGTTGGTCATGTACGCGGTCTCGGACAGTTCGTCGGGAACGATGGCCGGGTACGCAGATGAGCTGAGCAGCCATCCCGACTGACGCTTGCCGTCGGGACCGATCACCGAGTTCGCGG
>CALBVK010000271.1 GCA_937969345.1 uncultured Acidimicrobiales bacterium
GGATGCCCAACGACCGGGCCTTGGCAAAGATCGGGGAGAAGTCGTCGCTCGTCCAGGTATCAGCTGGCCCACCCATCCCAACAGCGAGGATGTGCTCGAGGTCGTGCGCGAAGACCTCGTCCATTGCTCGTGAACACTCCAACGCTGGCAGGTGTGGCGAGATGTCGGGGATAAGGCCCCACGTCATCTCGGTGTCATCTGCAGACGACGAACACCCGGCCACGATGCCATCGTGGATCGGAGCCCACCGCTTACCGCCTTCGAGGATGTGGCCTGTTGCTGAAGAGTGGAATTCGACGTGGACGACGCCTTGCTCGTGAGCGGTACGCATGTACTGCTCGGCGACCAGTGCGAAGTCCTCGGGATCGCGTAGGAGCCGGAGCACGGTGAAATACCGCTCGAGAAACATCGGAAAGCCGTCGAACTTGTACCACTCGTCGATACCTTCGACATCGCCGGCGGGTGGCCTCTCGCCATGGCGTTCGCACAACGCCAAGAGGGTCGGCGCGTCGACCGTGCCTTCGAGGTGCACGTGCAGTTCCGCCTTTGCGAGGTCTCGGACGAGTTCCCGAGGAAATGGCGAGTCAGGGGCAGTGTGAGTCACCGACGAATCATGTCACGTCGCTATGGTTACGGGGTGGCCGATGTACCCCTGTCCTTCATCAGGCTCGCAGACGCCATCGACGAGATGCTCGCCGATATCGAGCTCAGCACGTTGAGCGGCAGGTCCCAACGCGCCCGACGCAACCTGCTGTTCCAGGTACAAGCGCTGCGATCGGTCGGTGCGTTGTCGACAAGTGACTACAGCCGGATCGATTGGGCCGTGGGGCAACAAGCGGTCATCGTCATTCCTGTTCTCGTCAAGACGCTCGTGCAACAAAAGGATGTATTCGACGACGCTGCACAACGGTGTGTCGAGCTCGCAGAACGAATCGCTGCGGAGCTTCTTGCGCTTGCGGAGGGCCGTGACGAGCCCTGACCATCGCCAGTCGAGCTGATCAAAATCACTAGCTTTGTGGGATGGAATACCCAACACATGTCCTGCGGCTCGATCGGGAAGATTGGGTCAAGTACGCGAATATCGCCGTGAAGATCGCCCTCGTGATTGCGTTTTTCATCGCAATCGTCATCCAGCCACCAGGAGCGGTTGGCAAGGGCATGGAGTTTCGTGCGCCAGGATTTCTCGGCTCGGCGATTCTGGTTCCGGTCATCGCCAAACTTCGCAACTGGGACCCATATCCCCATGCCGCTGACGGGTTGCTCGCAGCACCGTTCTTGCTCGACACGACGGCCAATGTGGCAGGTTTCTACGAGTCGTTTGGGCCAACCGACGACGTGTTGCACCTGGTGAACTGGATCCTGTTGGTATCTGCGTTCGCCGCGTTCCGATTTCGCAACGTGCACCATTCCCGCGACGCAATCATGCTCGGATACGGCTTTGGAGGTCTCGCCATCATTTGGTGGGAGATCTTTGAGTGGACGATCTCCGATAGTGGCCCGCTCCTCGGCGGCGGGGGCCTTGGCTTGGGCTACACCGACACGATCGGCGACTTGTTTCTGTCGTCGACGGGCGGTCTCGTCGGAGCGTTCATTGCGCTAAGGATGCTGGGGCCAGTGGGGGCGGACGGAGCCGACCAGCCCTAGTTGTCGGCGGCTACTCGGTAACGGTCGGCAGGCCGGTCGAGGTCCACGACACGATGCCGCCGTCGACATCGGCCACGTCGCTGAAGCCGAGCTGCTGCATCATGGCTGCGGTCTGGCCGCTTCGGTTGCCGGAACGGCAGTACAGCAAGTACGGCACATCCTTGTCGAGTTGCGCGAGGCGTTCGCCAAAGTCGCTCTCGTAGAAGTCGAGCATGGTCGCTCCCTCGATGTGGCCCTCGGCGAACTCTTCAAGCGTTCGAACATCGAGGATGACTAGGTCTTCGGGAGGGTTCTCGGCAATGGCTGCGCCGTCGGTAGCGCTGATCAGCCGAACGCCGGGGGAGTCGCTTAGCGCTGGGGTGTCGGCGGGCGTTGTGGTCTCGACCGGCGCGGCTGCTTCCGGCGTCGTCGTCCCGCTGCCGCACGCTGTTGCGATGAGCATCGCGGACATGAGGGAGATGACGAAACGAGCCGTTAGTGCGTTCATGGCGCCAATTGTACGTACAAATACTTGTGGTGTCTGCGCGACCCGCTATTTTGCTTCCGACCAGCGGGAAATGATGCTCACATCGGCAACGAATCGGACCGCTGGATCGGGTGACCAGTAGTGGGCGGCCTCGTGAATCGCGGCCTCGACAAGCGCCGCAACCGCCTCGCCATGCACCGTTGGAGCATGCACCAGGAGTTCATCGTGCAAACACAGAACGACCTCAGCCTGAAACGCTCGAGCTCGCCGCCGCACGGTGATGGCCCACACCTTGAAGAACTCCGCAGCAGCGCCTTGGATCAGCGCGTTGCGTGCAAAGCGGCCTCGAGACGCAGCCGCCGACCTCGCTCGGTCAAGATCGCCGTCGGGAGACGACCCACTGCCCATGCCGATCCGGCGTCCTCCGACGGTGAAGATGTCGTTGCTTTGCTGGCCATCGGCGGCTGCTCTCTCGAGGAGGCCCATGGCTATCGGGTAGTTCTTCTGCAGGCCTGGCAACGCATGGGCGGACTGTCCGGTCGTCGCTCCATACATCGCTCCCAAAACCGCGAGCTTGGCCACCTGCCGCTCGACGCGCAATCGGTCGGCCACCGTTTGGTACAGATCGTCGGCCTGGGTTGCCGCAACAAACGCCGGATCGCCCGACACCGCTGCCAAGACCCGTGGTTCAACCTGTCCAAGGTCAGAGCGAACAAAGACGTGATCGGGTGCAGCAGCGACTGCCGTACGCATCTCGGTCGGCAGGTTATGTAGCCCGTTCGAGGCGGTCATTCGCCCGGCGGCACCGTCCGAACTCGTCCACTCGCCACGCAGTCGGCCATCGCGTACGTGATCGTCGAGCCATCGATAGCCATACGTCGTGGCAATGCGCTCATCCTTGCGCCAGCGCAGGAGCTCATCGATGATTGGATGCTCCTCTCGACGTTGTTCGAGACGCCAGGCTCGCGTGTCCTCGAGATCCAGGCCTTCTCGGCGCAACATGTCCTTGACCTCGCCGGGATTGCGAAGGTTGACATCCTGGGGAACGGTGAGCTTTGCAAAGACGGGGGCGTCGCGGCGAGCCCGTTCAGCGTCCTCCTCGGCGTAACTGTTGGTCCTGCGGCCACTCGCATCGCGAATGATGCGTTCCGCCTCGACGACGTCGATGGGAAGTCCGTTCTGCTCGAGCTCGGCACACAACAGCTCAGCGCACGATTCCGAACGCGCTGTCGAGAGGGCACGGTCGGGAAGTTCCCGTTCGGCGAGAAGAGGTATCTGGCGGAGAGCCGCGTCGAGCGCTAGAGCGGCCCAGGCTTGCAGCCGAGTCTCGTTGGCCGCCCAAGCTCCTGCGATCCACTCCGGTCGAATATGGCCATCGGGCTGGAGGGCCACATCGCTGTCGTGACCGTCATCGACGGCGGGATCGAGAAGTCCCATCTGGCCGAGCGATGGCAGGGAATCAACCGACAGCCCGCTCAACGACGCCCACACCTCGCCTATCGAGGTTCGCCATCCTCCGTGGATCAGTCGGTGAACGGTGAGGATGTCCCAACAGCGGTCGAGCGGAAGGGCGAGCTGGGCGATCTGTTGGGCGGTAGTCCGGTCCCACCACACGAACCGTGGCTGATAGATCTCGTTCAGCTCGAGAATCGTTGTCCGCACGTCAGGCGCCGACACGAACCAACGCTCCCGTTCAGCGGCGAAGGCAACTCCTCGAGCTGCCGTTTGGGCGCTCGAGCCAACCGAAACCGGTGGAACATCAGGTTGTATGGCGATGGCAACGAAGGCACCACGGTCGAGCGTTCGTTGCATAGCGGCGAATCTAGCGCTTCTCCCCATGGTTCGAGGCCTGCAATACTGTCTCGATGAAGTTCAGCATCCAACTGTCAGCGGACTATCCCGACAAGTCCTATGGCGGCGATCGTGTCTACGCCGACATGATCGAGCAAGCGGTGCTCGCCGATGGGCTCGGCTACGACGCTGTGGGGCTCACCGAGCATCACCTCATCAACTGTTTGATGAACCCGGCGCCGTTGCAATTCGCCGTGAAGATCGCAGCGCACACCCAGTCGGTCAAGATCATGACGTCGGTACTCGTGCTGCCGTTGCACGACATGAGGATCTTGGCGGGGGAGTTGGTCGTTGCCGACATCTTCACCGACGGACGACTGCTCGCCGGGGTGGGACGTGGTGCGTTCAAGTACGAGATGGAACGGCTCGGTGTTCCCATGGATGAAACGCGCGAACGATTCGAGGAGTCGCTCGATGTTCTCCAAGCGCTCCTCACCCAAGAGGAGGTTTCCTGGACGGGTCAGTTTTACGACTTTGAGCCACTGACGATCATGCCTCGTCCAGTGTCGGCTGATCGCCCGCAGTTGATGATGGCCGTGATGAATCCTGCCGGCATCGAGGCATGTACCAAACGCGGGTTTCATATTCAGACCACGGCCTTGTCCGGGGACCATCAGATGCTGGTCGACCAAGTCGACGCTCACAAACGGGCCAAGGAAGCGCTGGGCTCCGATGGCGAGAACCTCACGATCAGTTTGTCACGGGTGGCGTTCCTCGCCGATAGCGACGCCGATCGGCAAGTTCGCATCGAGGCAGCGCACAGTTATTACGGACGTTTCGACAACGTGTACACCGGCCCCGGCATTGTCGACAATGGCATGATCCGTCAGCTCCCACGCAAACAAAGCATCGAGGATCTGGCCGAAAGCCTGCTGGTGTGCACCGCTGACGAGATGATCGAGAAACTCGCTGTCTACGACGATCTCGATGTCGACCGCGTGATCCTCAATGCGAACTTCGGCATGAGTCAACAGGACACGCTTGAGATGATCCAGCGATTCGCAGAGGACGTCATGCCACACTTCGCCGATTCGCTCACGACCGCAGAGGCATAGCGCTGGTGCAATCGATCCGAGCTGCCATCTTGCGTGGAACGAACGAACCCTTAACGATCGAGCAGGTCTCGATCGACGATCCCGGGCCAGGCGAAGTCCTCATCCGAACCGCGGCCGCCGGAGTGTGCCATAGCGACCTGCATTTCATGACCGGCCAGTACACGTGCGATCTTCCAGTCGTCCCCGGTCACGAATCTGCTGGTGTGGTCGAGGCGGTCGGGCCTGATGTTCGGTATGTGAAACCAGGCGACCACGTGATCACGTGCATGTCCGTGTTCTGTGGCGACTGCAAGCCATGTGCAACCGGCCGGCCGTACCTGTGCGATGACCCCAACGCCTTGCGTCCGCCTGGCGCCCCGCCCCGGTTGCACCAGGACGGTCAACGGATCGACCAGCTGTACTACCTGTCGTCGTACGCGGAGAAGATGCTCGTGAGCGAACGAGCGGTCGTCGTGGTTCGACAGGACATGCCGCTCGATCGTGCGGCCCTCATTGGCTGCGCCGTCATGACCGGGTTCGGTGCTGTGGTCAACACGGCCGATGTTCCGCTCGGGTCGACGACGGCCGTCATTGGATGCGGGGGAGTTGGCCTGTCGGCGATCCTCGGCGCAGTGGCTGCTGGTGCGTCGATGATCATCGCGATCGATATCGCCGCGGACAAGCTCGAACGAGCCCGTGAGTTTGGAGCGACGCACACCATCGATGCCACGGCCGATGATCCGGTGGAGGCCGTTCGCGAACTCACGAACGGTGGGGTCGAATACTCCTTTGAAGCCTTGGGCCGAAAGGAAACGAGCGAGCAAGCCTTTCAGATGCTGGGCAATGGTGGTGATGCCACGATTATCGGCATGGTCCCCGAGCAGCAAACGATCGAGGTCAACGCTTCGGAGCTGTTGATGGAGAAGACCCTTCGTGGCTCCAATATGGGATCGAATCGTTTTCGGGTCGACATGCCAGATCTCGTCGAGCGATACATGGCTGGCAGCCTTCCCCTCGACGACATGATTACCGCACGTATCGGGCTTGAGGACATCAACGAGGCCTTCACCAACATGGTGAACGGGTCGGTCGCACGAAGTGTGATCGTCTTCGACGAGCTGTAGATCTTCGGGACGTTGCTTGTTCTAGGCCTTGGGTTCTAGGCCTTGGCTGGAAAGGCGAAGTGGATTTCGGAGAACCGGCGACGGAACGCTTCGACCTGGCCGGTGAGTTCGCTCGGCGTGCTGCTCCCGATCGCGCTGGATACGAGTGTCGCGAGCTCGGGCATCTCGGCGGTTGTGGCGCCCCAGCGCACCAACTCGTTGAGACCGACCCGGAGCCCGTCGTCAGTTCCCGTGGGTAGCCCGATCGCCGACGTCAGCAGGTTCGCCTGGCGAAGATGGACCGCAAGCCGACCTCCGCCTCCGTGAGCCGTTGCGTCGAGGGCGAATGCGTGGGAATCGGTGAAGGTATCTCCGCATTGGAAGACAGCTACCCCGGCAGCCTGGAGTTGTTCGGCGAGGAGTCGGGCGCAGTCGATGCTCGTCTGGGCGTAGGTCGCGCCGAACTCGGTCCACTCGGCGAGCGTGATCGCTAGTGCCGCGACCTTTGCTGCGTCGAAATTGGCGGTCATACCAGGAAACGCGATCGCGTCGACTCGTTCGGCGATGTCCGCGTCGTTGGTCACCAACAGGCCACCGGGCGGTCCACCGAGACTCTTGTAGGTACTCATCGTCATCACATGGGCGCCATCATCAAGCGGGTTCGGCCATGCTCCGCCAGCGATTGGTCCAGACAGGTGCGCTGCGTCAAAGAGGACGATTGCGCCGACCGAATCGGCGATCTCGCGGATCGTAGCGACGTCGTGATGGGTGAGGTTCAGGCTGCACCCGGTCGTGATCATCGACGGTTTGATCTCGTCGGCGAGGACAGCGAGGGCGTCGGTGTCGATCGTGTACGCACTCGGATCGATCGGGGCCTCGTGGACCGTCAGCCCAAACAGGCCAGCGGCTCCTGCGTCATGATGGGTGACATGCCCGGCGATCGTTGCCGGCGGGGCGATGATCGACGCGCCCGGTTGCGCACAAGCCATGAAGCTGTACAGGTTTGCGAGGGCGCCGGAGGGCACCCGAACCTCCGCATAGCGAGCGTTGAAGACCTTCGCCGCCATCTCAGCGGCGATGACCTCGATCTGTTCGATCGCCTCCAGTCCCATTTCGTATTTGGCGCCGGGGTAACCGAGCGACGGGCGAGTCCCGAGCTCGGCCGAGAGAGCCGAAGCAGCACGAGGGCTCATCGTGTTTGTCGCCGGGTTGAGGTTGATCCCCTCGACATTGTGGATTCGTTCGGACGTGTCGATCAGCGCCTCCACGGAGGCGATGACTTGACCGGTTTGCGACGCTGCCGCGGTCGCAGCGATGGACTGCACGTACGACTCTGAGTCGGCGGGTACCCACGGACGAGGGGAGAGATGAGTCATGGCGACAATGTACTTCCGCTGACTCAGTACTTTTTGTTGGTTTCGTCGAGTTGCCTAGAGCTGGTCTCGGCAGAGGTCTTGGCATCAATAAGCTGTTCGATGAGGTCATTGTTGACCACTTCTTGCAGATGGGCTGCCGGTGGGTTGCTCTGGGCATCGAGGATGTCGAGGTTGAGAACCCATGATTCTCGTTGGGCGATCTGCGCAAGGGATGCCATAGGCAGCTCGTAGGTATCGCCGAACTTGCCTTGCGTAAGTTCAGCTTCCGGCAGTTGTTCCTTTTTGATGCGTCGACGGAGGGTGTCGACGGAGATCCCAAAGGCGTCGGCGGCGTCATTGAGTCCGATGGTGCTGAGGGTTTGCTGTGGGCTGTTGGTTATCGGCCAAAGCACTCATCTTTCCTGATGTTCCGCTGAGTAGTGCGGATGGGCAGCGCTCTGCAGCAGAATCACTAAGCCCCGTGCCGGTCGGGGAGTGGTGCGCATGGCTTGCAATGGGCTACCTACCGGCAGAACCTGCTGCTCCCATCGCCGTTGAAATACGTCGAGATGTACTTCACGCAACTGTCATCAAGAACGAGATTGCATGAGCGTCACCGGCGGGGGAGGGGACCACACAACGACTCTTTACATAATGGTGAATCTCGGCGGC